>DASTWW010000073.1:0-30692 GCA_035765755.1 Nocardioidaceae bacterium
GGCAGCGTGCTCAACCACGTGCTGATGCACCAGACGATCATCGGCGAGGAGGCGCTGCTCCAGCTTGCCCAGGCGGGGGAGACCGCCGACCTCGTGATCGGATGCACCGGTGGCGGGTCGAACTTCGGCGGGTTGATGTTCCCGTTCCTGCGGGAGAAGTGGGCGGGCCGCATGAACCCGACCATGCTGGCGGTGGAACCGAGCGCGTGCCCCTCACTGACCCAGGGCACCTACGCCTACGACTACGGCGACACGGCGGGGATGACACCCCTCATGAAGATGCACACCCTCGGCCACGACTTCGTGCCGGACGCGATCCACGCCGGTGGCCTGCGCTACCACGGGATGAGCCCGCTGATCAGCCACCTCTACGAGACGAACGAGATCGAGGCGGTCGCCAAGCCGCAAACCGAGTGCTTCGCTGCTGGAGTGCTGTTCGCGCGCACGGAGGGCATCGTGCCTGCACCGGAGCCCACGCATGCGCTCGCGGCAACCGTCGAGGAAGCAGGCCGGTGCGCGGAGACCGGTGAGGAAAAGGTGATCCTGACCGCCTTGTGCGGGCACGGCCACCTCGACTTGGCAGCCTACGACGCCTACCTGGGCGGGAAGGTCGTCGACCACCAGTGGGAGGACGCTGACATCCAGGCCACGGTGGCCGCCGCGCTGGCGCGGCTGCCGACGCAAGCCTGACCACCCCCTCTACGTCGTCCTGGTGGTGCGACGTCGGCGTTGACAAGGCCGCCTCCAGTCCTGGGCAGCAGAAGTGATCGGTTGAGCGGTCGCGGCGAGCCCCGAAGGGCGGATGCGCTGGCATCGGGCGACAGAGCTTCCCTGACCTCGGGCGGTTCAGTTGTTCTCGTCGCCGGGATCAGCGCAGTACGGCGGCCAGGAGGTCGGTCCCTAACGCCGTCAGATCTGGCAGGTTCAGGGTGTAGCGGACGTAGCGCCCGTGCCGCCGGGCGGTGAGCAGGCCCGCGCGGCGCAGGACGGCGAGGTGGCGGGAAACCTCTGGGGGCGAGAGCTCCCAGGTGCGGGCCAGCTCACCGGTGGTGTGCGGGCCGCGGGTCAGGGTGCGCAGCAGCCGCAGCCGTACCGGATGCGCGAGTGCTTCCAGCCGCTCCGTGATCGTCTCCAGCGGTATGGGCTCTGGTGCACTTGGCTCGGCCACCGGGTACAGCACCACTGGCTGCCAACCGGGAGTGTGGACCGCCACCAGGTGTGGACGCCCGAAGACGCTAGGGATGAGGGTGACCCCGGTGCCGTGGGCGGCCGTCGCCTTGTCCTGCAGCTTGTCCACGATGATGCAGTCGCCGTCGGGTGCCAGGGTGATGGCGGTGGAGACGGCTGCGAGCGCCGAGCCGATGCCCTGGCGCTTCAGCAGATCCTTCTTCACGCGCAAGTCGGCGGTGAGTTTCGCCGCAACGTCCGTCCAGGCGGCGTCGAAGAAGGCCTCGGCGCACTGTTGGAGGGTGTGGCGCACGCGCGCCCGCACGGCGGCAGGGTCGTCGAGCAGCCGTTCCGCGAACTCCGCTTGCGCCGCGCCGCGGGCCTGGGCAAGGTCCAGGGCCCTCTGGCGCGCGGTCGGGTCGGTGAGCGGCGACGGCGTGGAGATGTGGACCCCGTTGCCACCGCACGTGGTGACCAGGGCGGCGGTCACATAGGTCTCGTCGTCGAGGCGGTCCACATCGTCCAGCTCCTCGGCGAGGGTCGGCCGAGGTCGGGCGGGGATGAGGAAGTCGGCTTGCGAGGAACGCCAGAGGAACTCTGCCTCCCGTAACCGCTCGGCCAGCGCTTGCGGCAGCCCGGCCCAGACATCCGCGGCCCATCCGGCGAGCTGCGGATGGTGCCCGGGTTCGGCCAGCACGTGCAGCATCGCGGTCAGCTCGGCCAGCGGGGAGGCGGCGAACCGCAGCCGCTCGGAAGGCAGATCGGTGATGTCGATCCTCAGGGTCACCCCTTCATCATGGCCGACCGGACGGTCGACGACGGCGTCGGTTGACGGAGTCCGTCAACCGGCGTGCCCGGTGCGGAGGTCAAGCGCACCTTTGGCGCCATGGCAACCACCACCGGGATCCAGCCCCGTGCCCTGATCCGTGCCTCCGGAGGTCCCCGCTACGCCGTCGCACTGACCGTGGACGCGCTAGGCACCGGCCTGCTGAGGCCCTTTCTGCTCCTCTACGGGGTGACGGTGCTCAGGCTGTCCGCGCCGGTCACTGGGATCACCATGACGGTCGGCGTCGTAGCGGGTCTGGTGTGCATGCCCGCGGTGGGCCGGTGGCTGGACCGGGGCGCACGCAGCACGGTCGTGGCAGCGTCGATGCTGGTGAGGGCGTCGGGCGTGGCGCTGCTGCTCGCCACTCCGGCGGGGAACGTGCGGTTGTTCGCGATGGCGGTGCTACTCCACGGCATCGGCAACCAGGCTTGGCCGGCCGCCCACGCAGCCCTCGTGGCCACGGTCGCTCACGGCCGGGAACGCGACACCGCTCTCGCAGCTGGCCGCGCCCTGCGCAACGCCGGCCTGGGTGCGGGCGCCCTGCTCGCCACCGTATGTCTGGCGGGCGGTAGCACCGCAATGCAAGCGCTGGCAGCCGTCACCGGGTCGGCCTATCTCGCTGCGGCAGCCCTGGCATGGTCGGTCCGCCTCCGGGCCTGTCCGGCGGGCGGCCCGGCCAAGGACAGAGCGGAGGGGCCAGCACCTCGGATGCCCGCGCTGCTGGCCGCCAACGTGGTCTACGCCTTCTGCCTCAACGTCCCCGAGATCGCGCTGCCGCTGGTCCTGGTGACCCAGCTGCACGCATCCGCGGTGTGGTCGGCGGCGATCTTCGTGGCCAACACGGTCCTGGTGGTCAGCCTGCAGGTTCCGGTCACGGTCCTGATGTCCCGCTACTCCCGGCGGACCGGGCTGGCTTTGGGTGGTGTGGTGCTCACCGCGTCGTACCTCGGCTTCCTCGGGGCCACCTCACTGGGAGATGGCTGGGGTGCCCCGGCCGTCGCCGTGGTGTCCGTGGTCTGCACCCTCGGCGAGATCATCTATGCCGGCACTGCCACCGCGCTCGTCACCCACCTCGCCCCATCCCATGCCGTGGGACGCGCCCTCGCCCGCTTCCAGCTCTCCACGGGCTTCGGCCTCGCCGTCTCCCCGGCGGTCATCACCGCGCTCGCACCCCACGGTCCGACAGGCCTTTGGGGCGGCCTCGCCGCCGCAACGCTCTTCTCAGCCTCCGCCGTTGCGATCGAGAAGGATCACACGAACGGTTGACGAGGAGAGGCAGGCGACACAGGGGCTGGCGGTCGCCTCCCTGGGTGGCGAGCCTTGGAAATCCGGATGAGCGGAGCACCGCACGTGTGGTTGGCTTCGAGCCATGAACGCCACAACCCGAATGGAGCTCCTCTCCACCACCCACGCCCGGCCGCTCGAACGGTTCGAACGGGCTAACCGGACGTTCTTCGCCGCGCGAGTTGGTGACCGCGGCGACGAATACTTCGAGCACTTCGATGACCGCCTGGCCAGTCGGGTACTCGAGAACCGGGAGGGCACCTCTTTGTACTTTGTCCTCGTCGACGCCGAGGGCGAAGTCCTGGGTCGCGTGAACATCAGCGATGTCGACCGTCCCGACGTGACCGAGCTGGGCTTCCGAGTCGCCGAGCACGCCCAAGGCAGGGGCCTCGCGACTACGGGCGTCATCGAGGCACTCGAGATCGCGGCTACGCGAGGGGTGAGGACGGTGACCGCGCGAGCGTCCGTCTCCAACGTGGGCTCACGTCGCGTTCTGGAACGCTGCGGCTTTACCCAGACGGGACCGACGGAACCGCCGAGCGGTTGGTCGCAGACCTTTATCGGCTACCGCAAGGACCTCGAGGAGACCATGGGATAACCCTGGGCTGGCTCGAATTCAGGCAACGGACCTGGCAGGCTCACCACCGCGGCAGATGCGTGAACCCGATCCGGCGGTCGTGCGAGGCTGATGAGGCCCAAACGAAGGCGGTAGGGAAGGAGACCTGTTGGGTGTCCAGGCGAAAGTGATCGTGCTCAACGTCGGTGAAGCGCGAAGCGCGGCCAAGTTCTGGAGTGAGGCGCTGGGTTACGAGCCCCAGGCGGATGCGCCGGACTTCCTGGCCTCGCCCCACGGGGAGGGGGTACGCATCCACCTCGACGAGAGCGACCGTACGCACCTTGACTTGTGGGTCGACCGCACCAACTCCGATCTGGAGACCGAGGTCGAACGCCTCGTCGCGTTGGGCGCGAGCCGCGTCGAGTGGACCTATCCCGAGGACGCCGACTTCGTCGTATTGGCTGACACCGAGGGCAACCTCTTCTGCGTGATCGCGTAGTTGCGCCGCACCACCCTCGCGGTCCCGATTCCCAGTTGGAGTTGCGCGTTTACCCTTCCGCGGCTGATCAGTGAAACGGTCCGCTGGCTGACCTGGCTGCCGCCTCAATCTCCTCGCGCCGCACCGCCCAGAAGGCTGGGTCGTGCCGCTCCTCGGCCATGCCCGCCGCGTCGGTTCCCACCGCTCCGTCGAGTCCTTCGCGCAGGATGTCGGCATGGCCGGCGTGCCGACTGGTCTCAGCAAGCAGGTGGACGAGGATGTTGAACAACGGGACCTGGGCGTCCTGCCACCAGGCCACACGGCCCGTGGCATCCTCGGTGAGGGCGTCCACCGTCACGTCGCTGTGGTCCCACACCCGTCGGTAGCGCTCGACGATGTCGCTGCGGGACTCGCGCTCGGTGGCCCACATGGCGGCGAGTCGCTCGGCCTCGACGTCCCACCGCGGCAGGGGTTCAGGAAAGGGGCGGCCGAAGACCTCCCCGAGGTACCTCGCCTCCCATGTCGCCAGGTGCTTGACCAGGCCCAGCAGGTTGGTCCCGGTCACGGTCAACGGGCGACGGACGTCGTACTCGGACAGCCCGTCGAGCTTGGCGAGCACCGCCGCACGCTCGTGCTTCAGGTAGTTGTACAGGTCGTCCTTCGCGGCGTCATCAATCATGAGACAGCACCCTGTCACTACTGCCCCACGAGCCGCAGATTTTGCGGTTCGTGGAACAACCACAACGCGGCATTATGCCTGTGATCCGTGGCCGGCTTGGTCATGATGCTTCGGTCTCCTTGAGGTCGGTGAGGAGCTTGGCGAAGAGGGCGGCGCGGTGGTGTTGGCCTTTGGTGGCGGCGTCGTCGTGTTGGGCTTGCAGGGTGGGGCGGAACTCGATGCTGGTCTGGAAGAAGCTGCAGTTCTCGCAGATGTCCTCGAAGGCGCAGTCCAGCTCGACCGGTCGGGTGCAGTGGCCGTTGCCGAGCAGCCGGTGGTGCTCGCGGCGGAGTTTGGCCATCTTGGGTCCGATCGTGGCGGCGGGCAGCTGTCGGGCTTGGGCGTATAGGGCGTCGACCTGGTCGGTGACCGCGAAGTACTCATCGGCGACGGTGCGGTGGGCGATCTTGGCGTAGCGCAGTGTCATGTCCATGCTGCGGTGCCCGAGCATCGCGGCGATCGCCTCCAGCGACATGCCCCGGTTGATGGCCTGGGTGGCCAGGGTGTGTCGCAGCTGGTGGGGGTGGATGTGGCCGAGTCCGGCCGCGGCGGCGACGTTGTTGAGGATCCGGGTGACCGAGTGTCGGTCGGCGCCGCGGCCGTTCTCGCGGGGCAGCAGCAGCGGATGATCGGCCGGGACGTATCGGGTGCGGTAGTCGTCGATCAGCTGCACCAGCTGTGGGTGCAGGGGCAGGTAGCGGTCCTCGCGGAGCTTGCCGACCGGGACGTGCAGCCAGGGCGCGGCGCCGATCTGAACCACGGCGTCGGCAGGCAGCGCGGTGAACTCCCCGACCCGTAGCCCGGTGCGCAGCAGGACTTCGACGGTGACCCGGACCAGCAGCCGCGGCTGTGCTTGGGCGGCGCGGAGCAGCTTCGCGGCCGCGGCGTCGTCGAGCGCCTTGGGCAGCGGGTGGTCTTGGCGGGGCAGGTCGCCGGGGAACATCGGCACCCGCGGGGGTGCCTGGTCCCAACCCCATTCGTCGATGCGGACGAAGAACATCCGCAGCGTGCCGAGCCGATGCGCCAGCGTCGCAGTAGACACGCGTGGCTTGTTCTGCCCGGGCCGTTTCGCCAGCCAGGGCTTGTAGTCCTCGATGTGGCAGCGGGTCACCTGCGCGGTCGTGACCACCTCGGGGGCTTGTTCGACGAGGAAGCCGGCGAACGAGCGCAGCGCCAGGTCAGCCCCGGTGACGCTGCCCGGCCGGAGCACGCAGCCGATCTGGTCGAGGTAGCGGCGCATCGTGTCCACGATCTGCGGAACCGCTGGTTCGAACTGCTGCCAGGACGGCAGCGTCGCCATCCCGTTGCGGCCCCGCACCGGCGCGGCGGCAGTGTGGGTCATCGGGGTCATCGGTCGCCGCCGGCTGCGTAGAGCTGGGCGTCGAGAACTTGGGCGGCGTTGCGGTACTGGGTGGCCAGCCAGTCGTCGGCCAGGTGCAGGTAGATCCGGGTGGACTCGATCGAGGCGTGCCCGGCCTGGGCCTGCACCGCCTCCAGTGCCATCCCGGCCTCCCGGAGCCGGGTCAGGCAGGTGTGCCTCAACTCATGGCAGGTGCCGTGGACCAGCCCGGCGCGACGCCTCGCGGCGGTGAGCACCACGTCCAATCCCTTGGCCGACAACGGGTTCCCGCGGCTGGGGCCCTTGAGCACCACGAACACCCGGTCGGTGGTGCTGCCCGGTGGCCGCTCGTTGTCCAGGTAGGCCGCGACCGCGGCGAAGAACCGGGTCGAGACCGGCACCAGGCGTTGGTGGCCGCCCTTGCCGTCGGCGATGAACACCCGCCGCTCGGCGGGTCGCAGATCCTCCAGCCGCAGCCCGAGGACCTCGCAGCGGCGCAGCCCACCCAGCACCATCGCCGCGACCATCGCCCGGTCCCGGTGCGTGCGCAGCGCGGCGGTCAGCGCGTCGACCTCGGCCGGGGTGAGGATCCGCGGCAGCCTGCGGACCCGGCGGGTCAGCGGCACGCCCTGCCCCGGACGGGACCGTTCCCGGCGGGTCGGCAGCCCACGGGGCACCGGGTTCGCGGCCACGTCGCCGCGGGCCTGCAGGTAGGCGAAGAACCCCGACACGATCGACAACCGGCGCGCCACTGTGCTCGTGGAGACTCCCGCCGAGGCCGTGGCCTCATCGACCGACTGCACCGCGACCATGCTGGCGCGGCCGGTGCGCTGGGCGGTGATGAACCCCAGCACGTCGGCGGCCACCACCTCCGCCGGCGACTTCGCGACCACGGCGAAGAACACCTTCAGGTCGTAGGCCGCGGCCAGCACCGTGTTCGGCCGGCACCGGCCCTGCAGGAACTCCAGATAGTCGTCGACCAGCGGCACCCCCAGCCGCACCACCGGCTCCCCGGACGGTCCTCGAGAACGAATCAGGCACGGATCGGGCAAGGACATCTCGAGGCCTCCAGCTCCGTCGACAGGCAGCCACAACGGCTGGTCGAAATGTCCCGGGAGATCACAGGCATAACAAGCATGTCAGTAGGACACTCGGTAGCCGTCGACGGAAATCTTCGAGTGGGCGGCGCCCGATGCGTGGGATCGACATCGACACTGACGTTAGACGTCCGATGGAAGCTGCACGACCATGCATGCATGCGCGGCGACACGGAGAGAAGCCGGCGGCTCAAGGGCCAGCTGCTGGCGGTACTCATATTCGTTGTCATCGCCGTTGCTGTCCTCATCGCCGCGTGGAGCGCCGGGCCTCCGACGACGACCTGAACGCGGATTGACCAAAGCGGCCGTCCATGCGCCGGACTCATAACTCACATGTGTTTCCTCGCTTGCTGGCGGCAGCCTGGAACGTCGTCACACGGTCGGGGCGGGCGCGCGGGTCGCGGCATATCCGTGAAAGTAGAGCTCCATCGCCCGGGCCGGCGCGCGCCGTTGGTCGCGCGCGTGGAGTGGGCGTCAGGGTTGCGCAAAACGTGGCACCATGGCGCCAACGAAGTTCTGGTGCTTCACGACGGGGGTCTCATGCAAGACGAGCAAGCGAAGCATCCCGGCGGCAATCCCCTGAAGGCGTGGAGACCTGGATTTGTGGGTTGCTCGATCCTCGGCTCCCGCTCGCTGCTCCTGGGCGGCGCCCGCAGCCGGGGTCAAGGCTGGCCGGAGGCCACCCGAAGGGCTTGGCCTTGAGGCCGGCGAGGACGACGCCATCCTGGGAGTGCGCGAGCCGAGTGGTCCTCATGCGGCTCCCTGGTGTTCTGCGCGCTGGTCGACGTCGCCCGCCGCGAGGTGGAGTTCGAAGGCGACCGGTGAACGCATCCCCAGCGCGGAGTGGCGCCGGTCGAGGTTGTACTCCTCGATCCAGGCGGCAAGCCGTCGACGTGCCTGGGCCCTGGTGGTGAAGTGCTCGAGCTGGCGGAGCTCGAACTCGATCGTGGAGTGCCAGGACTCGATGACCGCGTTGTCCAGCGCCGAGCCAACCCGGCCCATCGACTGGGCGATCCCCACCCGGACACAGGCCGCCCGGAAGTTGTTCGCGGTGTACTCGCTGCCCTGGTCGGTATGCATGATCACCTCGCCGAGGTTGTCCTTGCCGCCGCGGACCGCGACCGCCATCCGTAGCGCTGCGGTGGCCAGGGGTTCGTCGTGGTGCTGACCGACAGCGAACCCGACGACCCGCCGCGAGCCCATGTCCAAGACCGAGTCCAGGTAGAGCTTGCCCTCATCGGTGGGGATCTCGGTGCCGTCCCCGTACCACTTGTGGTTGAGCCGATCGGTGGCGAAGTTCCGGCCGATCAGGTCCGGTGCCCGCCACTTCCCGCGGCCCTGCCGAGTGGTCTGCTTGCGCCGCCGCTTCCGGCGGGCGGCCAGACCGAGCTCGCGCATCAGCTGCGCGACGGTGTTGTCGCTGACTCGCCAGCCCTCATCACGCAGGTCGGCGGTGATCCGCGGCGACCCGTAGGTGCCGCGATGCTTGGCGAACAGCCGCCGGATGGCAACCTTGAGCTGCTCTCGGCGTGCGTGGGCCGGCGAAGGATCGCCGTGCTGCCACTTGTAGAACCACCCCTGGGACACCGACAGTGCCCGGCAGGCGGTCGCATGCGGCACCTCGAACTCTGCCCTCTGGGCGGCGATGAACCCGGCCACGGCTACCGGCCCATCGCCTCGTCCACCCAGAGAGCCACCGAACGCTTGAGCACATCACGCTGCATCCGCAGCTCGGTGTTCTCCTTCCGCAGCCGAGCCAGCTCGGCCCGCTCGGTCTCGCTCAGCTCCCCGTTGCCCTCACCGGCATCACGGCGAGCCTTCGCACACCAGTTGCCCAGCGTGCCCTCGTTGACCCCGAGCTCCCGCGCCACCTGCGCGATCGGCTTACCGGTCTCGACCACCAGCGCCACCGCGCCCAGTTTGAAGTCCTCGTCGTACTTCCGATAGTTCCTCGCCATCGCCGTTCATCTCCTCAAAGGCGATGTCTCCACGCTACGAGGGGAAGCCCACGGCGACCGCCCAGCCGATCGCTGGCGGATGTTCGTGGTCTTGGCGTTGCTGATGGTCTTGGCATTGATGGAGACCAACGTGAGCATCCTGTTCCCGACTGTCAGCGTCGGCGGCCGGGTCGCTGACACAGCCACCGAGGTGGTGTGGCGGACCTTGGTTCCGGCCGTGCTCACGTTGGCTGCGGCCGCCCTTGGCGCATGGTTCGAGGCGCACCGGTTGCGGTGGCATTCCAGGCTGTGCCTCGCCGTCTGCGCAGTGACCGGATTCTTGGTTATCATCCCGACGATCGTCTCGGTCGTGGGGCTTCTCGTGACCTCGCGTCCTCACGCGGGGAATGGCCACGGCTAGGTAGGGACGGGCTCATCGGTGCCCAACACGGCCTGGGCTTGTCGAACTTGCCGCGGAATCGGTGCGTGCTGCTTGAGATCGCACCATCCGCGGCAATGAGTGCGAGCCAATCGCCTACCCGGCACACTGCGGTGCATGTCCAATTACGCGCGGATCTCGGCACGACCGCGCTTCACTGTCGGAGGCAAATCCGTGAAAGCCGGAGCGGCGCTGGGCGGCCGCGTCGTTGGTGGCAGCCAGTCCTGAGGAACCAGGGACGCTAGGTGACTGGGTGGATAGGTTGAGATGTATGGGGTGCGATGGCGGCATGGAGGTCAAAGAGGTACTCGATGCGGTCCGCTCCGTGCTGCTGCACGAGGCGGAGCGCGTGGACGCTCCAGCGGCGGGTCCCGACGCGGATTCCTTGGACCGAGTCGGGTGGCACCCCCTCGTCCCACCCCCAGGTGCAGCAACGGGGGTTGGTCAGCCCGTTTTCGAGCCGGAGACATGGCGGTGGTTCGAGCTTGTGGACCTGGCCTACCTCGACGAGATGGTGGTCGTCGAGTTCCGTTGGACCGATCCCGCCACGCCACGATTGCGGTACCTGCTCCACTGCTCGGTCGACCAGCTCTCCACCGCGCAGGACGTTGCCCTCATCGTACGGACGGCCTTGCGCAGGCAACTGCGGTCCGGCTGGTGGGAGCGCCTCGGCCACCACTGGTTGGGCCATGATCGGGTGGTGCTACTGGCCGGACCGACACGCGAAGACCAGCCAGACGACTCTGTCCGCTGCTAGCGCCCGGCTGCCTTGAAGCACGGACGCGCAGGCTCACCATCCGCGGCAGATCCGCGCATTCTGGTTGTCACTGTGCGGGGCTTTGGAGCACCCTTACAGCGTGTGCAACACGGGGGTCAGGGTCCGGTCGCTCTGCGTGGCACTCGGCACCGCCGCTCTGGTGGGCGGTTGCGGTCACTCAGCGACCGTTGAGAAGGCGCCCTGGACGGTCATCGAGTCATCACCGATATCATCGACGGTGCTTCTTCAGTACTACCACGGTGTGTGTGACTCGCTCGCGCGGCCGATCGTCACCTCAACCAGCCGGTCCATTCACATCACATTGCGCGTTCTTCAACGTGGCGTGTCATGCGCCGGCGTGCTGAAAGTCTCCTACGTGCGAGTGCGGCTTGGAGACTCTCTAGGGAAACGCATCGTCACCGGTTTCTGTCATCCAGAAGTGAACCGCTCCTGCTACCGGACCGACCGCTACCCCGTTCCCAAGAACGTCCCTGTGATCGGGCCAGCGACCGGGTAGAACTGTCCCCCGGTGAGGAGAGACACGATGGGTGTGAACGGACTCAGGATGAGGATCGCGGCGTTGGTCGTCGCAGGATCGGTCGCTGTCTGTGCGCTCGCTGGCTGCGGTTCCAGGGCGATGTCCGGCCCCACCGCTTCGACCTCCTCGGTGTCCGTCGAGCGTGGCGTCCGCTTCGTCGGCGCGACCCTGGCCTTGGACCGCACCTTGCCGGTTACTCCGGCCGGGCCGAACGTGAGGGTGTCCGGAGCGGTGGTCTCCGGATCGGGGGCCCTCGTCGACGCGGGCGCAATCAAGGCCTACGTGCTCGACGGCCCTCCCGGCCGTGCGAAGTACGCCGTTGCCACCATCGACGTGCACGACGGCGCCTTCGCCAAGTCATTCACCGTCGTCGGTCCCGGCGGCAACGTGCTGAGGCTGGACTACGTTCAGGACGGCAAAGTCTTGGCATCGACCGTCATCCAGGGACTGAACTGAAGCGGCCAAGCGCGGCGCCGCAGTGCCGGGCTAGTCCGCGGTGCCTATTCGTGACCGGAAGTGCACCACCCGCATCTCGGCTGAGTGAATGGCTGGGAGCCCCAGCGCGCCAGTCGCCACTGAACAGGGCAAAACTGCAGGTCAGAGGCTTGTGCAGCACGTAGTGTGACCGCCGTGGTTGGACGTCAGTCGCGGACTCGGTAGCGGCCGCGAATGTCGGCTACCACCCCAGACCGTGGGTCGAGTCTGAGGTCGGCCAAGGCTTTGCAAACCGCTCGCGTGGAGTACCGAGGACCCAGGGCCACCAGCTGGCGTTCGACCTCGCGGCGAGTCACCGGCCGGCCGACGCTGCCCGAGCGGGTTGTCAGCGCCTCCAGCACCCACGAGCTCGCCGGCCGCGTCACCACGCCCCTTGCGTCTCCATCCTGGCGAAGCCGGAACGCACCCATCCGCAGCCGCGTCAGGCACCGTCGCCCACCCGCGCATGCTCGGCTACGGCCTCACGCACCGTGACTGACGCCTAGCCCGCGACCGCGGCGTGGTTCAACAGCTGCTGCAGGGTCATCGTGCTCTCGCCGGACGGCTCCGCCAGGTCCAGGGCAGCGCCGTGCACTGTCCTCCCGACGCCCGCCACCTGGCGACGGTGTGCGCGTCGCACCGCGCGGGCGACCTTCTGGGCGTCGGCCGGTGACAGCGGACCCATCGCCCACGAGACGAAGGACGCATTAGCCTCGCGCTTTCACGTCGCCGGGGTTGAGTACGGCGCGTAACGCACGGAAGTGCCTGTCCGGCACGGGATTCTTGTGATTGCGAAGTCTCAAGGTCTCCGAGCGGAAGGCACTCCGTAGGTGAAGCGTAACGGTGTCCCGATGTTGGTTCTCGATCCCGCCCGCGGGTCGCTGGTCTCCTCCTCTGGTGGGGTCCTGCTGCGCCGGACGATCGAGCTCGCTGGGCTGGGCCGGTCGCTGTCGGTGGCGTTGTCGCCGTGGTCGACGGGCCGCGCCACCCATGACCCGGGCAAGGTGCTGCTCGACGTCGCCACAGCGGTCGCGCTGGGCGGTGATTGCCTGGCCGACATCGCGGTGGTCCGCGCGCAGCCGGAGGTGTTCGGGCCGGTGGCCTCCGATCCCACGGTGTCGCGGCTGGTCGCCGCCCTGGCCGGCGATGTCGACGCCGCGCTCACCGCTATCTGGGCAGCGCGTGCAGCTGCTCGGGACCGGGTGTGGGCCCGCCGTCGCCCGGTCGCCAACCACCCGGGCGGGCAGGTGATCATCGACATGGACGCCACCTTGGTCGCCGCCCACAGCGAGAAGGAGCTCGCCGCGCCGACGTTCAAACGCGGCTTCGGGTTCCATCCGCTGTTCGCGTTCGTCGACCACGGCGAAGACGGCTCCGGCGAGACGGTGGCCGGGATGCTGCGGACCGGGTCGGCTGGCGCGAACTGCGCCGCGGATCACATCGCGGTGTTGGATCAGGCGCTGGCGCAGCTGCCTGAGGCCGAGCGGGGGAACGTGGTGGTCCGTACCGACACCGGCGGTGGCGTCAAGGACTTCTTGCACCACATCACCGACCTCGGGCTGGAGTACTCGGTGGGGTTCTACGGGATGCCGCCGGTCGTCGAAGCCCTGAGCAAGCTGCCGCGGCAGGCGTGGCGGGCTGCGATCGACGGCGACGGCAACCCCCGTGAGGGTGCGCAGGTCGCCGAGCTCACCGCTTACCTGCCCGCCACGCTGCGCGGGTGGCCCGAGGGGATGCGGGTTCTCGCCGCCGCGAACGTCCCCACCCGGGCGCCCAGCTGCGGTTGACCGACCACGAAGGATGGCGGATCACCTGCTTTGCCACCAACACCCGCGGCCCCGGCTGGACCCTGGCCGCCCTTGAGGTCCGGCACCGGCAACGCGCCCGCGCCGAGGACCGCATGCGCGGCCTGAAGGACACCGGGCTGCGGAACCTGCCCTTCCATCGCTTCGCTCAGAACCAGATCTGGCTGGAGATCATCGCCCTGGCCGCGGATCTGCTGGCCTGGACCCAGACGCTCGCCTGGCACGACCATCCAGCCCGACGCTGGGAACCCAAACGGCTCCGGTTCCGGCTGCTCGGCGTTGCCGGACGCATCATCCGCAGCGGACGCCGACGACGTCTCCGCCTGCCCCGCGGCTGGCCATGGAACGACCTCATCGACACCGGCTGGGCAGCCCTCCAACCCGGCTGACCCAGTGACCCCGCCCCGGCAACCCAGGACCCTCGGAGAACCGGCGAACACAGCGCCGGCGATAACCGCTGCGTCCGAGGAGATCCGCACCCACCGACCGGATCAACGCCTCACGCGGCGGCCAGACGAAAGATCGAGGTTAGTTCTACTGCCGTTCGACGTACTCCACCTGAGGCCCTCTTCCGCGCCGGAAGAGGGCTTTGTGACGTGTGGACCCGCGTGCTGGTCGCGCCGTGCAGGGCAGGACAAGACTGGAGCTATCAGGGTCTGGAACGTCGACCCGTCGGCTCCGCTTCTCGTCGGTAGGCAGCCTGGCCTAGAGCCGGCGCGTTTGGGGTGGCGCGTCGCGAGAGGAGAACGAATGAGCTACACACGGGAGCAGTCCGAGTTCGACCGTGCGATCACCTTCTTCGACGCGACCTTCGCCATCGCGATGACGCTGCTGGTGACGTCACTTGACATCAGTCACCGGGTTTTGGCCTTCGCGAGCCTTGCCGCGCTCGGCAACGCGGTCGGCGCGCAGTTCGTCGCCTTCCTGATAGCTTTCGCCGTTGTTGCCAGCTGCTGGCTCCAGCACCACCGCATGGTCGCGAACTTCGTCGCGCTCGATGTTCCCACCATCATCGCCAACCTGTGTCTGATGGCCGGAATCGTCCTGCTGCCGTTCAGCACTTCCGCAGTCGGCGATCCCCGTGTCGAAAGCTTCCCGCTCCCCACCGCCCTGATGGCGGTCAACGTTGCGGCAGTGGCCGTGCTCTACACCGTGGTGTGGATCGTCGCCGCCGGCCGCGGACTCATCGATCCGCCTCCGAGCGCAGATGGTCGACGCACGGCGGTGATAGGCGGTCTGGCACCAGCGGTCGTCTTCCTCGCCTCGATTCCGATCGCCTATCTCGCGGCACCCAAGTTCGCGAGGCTGTTCTGGGTCGTGCTGCTCCTGGCGAACCCGTTGGTGCCTAGGCTCGCGGCCCGGATGCGGCGCCTGAAAGGCGCGACCTGACCCTTGGCATGCCGCATGCCGATCGGCACGGCCAGCACGACGGCTGCTGGCGAACAGTCTGGATGTGTTCGAAACTGCGAGGCATCTAGTCGCTGCCGTCGTTCCCTTCGCCTTGGTCAGGGTCCGAGGCTCCTGGCTTGTCGTCAGACCCGCGGCAAGGAGGCGTCGTGGTCCCCTGGCCCTAGGCGCGACGTGCGCTGGCTCGAGGCGCTGATCTGGTCAGAGCAGGCCGAGCGCCGTGAGCGGCTTCACCAGGCCGTCGACATCGCTCAAGACGATCCCCCTTCTGGTGTCCGGTAACCACAACGACGGCCCCGCCACACTCGCGGCCAAGGCGCCCAGCGACGCCACCCGGTGGTCTTTCACAGTGCGGTCCTGACCTACGCCAGCCCCGAGGAGCGGCACGGGTTCGCCAACCAGGTCGCGGCGCTGCCCGGCCGCTGGATCTCCAACGAGGGTCCTGGAGTACTCCCAGCGGTGAACGCCCAGGTCCCGGCCGGCAGACGGGACACCAACCACCGGTTCCTCACCGCCCTCGAGGCCGACCGGTGGCATGGTCCGGCGGCCACGGGCAGAGTGTCGAGCTGCTCTAAACAAGTTGGCGGCACGCGCCTTCACCCGGGTCCATTGCGGCTCTTGGAGCGCGGATCGCGGCGAATCCGTGCGTTGATGTTACTGCTGCGCAGGGCGGACGAGGGCAGCAGCGACGTGCCTGATCACGGCCGGGCGGAAGGGTCGCTCGTCGGCATAGAGGGGCTGGCTCTCGACGGCGACGGCATAGCCACCGGCGTGCCACCCGATCCTGACCTGAAGCAGGGCGCCCTGGTGGCGTTGCACGACAAGGGTCGCTGGATGGCCGTTGACGGTGGGACGAGAGATGGTGCCGGCTGCTGCGCGGAACTCTAGCGGGTTCGAAAATGCCCTGGGGTTCTCCACGATCGTCAGCGGCGCGCGGTGCATCGGTTTCGGGAAGGTGTAGGCGCGTGTCCAGCCTTCGAGCGGCGAGTTGGTCGGGCCGGTCGCGCCGCGGGGCAGCCATCCCGGGTGTGCCAGGTCCCCTTCTGGGATGTAGGCGGTCAAGTGGTGAGTGGAGGCGTCGACCAGCGGCCGCTCACCCAGTGGCGCATCCAACGTGGTGGAGGCTTGCAGGAGACGTACGTTGGCGGCGCAGGCGACGTGCGGCCCGGAGATCGAGTATGCGGTCAGGCGCAGCAAGACTGTCCGCGTGGTTTGAGTTGCGGTCAGCGCTGCGCGTCGTATGCATCCTCCGCCGAGCGCCGGAACCGTCACTTGACGCCCGTCGAAGGACACCAGGGCGTGGTCGATCGGCTGCAGCTGCGTCGTGATGCCCGTGGCCAGCCAGGCGTGGGCGGCGACCGCGATGACGGCTGCCAGCCCCAGGCAGGCCGCCCAGGCGAGCCATCTCATGGCCCCACCCTCACCCTGTCACCCGTAGGCCTGGGTCGATTGGCGGCGAGGGCGGGCTGTGGGCAGCGCCTACCGCCCGCGCTGAAGGGGGGCAGGCCTGGAGCCACGGCCGGGGAACCAAGCTGACCCGACATCTCGCCACCGGCGCGGTGGTCTCGACCGACAAAGCGGTCTGCGTCCTCCACCCATCGCCGCCCCCGTGAGGTTTCGAGCATGTGTCAGTTTGACGCGCCTTGCCGGTGCCCGGTTGTCACCTCGTTATCGTCCTCGAGCGCCAAGACGAACTGCGCAATCCGGCCTCAGCCTGCGTTAGCTGCACGACAGGCGGCCAACCTTCGCCACCTGCTAGCGATTCACCGTCTGCGGCAAATGAGGGTGTTCAGGGATGGGCCGTCTCTGCATGACTATCAAGTCCCGAGGCCGATCAGCGATGGGATCTTGTCCACCCCACCGCGAACGCGGTCCGGAGCGGATCGTTCGAGGGAACGTCGACCGGTTATCGTGCGCACGCGGTCTGCCGCGCGAGACGAAGATCGAGCTGTGGCACCCATGAGGTACACCTGCGTCCCGCTGGTATGGCGATCGAAGCTGGCGCATCGGGTCAGGACCGCTGCGAGCGCCGCTCAGTGTCCACCTCGAGCTCGCGGACGCGGAGCCTGCCCACCTCGAGTTCCTCGATCACCAGCCGCTTGATCGCTGCCCGTCCGATCGTCAACCGGCCGATGGCCACGGCGCCGAACGCCGCCGCGCCGAGGGCGAAGGCCCCCATCGCCGTCGGCCCCCGGAGGCCGGGCCCGCGCGCATCGAGCGCCGTCGCGCGCACGGGTCGGAGGTCTATCCAGTTGGGCACTTTTCGTCTCATGTCGAAATCTCCCGCGGTCGGGGCTACTGATCTTCTGAGCATCGCGCAGAGGTCACCATCAGTCCACCAACGTGCGTTCTGACGACAGGTTCGATACTTACGACGTGGACGACCGAAGTCGATCGCACCTGACGGCCCGCGATTGGTGGCAGGCTCTCGAAGGTGTGGCCATTGAACAGGGAGCCTGACTACGTAGTCCGCAGATCGACTAGCTCGAAGGTTGCCAGCACCCTGACACGAACTTCACCCTCGGCGGCATGAGCGGACGCTCGCTTGTCGGTGCTCCATGTTGCGATTGGGGAGTGCACAAGGTTGCTGTCGGCGCGCTGGTCCGTGATGGCCGCGTTCTGCTCGGGTACCGGAGTTCGAAGAAGCGTGCGTACCCGAGTGTCTGGGATCTGCCCGGTGGAGTCGTGGAGGCTGGCGAGTCGGAGCTCGGCGCCCTCGCGCGAGAGCTCCACGAAGAGCTCGGGGTGCAGATCGCGACCGCCTCGGCGTCTCACCTTTGCCGGCTGACCGCCGGACCTGCAGAGGAGCGGGTACGGCTCAGCGCGTGGCTGGTGCGTGAATGGCAGGGAACGCCGACAAACGCCGCTCCTGACGAGCATGACGACATCGGATGGTTTGACCTCGAGGAGCTGCCTTCCCTCGCCCTCGAACCTGTGCGCACAGCTCTGATAGATGCGACGCGAAGCAAACCCGGCTGACCTTCATGGCGCTGTCATCGACACGAGCGTGCTTTCCCTGTCCGCGGCAGATCCGGTTCCGTCGTAGCCGGTCGCTGGGCCGCGGAGAAGGGCCTCAGGTGTCCTATTCTGCGATGGTGATTCCTGCAGCGGACTTGTCCGAGCTCGTCTGCCGGCGCAGCACCGACCTCGCTGTGGCGCTGGTCGCCAACGGCGTGCGGTTCGTCGTGGTGGGTGGTACGTCGCGGTGGCTGCGTGGTTCCTCTGCCCGGCCGCGGGACCTCGACATCGCAGTGGTTCCCGCGGAGGTGCCCCGGCTTGCGGGCGTCTTGGCCTCCCTCGGGACTCATGTACGGGCCCGGACGATGCTGCTGGGCCGTACCGTCTCGTTGGCCACTGGTTGGGGACCGCTGGACGTGTTCGTGGTGGAGGTGTCGCCTCCGGCTGGCCGGATCGTTGTGGGTTCTGTGCCGTTGGCGGTCGCGTGTGTCTGACCGCACCGGGCTGGGGCCGCTGGAGGTCGCGCTGTTGCGCACGGTGGAGGCGCTCGCCGACCGCGCGCCTGTCCGCACCACGGCCGCGTTGGACCGGTTGGAGAGCAACGAACACTTCGGCGCCGTGTATGCGGTGCGTGCGATGCAGCATCTTGGCGCCCCGTGGTGCGTGCATCTGCGGCTGTTGGATCTGCACGGCAACTGGGGCTCGGCGGCCGGTGACCCGATGGCCGATCCCGCCTACACCGAGGTGGGGCTGTCGTGGCTGGGTCGGCTCGTGCTCGCCGCGGAACGCGGAGCGGTGGGCCGGTGCCGGTCGGCTTGGTCAACGGGTCGGTGTATCGCGGTGGCAGGGTGCCGCCGCTGCACGCCGCCCGCATACTCGGGTTGCTTCGGCGGCTGGTGGGCGGCGGGACCTCGGTCCCGCGGTCCTCGACAACCTGGTTTCCCTGCCCACCGGCGGGATCGTCACCGGGGACCTACGCGCGTTGTATGACGGTCGGGCCGTGCGGGTGCTGATGTCGTGTCGGATCGAGCGAGAGCAGGGCGCGGACGGGCCGCTGTTGGTCATCACCGGCACGCCGGCCGGGGTTGGGAGCGACGAAGTCCTGCAGGAGTTGGAGTCCGGCGTGCACCAGGCACGCCGTGTACGGCCGATCCGGCGCTACGCCGAATTCGACCCGGACTGGGTTGATCCGAGGCGCCCGCCCGAGACGGTCGTCAACGTGCGTGATCAGACCACCCGGGCTGGTACCCGGATCGTGCTGGAAGTCGCCGACGATGCCGGCCTCGATGAGGCCGAGCGCTGGCTGCACGGGCTTTGGCCCGTCACGGTCGAGGCAGACTGGCAGATCCCTGGGGGTTTAGCGGCCAGCCTGCAGTCATGGGCGGAGCGCTGCCGCGTCGACCCGTCTGGGCTTGATGCGCTCTGCGACATGGGGCACTGGTCGCAGCCTGCCCATCGCGGGGGCCAGGCACGCACGCTGGGTGAATAGCTCGACCGGCCGGCCTGTGACCGCGGCACATTGCCGAAACCACCCGAGTGCTCGACCAGCGGCAGACATCCGGTTGGCCGCAGCGCACGCTATCTGCGGCAGTTCCGAACGTTCTTGGTGACGTATGTGACGTCGGCGATGTGGTGAACGCTGCGATTAGGCTGCGGCTGTGTCGAACCACGAGGTGACGATCCGCGGTGAGGTAGTGCGGAAGCGCTACACGCAGACGGACCGCGACCAGCCCGCGCGGGAGTGGGCGGCGCTCGTGCTGCTCGACGAGCATGCGCCTGGACTCGCGCCCCGGCCCCTGGCCCGTGAGATGGACCCACCGTGGTGATGTCGCGTGTCGCAGGCGAGCCGATCGCCGCTGCGCCGGCACCCACATTGACCGTCGCGATGGTGGAGGCATATCGGACGCTGTTCACCGTGCCCGTACCGCCCGATACGCCACTGCGACACTGGGGCCCGGGGGCGTTCCTTCAGAACAATGTGGACTGGATCGAACAGGAGCGTAGACGCGCCGACCTTCCCGATGTCGTGCGCCTGGCCCTCGATGCGTCACGTGGCTGGCATGAGAATCCGCCGGTCGGCATCGACGAGGTCCAGGACCCGGTGATCGCGCAGGGTGACGCCAGGATCGACAACATGCTCTGGGACGGCGTCCGGTTTCGGCTGATCGACTTCGAGGGATTCGGCGTCGGGGACCTTGCCTTTGAGGTGGCCGACCTCGCCGAGCACATATCGGCGCGTCTACCTGGTCTCCGCGATACGGATGCAGTGATCGATGGCTTCAGCCTGGGCCCGCCCCGCCGCGAACGCGTGCAGGCGTACCGGATCGTCCTCGCCACGCTCTGGCTGTTGGAGGTCCTGCCCGGTAATCGCGGCGAGGCGCTCAACCCGGAGGGGACCGCGGCGCTCCAGGCGGTACACCTGCTGAACCTGCTCGGCCGACCGGGCAGGGGAATCGTTGAAGACGCTGGGTGAGGCGTCCCGGGGACGTCCGAAGCGTCTCCGAGGGCTCCTGGCTGCCGCCCGGAATTCGGCAGTTCCAATGTCTGCGGCTATGTGTGTGAGAGTCATCGCTGCCATCGTGGCGGTGGCGGCCCCTGCGAACACGCATGCCATGCGAGGGGCTCTGGCTACCTCAGGCAGGGGCACGAACGGTGCGGAAAGACGTAGCGGCCAGGCCGGCTGCCACGAGTCCGAAGACCAGTGCGGCGACGAGCAGGGCGGGTCGCATGCCCCACCGATCCGCCGCCAGTCCGGCGAGCGGCGCGACGAGGACCATCACGGCCCGGTTGATCGAACGCATCGTGGTGTTGGTTCGGGCTTGGAGATCGTCGGGTGTGACCAGTTGCCGGTAACTCATCTCGTGGGAGTTGCTCATGCCCATCGCGAGTCCGTAGAACAGCTGGCCAGCGGCGAGGATGGCAACCGACGGCCACTGGGCAAGGCCGAGGTCGGCGGCGATCATCACCAGCACTCCTGCAGTGGTGATGACGTGGCAGACGATGATGGTGCGCCCGGTGCCCAGCACGAGGCCGACGCGGGTGGTGATGGAGGCGCCCAGGAGTGCGCCGATGCCGCCGGCGGCGCCGATGAGGCCGAACTGGAACGGGGTCAAGCCGAGGTTGTTCAGCGCGTAGGGGGCGAGAACCACGCCGATGATCGCGTTGCCGACAAACCACCCGTGGGTGGCGAGCGCCAGACCGGCCAGCCCGGAGCCGCGGTAGATCCAACGCAGCCCGTGCAGCATCTCCCCGCCTAGGGTCACACCGGTCCGGTGGGGCTGCGGTAGCGGCTCGGCGGCCTTGATGCGGCCGACCGTGATCGCGGAGTAGACGTAGGTGGCCGCGTCCACGACCACGGCGAGCGGGGCACCCAGCGCGCTGACCAGCAGCCCGCCCAGCGCCGGGCCGGCGGTGCTTGCGGCGGCGTCGGTGCCGTCGGTGCGTGCGTGCGCACGCTGCAGGAACTGCGGGTCGACCAGCCGAGGCAGCAGAGCGACTGCTGCCGCGCCGTTGATCACCGAACCGGTTCCGTAGACCAGCACGACGATGGCCAGCAGCATCGGAAACGACAGCAGGTGCAGCCACCACAGCAGCGGGATCACCGCCAGCAAGACCGCCTGCGCCCAGTCCGTGGCCACCATGATCGGCAGACGCCGGCGACGGTCGACGAGCGCGCCGACCACGACGCCGACCAGCAGGTACGGCAGCCAGCGGACCGAGTTCAACCAGCCCACCTGGAGAGCCGAGCCGTGCAGCGTCACGACCACCAGCATCTGCAGCGCGAGCAACGTGACGTAGGTTCCCAGACCCGAAACCGCGTCGGCGCGCCAGTAGAGCAGGAACGACCGCGACGGAAACCGCGCATCGCCGGCCATAGCGCATAATCTCACGCACCCGCCCAGTCACCCCCGCAACGGAAGGGAGCCATGCTCGACCAGACGGCGACGATCCCACCAGGGCTGCATCACGAACGATTCGTGGCCACGCCACTGTGACCGCTGCCATGGACTATGCGGCGTACACGGCAAGTCCGGACGTCATCCGCATACACAGCGGTGGCCCGTCGAGGGGTTCACCATCGAGGATGACCTGGAGCTGGTCGCAAAGCACCAGGCCGATCACGAACACCGCCGCGCATTCACCTATGGCCTGCTCGCCACATCTCGCAGCGAAGCGTTGGGCTGCTTGTACCTGAACCCACTCCGGGAGTACCTCCAGCGCGCTGGCGCTGCTCCGCAGCTCCTCGACGCCGTGCCACCGGCTTCCGCGATGGTCAGCTTCTGGCTTCGCCAAGACCAGCAGAGCAAGGATCTGGCCGACGTGGTGGTTGAGGTCGTGAACGACTGGCTGCTCACCGAGTGGCCACTGGCGAGCCACATCTTTCGCGTCCTGCCTGATGAACGGTCATCGTGCATCGCCCTTGAACGACAGAAGCTCCAGAAGATCCACCTCGTGCTACCGGGCGACCAGCGACCCTACGTGTCGTACCAGCCCTCCGGTTAGGCGTCTCCGCGCCAGCATCCGCACATCGGCACGACAGCGCCTTCCCTGTCGGCGGCATGAGCGGACGTTTCACGACCGCCAGGTGATCAACGCCCAGTCCCCAGGAAGGGCGTCACGTCCCAGGGCTTGCTGCGCGGTCGTGCGGGCTTCAACCGGGTCCGTACCCTC
Source organism: Nocardioidaceae bacterium (assembly GCA_035765755.1). Taxonomy (GTDB): domain Bacteria; phylum Actinomycetota; class Actinomycetes; order Propionibacteriales; family Nocardioidaceae; genus DASSKA01. The sequence goes on from DASTWW010000073.1 coordinate 22,452, forward strand.
ATAGACGCTCCACGCGACCTCCACAAAGGTGCCGTCGTCGTTGTAGTCGCGCATGTCTACCCCGAGCACGACCCGACCAGCCTCGGCCAGTTCGGTCAGCACAGCCTGCGCATCTTGGACATGCCACGAGACCTCGCCGTTCGGGTCAACGCGGGCTCGTGATCGCAGTTCAACGGAGATAACGTCGAGGTCATCGGCAGGCATGGTGGGGACGCTAGCGCGAGCGGGTCGGTGGAGTGCCCGTGTCCGTCCGCAACGCGGCAAATCCGGTTACTCGCAGGATGCCCTGCTGTCCACTCGACCTTGCTGTCCGCTCGACGGGTCTCGTGGGGCCGCGACGCTTGCTGATCAGTCGCTCGAGGGACGCTGGGCTGAACCGCTGCGCTTTCGTACGTCGTCGACGGGCAGCTAGCCGGTGCGTTGCCGGCAGTCCCGGGCCACGGCCCTGATCGCCGCCGGAATCGACGACGACCCGGTAAGGGCGGTCTTCAACGCCTGCATATCAGCCGCGAGTTGCGTGTCGCCCGAGGCCGCCGCCCGCGCCCGCATTGAGTCAATCCGTAGCGTGTAGGGGCTGAAGCCGAGGCTCTGCCTGACGTGGAGGTACGTGGCCCGATGAAACATGCGGCAAGCCCGCCCGGCGCTGTCTACTCCGTGACCGCAGCCGACAAGCGGCAGCGTCAACAGCACTGCCGGAGCAAGTTTCGCCAAGCGCGCGAGCATGCGTCCGGAGTAGGCACGATGCGTCCGTGCTGAGTCTCGTTTGACACTCCACCAGCGGCAGATCCGGTTGGCCGCAGCGCACGCTATGCGGCAATTCAGGACGTTAGTCGGGACCAGGGTCCGCGAAGGAAACCGATCGCGGCGGACGGCTGTATCGGCCAGACTTGCTGTCGTGGACGAGGATCGGCTTGCCGAGTACGAGCGCTGGCAGAACGACATCGACGCCTACCGGGATCGGCTTGTGGGTGCGGTTGTGGCTTCCGGTCAGTACGGCGGGGGCGAGATCCGGCATGCGACGAAGGAGTTCATCATCTTTGGGGTGGGCGAGCCGTCCCCTCAGGTGGCCGCCATTCTCCACTTGGCGCCGGACAACGTCCGGATCATCTGGCGCCAGGCACCGTATACGCATGCCGAGCTGACCAGCGAGATGGAACGCATCATCATGAGTCCCTTCGGAGTCCGGCTCACCGGCGGCGGCGCCCACCGTGAGGGCACCGGCATCAGGTTCACGACCACAGACCCCGAGCTGCTCGCGGCCTCCGATCCGCGTGAGGTTCTCGGAAGCCGCTACCCGGTCACGATCGAATACGAGGAGCCCGCGATCGAGGGCTAGGCGTCCGGCCGCATCGTCCATCGCCCCAGACGGCAGCTCGACGTCCTGGATTCGGCAGTTGATGTCTCCCTCAACGCGGCAGAAGAGGGCGTCGTTGTTGGCCGTGCCCCGGGCAATCCGGGGTTCGTTGGCTCAGTTCGTCTCGATGACGTGACGTAGGTATCTCATGGGTTCTTCGAGGTAGCGCCGCCAGTGGGTGACGAGCTCGAGTTCCTCCCAAGCCGCGTCGCGGATCCCCCACGGTCCGATCTCCAGGATCCGGGCTCCTGGCAGGGCCGCCAGCAAGGGGGAATGTGTTGCGCAGAGCACCTGGGCGCCGGCGGCGGCCAACTCGTGCAACGTCCCGACCAGGGCGATCTGGGCGCTGAACGACAGGGCAGCCTCTGGCTCATCCAGGCAGTACAGGCCCGGGGAGTCGAAGCGGGTGCGCAGGATCTCCAGGAAGGACTCTCCGTGGCTCATCTCGTGGAACAGGGGATCCCGGCCGCTGCTGAACGACTCCTGCCGGGTGAAGTAGCCGTGCATGGTCTCGGCACGCAGGAAGAACCCCCACCGAGGCGCACCGGGCGATCGCTCCAGCCTGATCCACCGATGCAACGGCGACTCCGTGGCGCGGGTGCCTTCCTGCACGTTTCGGGTACCGCCCTCGGCCGCCAGCCCGAACGCCATGGCGACGGCTTCGACGAGCGTTGACTTCCCGCTGCCGTTCTCTCCGACCAGCAAGGTGACGCCTGCTGGCAGTTCCAGCCCCTCGTGCAGCAGTTGTGTAACTGCCGGGATCGTTGCTGGCCAATCCCGGCTCCCCAACGGCGCGGCCTCGTCGGCGGCCACCCGCCGCACCGGCCGGCGATCGCGCACCCAGTCGGCGGTCGTCATGCCTGAGACGCTACAGCCGCTCCCCGACGATGCCTTCCCGATAGCACCCATCGCGGCAGATCCGGTTGGCCGCAGCGCACCCTATCTGCGGCATGTCCGGTAACTCGTCCCCTGCTATCCGACCTGGACCAGCCCGCGGAGCTCCTGAGGTAGACGGTCTGTGTGTCCGGACGGTGCGGCGCGCACGTAGATGATGCGTCGTCCGTGCGGGGGGCGCTGAATGATCTGACCGACGACGGCTTGGTTGGCGTTGATCCCGCGGATCTTGTGCACCTGGATCGTCGCATCTGGGGCGTTGTCATAGGGGTTGTCATGGCAGTTGGGAAGCCGCGCCGGGATGGGTTCACCGGCCACCGTGAGTGGCTGGGTGCTCGACCAGGGGTAGTAGCGGTGCCCGTGCAGCACGATGATGCCCACGCAGGAGGCGTTCGTGGACGACGCTGAGCAACCAGTGGTCACGGTCGCCACGACGATGGTCAGGGCGCTGAACAGCCGCAGGGACAACCGCCTCATGAACGGATTGTGAGGCAAGCTGGCGCCAGGGTCACCGGATCGGCCAGATTGTGTCAACGACGGTCGAAAATTGACCCCTTTTCGCCGCGCGACGACACGGGGCCAGTATTCAACCGTCGCTGACAGATTGCTCCTACGGCGGGGGACAATCGGGGCAGTGCGCACGCCCCGGATTCCGTGTCCAGCCGATGCGCGGATGCTCTGTCATCGCAAAGCTCTGCTTTCACTGTCGGCGGCAGATCGGTTGGCCGCAGCGCACGCCATCTGCGGCAAATCCGGACGTCGCCTACTTGCTGCCTACGGCCTTCGCCATGAGCCAGTACCCGAGTTGCCTGGGGCGTGTGCGGAAGTCGGTGGTCAGTGTGCTCCACCCTAGGTTCAGATACAGCTGTTGGGCAGCGTGTGCTGCTGGGTGGCAGCTGAGCATGGCGACGTTGTTGCCGGTGTCGTTGATGAGGGCTTCGAGGACGGTGCTGCCGAGGCCCCGACGTCGCGCACCGGGAACGACAGCGACATGGACAACCTCGGTGATTGGGTTGCGCAGCCACGTGTCGGTCTGTTCGGGGTCGAGGCAGTCGGCTACCCGGTCCCGCCACCAGTCTCCCGGATAGGCCGTGACTGAAAGACCGAAAGCGACCGGAGTGCGGTCTTCTCCGTAGGCGGTGACAACGTGGAACCCGTCCCTGGTGCTGTAGTCGGCGATGCGTTCGCGGAGACGGACCGCGTCCCCGTGTCCTTCGCGGTAGGGCGGCTCTGCGAACGCGCCGAGGTATGCCGCGCAGGCATCCATCGACGGTTCGTCGGGGAGCTCTTTGAGCGTCTCGACGATCACGGCCCTATCTAACCGGGATACGCCGAATGGCGACCATCCGTTCCGAGTTTCTGTCCCTGCCAAATTGCTGTCCCGTCATCGGCCAGCTGAGCCGGGCGATCACCGGCATAACCCCGATGAGCGGATGCCCTGTCATCGGCAGATCCGGTAATCGAGTCCTTCGCTACAGCTGGACACCCGCCAGGGAGCAGAGTCCAATTTGTCCGCAAGGATCGCTGCCCAGGGCACGGTTCCTATGTCGGCGGACGCCATCCTTGACACTCGCGCGCGTCGCGACATGCTTGGAGCGCCGGCGATCAGAGGACTTTGCAGATGATGGACTCACGGCGAGCTGTGGAGCTCGCGACCTTGATCGCGGAACACCACGGCGATCCCAACCCGGGCGGCATTGACGCGGTGATCAGCAGCTACGGGCACGCCAGTCATGTGGTGTTCGGCAGCAGCGATCAGGCGCATGCCACGCGCATGCCGGTGCTGGTCATCCAGGTGCGCGGCGACTTCGCCGGCCGGCGTCACCCGCCCCACACACCGCCGCCAACGGGGTCGCTCCTCACGGCTCTGGTGGACGTGCGGACCGAGGCCTTGCTCGGTGTGCGCATCGGGTCGACGGCTCTCGACCTCGCATCGCTCGGCCCGACAGATTCGCTCAACACTCCCCGATAGCACGGGCCGGTGCACAGCCCGATACGCCCTGGGCCGGAGGATCAGGCGTGCAGCCCGCCGTCGGAGTGCAGCAGCTGGCCATTCACCCAGCCACCCTCCTCCGAGCACAGGAAGGACACCAGGGCCGCGGTGTCGGCGGGTCTGCCGCCCCGCCCGCGCGGGGTGGCTGCGGCGATCTGCTCGCGCAGCTCGTAGTCCATCCAGCCGGTGTCGACCGGCCCCGGGTTGACCACGTTCGCGGTGACGCGCAGCTCGGCCAGCTCACGGGCGGCGGCGAGCACGATCCGGTCCAGGGCGCCCTTGCTGGCGCCGTAGGGCAGGTTGCCCACCACCGCGTCGCTGGTCAGGGCGACGATCCGGGCGCGCTCGTCCGGTCCGGGCATGCGGCTGGCCAGCTCGCGGATCAGCAGCCAGGATGCCCGGGTGTTGACCGCGAAGTGCCGGTCGAAGCTTGCCAGGCTGGTGTCCAGCAAGCCCGAGTCGACGCCCTCGCAGTGCGCCATCACCAGCGCCAGGACCGGACCCAGCTTTTCCTCGACCGCGTCGAATACCTCCGCCGGAGCCGCGGGGTCGGTGAGGTCGGCGGACACCGCGACGTGCCGGGCGCCGTGTCCACGCACCCCCGTGCCGGTCGCTTCCACGTCGCCGTCCTGCCGGCCCCAGGGCATGCGGTCGTCGTACGGCGTCCAGTGCGTGGTCGCGATGTCCCAGCCGTCCTGGGAGAGGCGGCTGGCGAGGGCGGCGCCGATGCCGGCGAGCCGGCCGACACCGGTGACGAGAGCAACGGGTCGTGAGGAGGGCATGGACACCAGGATCCCGGGCCCGTCAACCCGGCTAGTCCAGCTGGGTCCAGGTGTGGCCGCCGTCGGTGCTGGCCAACAGCCGGCCGTACGACGTGAGGACGAACCCGTGCGAGGGGTCGTTGAACCCGGCGTACCTGATCAGCTCGCCGCTGCGCAGGCCGACGTCCACGGGATGGGATCCGGAGTCGTCGAGCAGCACCGCCCGGCGCCCGAGGTAGACCAGCGTGGAACCGCGGTCCCGTGGGGCGAGCTGGGCGCCCTCGCCGAGCGCAACCGCGCCGACCCGGGTCCAGGACCGGCCGTCGCGCGATGCGTAGACGGCCCCGTGAGCGTCGGCCTGGCAGGTGGCCCACAGCGAGCTCCCGGTCGCGGCGAGGGTCGCGGTGCCACAGGGGGAGCGGCGCACCGTCCAGGTTCGGCCGCCGTCGTGGCTCAGCACGATCGCCCGCTCGCGTCGTACCGTGTCGTAGGCCGCGAAGGCCGGCACGCCGCGGGCCACGACCAGCTGGGAGCCGCTGGCCGACAGGCCCGCTGGAAGGGGCAGGGGCGTCCAGGCGTCCGTCGCCGTGGCCGTGGTCAGGAGGCCGGGCTGACCGCCGGCGTGCTGGACCAGCGCATAGACCCGGGTGCCGTACGCCGCGACGCTCTGCACGGTGGTGCTTTCGGGCAAGGACACCTGGTGCCACGAGCGGCCGGCGTCGTGGGTGGACCACAGCGCCCCGCCGTACGCCCAGCCGTCCGTGCCGTCGACCGCGAACCGCACGTCACCGACGGTGTTCGCGGTCTCGTCGTAGAAGTGCGTGGGAGCAGGGGCGCCGACCCGCACGTACTGCGGCATCGCACTGCCGGAGACCACCGCGCACCCGGTGCGGTACACCGGACAACGGATCGAGGACAGCACCCACCACCGGTCGGGCGCGCTGGCGCTGAACGACATGGTGCGTCCGGGGGTCGCGGCCGGCACCTTGGTGGTGTGCAGGAAGGCCTGGTGCTGTTGCGTCGGCACCTGGTGGGGCACCACCGACAGCAGCACGCCGACCACCGTCGCGGCCACGGCCGCGCCCGCCAGCCCAGCCGTCAACGCCATCCGCTGCCGGCGGCGCTTGCGGCGCGCTCCGCTGCGGACCCGCCGCAGGAAGTCGTCCACGTCGGCGGGCGCCCCGTCTGGGGTGGGTGGCCCCGACCGCAGCAGCTCCTCGAGCCCGTCCATCACAGCACTCCCTCGGTCGGCACCAGCTGCCGAAGCTTGTCCATGGCCTTGCTCGCCTGGCTCTTCACGGTCCCCACCGAGCAGCCGAGCACCTGCGCGGTGTCGGCCTCGGAGAGGTCTTCCAGGTACCGCAGCGCGATCACCGCGCGCTGGCGTGGCGGGAGGGCCAGCACTGCCGCCCACACCGGGCCGCGGCGGTCCACGACGGTCCACGGTTCGGTGGGCTGCTCCGGGACCTCGTCGGTGACCCGCTCCCGCCGGAACCGGCGCCACAGCGAGATCTGGCGGTTGACCATGATGCGGCGCACGTAGCCCTCCGGGCTGTCCCTCGACTCGATGCGGTCCCAGTGCAGCAGTGCCCGTTCCAGGGCGTCCTGCACCAGGTCGGCGGCGGCGTGCTCGCTGCCGGTCAGCACGCGGCCGAAGGACAGCAGGTGAGGCAGCCGAGCGCGCACGAAGGCGTCGAAGCCCTCCTCGCCCATGGGTTCCGCCCGTCGCCGAACCACGTCCGACAATCCGGACCTGTCCTCCAGGGAACGCCTGAGCCGGCCGGCAGGTTGCCCGGATCGCTGAGGAAAACCCGGTGAAAACCGTCTGTGCGCGAAGCTAGGGTCGAAGTCGTGCCCGAGATCACTCCCCGGACCACTCCGCGCCCAGCCGTCCAGCCCGATCCCGTCGCCGAGCCGATGGTGGCCGCGCGGGGACTCCGCAAGAGCTTCGGCGACTTCGAGGCGGTGCGCGGCATCGACGTGGAGGTGGTGAAGGGCGAGGCGTTCGGGTTCCTCGGCCCCAACGGCGCCGGCAAGTCCTCGACGATGCGGATGATCGCCGCCGTTTCGCCTCCGAGCGGCGGCGACCTGAGCATCCTGGGCATGGATCCGGCCGTCGACGGGCCGGCGATCCGCGCCCGGCTGGGGGTCTGCCCCCAGGAGGACACCCTCGACATCGAGCTCAACGTGCGCGACAACCTGGTGGTCTACGGGCGCTACTTCGGCATCCCGCGCGCGGAGGTGAACCGCCGCGCCGACGAGCTGTTGGACTTCGTGTCGCTGACCGAGAAGGGCAAGTCGAAGGTCGAGGACCTCTCCGGTGGCATGAAGCGTCGGCTGACCATCGCCCGCTCGCTGGTGAACAAGCCGGACCTGCTGCTGCTCGACGAGCCGACCACCGGGTTGGACCCGCAGGCCCGGCACCTGGTCTGGGACCGGCTGTTCCGGCTCAAGCATCAGGGCGTCACGCTGATCCTGACCACCCACTACATGGACGAGGCCGAGCAGCTGTGCGACCGGCTGGTGGTGATGGACGGTGGCCGCATCGTCGCCGAGGGTTCGCCGCTGGACCTGATCCGCGCGCACTCCACCCGTGAGGTCGCCGAGCTGCGGTTCGGGGTCGGCGAGCACGACGCGCTGGCGGCCAAGGTCGAGGACCTCGCCGAGCGGGTCGAGGTGCTGCCCGACCGGCTGCTGCTCTACACCGCCGACGGGGAGGCGACGCTGGCTGCGGTGCACGAGCGTGGCCTGAACCCGGTGGCGGTGCTGGTACGACGGTCCACGCTGGAGGACGTGTTCCTCCGGCTCACCGGTCGGAGCCTGATCGAATGAGCGACGCCACGCTGACCCGCTCGCCCGGCCACCTGACGCTGGTGTGGCGCCAGTTCGACTACTGGCTCACCGTCTACAAGCGCACCTGGAAGGGGTCGGTCATCACGTCCTTCGTGATGCCGCTGTTCTACGTGCTCGCGATGGGCGTGCTGCTCGGCGGGTTCATCAAAGGTGGAGTCGGCGGCGCTCCGTCGTACCTCGCCTTCATCGCCCCGGGGCTGGTGGCCGCGCAGGCCATGCAGACCGCCACCGGGGAGGTCACGTACCCGGTGATGGGCATGATCAAGTGGCACCGCACCTACTACGGCATGACCGCGACGCCGCTCGGGGTCGGTGACGTGGTCAGCGCCCAGCTGCTGTTCGTGGCGTTCCGGGTGGCGGCCAGCTGCGGGGTGTTCCTGCTGGTG
>DASTWW010000074.1:0-2156 GCA_035765755.1 Nocardioidaceae bacterium
TCCGACGCGATCGCCGACTGGCCGCTGCTCAACGCGCTGGTGAGCACCGCCTCCGGTGCCTCATGGGTGTCCATCCACCACGGCGGGGGCGTGGGCATGGGCCGGTCGATTCACGCGGGTCAGGTGACCGTCGCCGACGGCACCGACCTGGCCGCGCAGAAGATCGAGCGGGTGCTCACCAACGACCCGGGCATGGGCGTGATCCGGCACGTGGACGCGGGCTACGACGACGCGGTCGAGGTCGCCGAGGCGCGCGGCGTGCGTATCCCGATGCGCGAGGGCTGAGCCCGTTGCTCGTGGGCCCGTGGCTACCGGCGCCACCAGCGGCGGCGCGCCGGCCGTTCCGTCTCGGGGGTACGACGGGCGGTCGCGCGACTTCGCGCGCGACGCTCCCGCCACGCCTGGACCTCAGCGTCGATGTCGCGGGTGGGGGTGATCACCGGCGGACCGCCGAGCAGCTGGCGCCGCGCGTCGACGACCCGGGCGTTGAAGTCCTCCAGCAGCCGGCGCACGTCGGCCTCGGTGACCTGCTCGTCGATGCGCTCGGTGAGCAGGGCGTCCTCCTTGCGCAGCGCCAGCGCCGGAGGCAGCACCCCACTGACGTTCTCCCGCTCGATGAGCCGCTTGACCCACCAGTCCGGGTCGTAGGGCTTGTCGAGCCCGGGGATCGGCTTGCCCGCGCCGGGCAGGTTGTCGAACTCGCCCCGGGCCATCGCGTCGCGGACCCGGGCGTCCAGCCACAGCGCCCGCTGCTCCATGGTCCGGCCCTGGACGTCCTCATCCTCGGCCTCGTCGAGAGGCTCGTCGGGCTCGGGCGCCTGCCGGTGCGCGTTCCTCACCGCGGCCCGGTGCAGCCGCTCCTCGGAGCGTCGTCGCTGGTCGCTCATCGCACTCACCCCGCCTCCACCCTACGGAACCGCCGTGGCCAGGGCTCACCAGCCGCCGCGGTGCACCACGTCGTCGACCGGCCGACGCGGCCGCTTGGTCGGCGAGCCCTTCGCGCCGAGGTCATCGGTGCGGTGGCCCACCGTGATCGCGCCGATCGGGGTGTAGCCGTCCGGGACGCCGAACTCCGCGCGGAACGCCGGGATCCGGTCCGACGGGACGCCGAAGAAGCACGCACCAAGCCCCTCGTCGACCGCGGTTTGCAAGATCAGCAGCGAGGCCATGCCGGTGTCGATGTCCCAGTACGGCACCGGCCACCGGGCCTCGTCCCGGTCGGTCCAGCCCTTGTCCGGCTGCGCATAGCGGTCCAGGTAGGCCGCCTTGTGCGACAGCGGCACGATCAGCACCGGCGCCGTACGCATGCCGCGCAGCCAGTCGTCCTCGTCCTCCGGCGCGGTGCAGGCCCAGAACCGGTCGAGGTCACGAGGCGTGTCCAGCACCAGGAACGCCCAGCCCTGGCTGAAGCCCGCGCTCGGTGCCCGCACCGCGTTGGCCAGCATCCGGTCCACCACCGTAGGGTCGACCGGCCGGTCCGCGTAGTTGCGGACCATTCTTCGTTTGCGCACGATGTCCTGGAACTCCATGGAGAAGATCATGTCGCCTAGCGCCGACTTCGAGCGCTTGTGGTCCGATCTCGCGCCGATCGGACGGTCGGCACGCAGCGGCGGGTACTTCCGCCAGCCGCTCGGATCGGCCGAGCGTGAGTGCCACGCCTGGTTCGTCGAGCAGTGCGAGGCACGCGGCCTGAAGGTGGAGACCGACGCGGTCGGGAACACGGTCGGTTGGTGGGGCTACCCGGACCGCGGCGGTGAGAAGGCGGTGCTGTGCGGGTCGCACCTGGACTCGGTCCTCGATGGCGGGGCGTACGACGGGCCGCTCGGCGTGGTTTCCGCCCTCGCCGCGGTCGACGTGCTCCGTGAGCGCGGCTTCACGCCCCAGCGGCCGATCGGCGTCTCCGCCTTCGTCGAGGAGGAGGGCTCCCGCTTCGGCATTGCCTGCCTGGGCTCCCGGCTGGCCACCGGAGCGATGCCCTGGGAGAGGGCAGCCGAGCTGAGCGACCGCGACGGCGTCCGTTTCGGCGACGCGCTCTCCGCGGCCGGGCTGTCTCCGGACCCGGACCACCCCGATTCCCGACAGCCTGGGTGGACCGAGCTGCGCGACCGGATCGGCTGCTTCGTGGAGCTGCACGTCGAGCAGGGCCGCGACCTGGT
>DASTWW010000075.1:0-6292 GCA_035765755.1 Nocardioidaceae bacterium
GGCATCCCGGACGCCCCGCCTGGCGCGTTGCCGCCGAAGGAGGCGAAGAACTGCTCGAACGGCGTGCCCTTGAACGGGTTCTCGTCCGGTCGGTCGCCGGGGTCGTTGCTCATGCCCCCAACGTACCCGTCGCGGCAACCGGATCCCTCCGCCGCACAGGCGCATCCGCCGGCGAGCCACTAGGCTCGTGGCGTGTCTGGTTCCCAGCCCGCCGCCCCCTCCGTCGTACGCCTCTGCGACATCCGGGACACGCCCCTGGACGTGGCCGAGGTGCTGGCCGCGCTCGGCGACCCGGGCGCCGGCGGCCTGACATTGTTCGTCGGCACGGTCCGCGACCACGACGACCACGGTAGGGAGGCCGAGGCGGTCACCGGGCTGGAGTACTCCGCGCACCCCACCGCGCTGCAGCGGCTGGCCGAGGTGTGCGACTCCGTCGCCCAGAAGTACGACGTGCGCGGCGTCGCCGCCGTCCACCGGGTCGGTGACCTCGCCATCGGCGACGCCGCCGTCGTGGTGGCCACCACCGCCGAGCACCGTGGGGACGCGTTCGAGGCGGCCCGGGCGCTGATCGACGAGCTGAAGGCGACCGTGCCGATCTGGAAGCACCAAACGTTCGCCGACGGCACCGACGAGTGGGTCGGCACGCCCTGACCGCGCGCCTGCGCCGGGGAGGACCGGTGCGTCCGTAGCCTTGCAGGATGCACATCCTGCTCTGGCTGGTCCCGCCCGCCGCGGTCACCGTGCTGGCCATGCTCTGGGCCACCTGGGCCGGCCGGCCACGCCCGGAAGCGGGTGCGCGGACGGAGGCCGACCACGAGCGGTTCGCCGCGGCGATCACCCGGCGGCACCCGGCTTCGGGGACGCAGCGGCCGGCGCCACGCCGCGACCGCAGCACCGGCATCGCGGTGCGGCCCTCGCGGGCCCGCTCCGGCTCCGGCGCGCAGACCCGCCGCCCGGCGTAGCCGTCCGTTGGTGAGAAGGTTGCGGCGTGATCACCCGATGAGCCGTAGGACACTGGCCAGCATCGTCGCGTGTGTGCTGCTGGTCGTGCTGTTCGGCGCCGCGGCGTTCCTGCCGGTGCCCTACGTCACGATGAGTCCCGGCCCCACCATCAACGTGCTCGGCGAGCACGACGGGCACGAGATCGTCGAGGTGACCGGCCACCAGACCTACCCGACCAAGGGCCAGCTGCGGATGGTCACCGTGTCGGTGACCAGCCCGGACCGGCGGATCAGCCTGGCCGAGGCGATGGAGGCCTGGTTCGACCCGACCCGGGCGGTGCTGCCGCGCGACGTGGTGTACCCGCCCACGCAGTCGGTGCAGCAGGTCGAGCAGCAGAGCAGCGTGGAGATGACCAACTCCCAGGACACCGCGATCGCGGCTGCCCTGAAGGAGATGGGCTTCCACCCCAAGTCGGTCACCGAGGTGCTCGCGGTCACCTCCGGCGCGCCGGCGGACGGCAAGCTCGAGGTCCACGACAAGCTGCTGTCGGTGAACGGGGTGCACATTACCGGGCCCCGGTCGGTGGCCAACGCGGTGCAGAAGTCCGGCGTCGGCGGGACCGCCACCTTCGTCGTACGACGGGACGGGGCGACCCGCACGGTCCAGGTGACCACCCAGGCCTCCGACAAGGACCCCCAGCACGCCGTGGTCGGCGTGGTGGTCGGGATCGGCTACCGGTTCCCGTTCCAGGTCTCGGTCGGCATCAGCAACCAGATCGGCGGGCCGAGCGCGGGTCTGATGTTCTCCCTGGCCATCTACGACACGCTGACCCCCGGCCCGCTGACCGGTGGGGCGGAGGTGGCCGGCACGGGAACCATCGCCGAGGACGGATCCGTTGGTCCTATTGGAGGCATCCAGCAGAAGATCGTGGCTGCCGCGGACGCCGGGGCCACCCTCTTCTTCGTGCCGCCAGGCAACTGCAAGGAGGCGCTGGCCGCGGACGTGAGCAGCAGCGAGATCGAGCTGGTGAAGGCTCCCACGATGAGCAGTGCCGTGCACTCGCTGAAGGCCTACGCCAAGGACCGGCACGCGCAGCTGCCGCACTGCTCGTGACCGCACCGCTACACGGGAAGGGCACCAGCCGATGAGCCAGGACGAGGCCGGGACGGGTCCGGAGGTGGACTCGGTGCTGCGGGCCGCGGTCCGGGAGATCGAGGAGCACGCCGCGGACGCCGGCTGGGACCAGCCGGCCCGGCTCTACGCCCTGGTGCCCACCGCGGACCTGGTCGCCCGCGAGCCGCGGCTGGCCGCCGCGATGGGCCTGGACGCCACCGCCGCAGCCGGCTCGCTGACCCCGGTGGAGCAGGACAAGATGCCCGCGGAGCAGAACCTCGAGCAGTTGCTGCGCACCGTGATGTGGCCCGCGGAAGTGTTCGGCTGCGCCGCGGTCGTCGAGCGGGTGGTGCTGCCGTCCCAGGCGGAGCAGTCGGTGCCCTCGGAGCCGGAGGCGGCCGGGCGGTTCGCCGCCGAGCACCCGGACCGGCAGGAGGTCCGGATCGTGGCGGCCGCCACCCGGGACGGGTCGACGTACTGCGCGCTGCGGCTGCGCGCCCGCGACGAGCCCATGTCCGTCGTGGAAAGCCCCGACCTGGTCCCTGGTCTCCTAGAGTTGTTGCGCAGCACCCTCGAACAGTGAGGACGGGAACGCGCAGGTGAGCGGATTCTTCGAAGGCGACGACCCGCCGGCACGGGCGCGCAGACCCGGCATTGCGGCGTCGCGCCGCCCGCGGGTGCTGATCGGCACCGCGGTGGTGCTGGTGCTCGCGTTCTTCCTGCTCTCGGTCTTCGACGGGATCTGGACCGACCGGCTGTGGTTCGGCTCCATCGGCTACCCGCAGGTGTTCTCCACGGTGCTGACCACCCGGGTGCTGCTGTTCGTGGTGTTCGGGATCCTGATGGGCGCGTTCGTCGCGCTCAACATCGCGCTGGCCTACCGTTACCGTCCGTTGTTCCGGCCGGCGTCCAGCGAGCAGGCCAGCCTGGACCGGTACCGCACCGTGATCCTGCCGCTGCGCCGCTGGCTGCTGATCGGGATCGGCGTGCTGGTCGGCGTCTTCGCGGGGGCGTCCGGCGCCAGCCAGTGGCGGCAGTTCCTGCTCTGGCGCCACCAGGTGCCGTTCGGGAAGACCGACCCGTTCTTCGGCAAGGACATCGGGTTCTTCGTCTTCACGCTGCCGTGGCTGCACTACCTGGTGAACTTCGGGATGGCCGCGACCTTCGTCGCGCTGATCGCCTCGGCGGTGGTGCACTACCTGTTCGGCGGGATCCGGCTGCAGGTCAAGCGGGACAAGCTCTCCGGGGCCGCGCAGGCGCAGATCTCGGCGCTGCTCGGGCTGTTCGTGCTGTTCAAGAGCGCCGACTACTGGCTCGACCGGTACGACCTGGACACCGCCCACGGCAGCCGGTTCACCGGCATGGGCTACACCGACTACCACGCCGTACTCCCGTCGAAGAACATCCTGACCTTCATCGCGCTGATCTGCGCGGTGCTGTTCTTCGCCAACGTGTTCCGCCGCACCTGGATGCTGCCCACCATCGGGCTGGGTCTGCTGGCGCTGTCGGCGATCCTGCTCGGCGCGCTGTGGCCGGGGATCGTGCAGCAGTTCCAGGTCGGCCCCTCCGAGCCGGACAAGGAGGCGCCGTACATCGCCAAGAACATCGAGGCGACGCGGCAGGCGTACGGCGTGGCCGACGCCAAGGTGATCCCGTACAACGCCAAGCTCAAGCTCAGTCCGACCCAGCTCGAGCACGACCCGTCCATCCCCAGCGTGCGGCTGCTCGACCCGGCACTGGAGAGCACCACCTTCGACCAGCTGCAGCAGGTCCGCGGCTACTACAGCGTGCCGCAGGTGCTCGACGTGGACCGGTACAACATCAACGGTCGGGAGCGGGACCTGGTGATCGCCACCCGCGAGCTGAACCAGGCCGGCATCCCCGCGGCCCAGCGCAACTGGACCAACCTGCACACCGTCTACACCCACGGGTTCGGGGTGATCGCGGCCTTCGGCAACCAGCGCGACGTGGACAACCAGCCGGACGTGAACGGCGGCGAGCCGGTGTGGGCCGAACAGGACATCCCGCCGCAGGGCTACCTGAGCCGGATGAGCCCGAGCGGCTTCCAGCCGCGGATCTACTTCGGCGAGAACAGCCCGTCGTACTCCATCGTCGGCAAGGTCTCCGGCGGGCGCAGCGTCGAGCTCGACATCCCCGAGCAGACCGCGTCCGGGTCCCCGAGGACCAACACCTACACCGGTGCGGCCGGTGTGCCGGTGGGCGGGCTGTTCAACAAGCTGTTGTACGCGGTCAAGTTCGGCGAGCCGAACATCGTGCTGTCCAACCGGGTGAACAGCAACTCGCGGATCCTCTACAACCGCGACCCGCGGCTGCGGCTCGAGCAGGTGGCGCCGTGGCTGACCGTGGACGGCGACCCGTACCCGGCCGTGGTGAACGGGCACGTGGACTGGATTCTGGACGGCTACACCACCACCGACCGGTACCCGATGTCACAGCTGCGCTCCCTCAGCGACATGACCTCGGACTCGCTGAACCCGCGTACGTCGTACGCCACCCTGCCGTCGGACCAGCTTAACTACATGCGCAACTCGGTCAAGGCGGTCGTCGACGCCTACACCGGGAAGGTGACGCTCTACAACTGGGACAACGACCCGATCCTGCGGGCGTGGGCCGGGGCGTTCCCCGGCGTGGTCAAGTCGCGCAGCCAGATCCCGCCGACGCTGCTGGCGCACATGCGCTACCCGGAGGACCTGTTCAAGGTGCAGCGCAACATCCTCGCGCAGTACCACGTCACCAAGCCGCAGCCCTTCTACAACGGCACCGACCTTTGGAAGGTTCCGGAGGACCCGGCAGTTGCGGGGCAGACCCAGCCGCCTTACCGGCTGTCGGTCACCATGCCGGGCACCGGTGCGACGCCCAGGTTCTCGTTGACCAGCGACTACGTGCCCTACAAACGGCAGAACCTGGCCGCGTTCATCGCCGTGGACTCCGACGCGTCCAACCCGTCCGACTACGGGCAGCTGCGCATCCTCCGGTTGCCGGGCAGCAACCAGATCCCCGGCCCGGGTCAGATCGCGAACACGTTCGCCGCCGACCCGGCGATCCAGCAGAAGCTGCTGCCGTACCAGAAGACCTCGAAGGTCCGCTACGGGAACCTGCTGACCCTGCCCGTGGGTGGCGGGCTGCTCTACGTGCAGCCGGTCTACACGTTGCGGCAGACCGGGGCGGGGTCCTACCCGGTGCTGCGCTACGTGCTCGCGTCCTTCGGCCAGAAGGTCGGCTTCGGCAGCACGCTCAACGCCGCGCTCGACGACGTGCTCGGCACCTCGATCTTCGGTGGTCAACCCGGCGGTGGGCCGGCTCCGTCCGGCGGGCCGATCCCGCCCGGCACCTCGGAGACGGTCACGCAGCTGCTGCAGCAGGCCCAGGCCAAGTTCGAGCAGGCGCAGGCAGCGCTCAAGCGCGGCGACCTTCAGGGGTACGCCGCGGCGGAGGCGGCCGCGCAGAGCCTCGTGAAGCAGGCGCTCCAGGCCGCCGAGGCCGGCTCGCCCAACGTGCCCTCTCCTGCGCCGTCCCCGTCCGCCTCCCCATCGCCGACGAGCAGCCCGGCATCGCCCAAGGCGTCACCCTCGTCCTCGTCGTCGCCTCTGGGCTGACCCGATTTGGCGCGTCGGGGCTCGTCGCGTACTCTTGTCGGTGCGACGCGGGGTGGAGCAGTTCGGTAGCTCGCTGGGCTCATAACCCAGAGGTCGCAGGTTCAAATCCTGCCCCCGCTACCAAGAAACCGCAGGTCAGAGGCCCTTTTCCGACAGGAAGAGGGCCTCTTGCTTTGCCACCCGTGACCAGATCCGTGACAGAAACCGGCTCGATCGGCCGTCCTGGCCCCGAACGCCGGGGCACGGCTGCTCGGGATGAGACCGCGCGTGATGCTCGGGACCGCCGTCGCTGGGCCGTCGGTCCGGCGGCGGTGACGATGCTTGCGACGGCGGTCGAGCTGGCGGCTCGTGATCGCAGCCGCCAAAGGCGCGGCTTCCTCTTCGGCCGTGGCCTCTCTCAAGCATCCCGACCAAGTACTCAGGCAGTCGCCAGACGGCACGGTGCAAGCAGCCGCACTGTAGACACCGCGCTGGTGCAGCCTCGAGCACAAGGGTCAAATGCGGGTCGCGTTGCGGTTAGATCCCTCGGAGGCGACCATGTTTGCGGAAGTTTCCACCGAGTAGGTATTGACAGTAGTGGATTCCCTCACAGAGGGTGTCTCCGTGGCAGATTTCCCCCA
>DASTWW010000076.1:0-6104 GCA_035765755.1 Nocardioidaceae bacterium
GCGCCGCGTCCGCGGCGTCCTCCGCCTTCTCGACCACGGTGCCGACGGTGACCGGCACGTCATGCTTGGCGAAGAGCTCCTTCGCCTGGTACTCCATCAGGTCCACGGGTTGCCCGTCCTCTTCGATGCGGCTGGCCCGGGGCGTGCGAGAGCCGCGGGCAACTGTCCTCGGCCGACAGTAGCCCTGTGGCGGACGTCACTGACACCGAGGGTGGCGGCGTAGGGTCTGACTCGTGCGGGTCCACTCGGCCGGGGTGTCCCTCGAGGTGCACGAGCACAGCTCGTGGTCCCCGGGCCGGCGCAGCGTGCTGCTGGTGCACGGCTACCCCGACCAGCAGCAGATCTGGGACCGGCTGGTCACCGCCCTCCCCCACGACGAGCTGCACCTCGTGACGTACGACGTGCGGGGTGCCGGCGCCTCCGACGTACCCCGCGCCACGGCCGGCTACCGCACCGAGCTGCTGGTCGAGGACCTCGCCGCCGTAGTGGCGGCCACCGTGCCCGAGGAGGGGCCGGTGCACCTGGTCGGGCACGACTGGGGCTCGACCCAGCTGTGGGACGCGGTCAACGCCGAGCGCGGCCACCCCCGGCTGGCCGGCCGGATCGCGTCGTTCACCTCGCTCGGCGGCCCGTCGCTCGACCCGCCGCCCGGCCGACGGCCCGCAGCGCTGCCGATGCTGCGCCAGCTGCGCGCGTCGTGGTACATCGCGGCCTTCCAGCTGCCCGTCCTCCCCGAGCTCGCCTGGCGGCTGATGGGCGGTCCCCCGCCGCTGATGCTCGCCCAGGCCGGCGGCACGTCGGTGTGGGGCCCGGAGCTGACGACCAACGCCGCCAACGGCCTCGGGCTGTACCGCGCCAACATCTCGCACCGGCTGCGGCGCCCCGGCCGGCTGCACACCGACGTGCCGGTGCAGGTCGTCCGGCTCACCCGCGACGCGTTCGTCACCGACCTGCTGTACGACGGGCTGGCCTCGGCGTGCACCGACCTCCGGGTGGTCGACCTGGACGCCGGCCACTGGGCGATGGTGTCCCGGCCCGACGAGCTGGCGGGCCTCGTCCTGGAGCAGGTCCGCCGCACCGCTGCGTAGCCGATCGGCGGATGGCTCGTTGTGCCCATCACACGAACCCACCAGACGGGACGCACGATGCCGGCTCGCCGTACCACGGCCACCCTCGCCACGCTCGCCACCCTGGCCGCCGCCGGAGCGGCGACGGCCACCGCGCCCACCGCGCAGGCCGCGTCCGACCCGACGCCCGGGTACTCACTGCGGCACCTGCACGTGACCACCCACGTCGGCCCGAACGACGACACCACCTGCGTCGTGAACGCCGACGTCTACAAGCCCGACGGCGCCTCGCGAAGCAACCCGGCTCCGGCGATCCTGACCACCAACGGCTTCGGCGGCAGCAAGGACGACAGCAACGAGACCGCGATCGGAAAGGGCTTCGTCAAGGAGGGCTACGTGGTGCTGGCCTACTCCGGGCTCGGGTTTGGCGGCTCGGGCTGCAAGATCCATCTCGACGACCCGGACTGGGACGGCAAGGCCGGCTCCCAGATGGTCGACGTGCTCGCCGGCAAGAAGGCGTTCACCTACACCAGCACCGGCAAGAGCGCGCGGATCCACTACGTCGCCCAGAACGCGCCCGGCGACTCGCGGGTCGGGATGATCGGCGGCTCCTACGGCGGCGAGATCCAGTACGCCGTGGCCATGCAGGACAGGCGCCTGGACGCGCTGATCCCGATCATCACCTGGAACGACCTGGCCTACTCCCTCGCGCCGAACAACACCGACCTCGCCCACGGGGTCACCTACCGCACCCCGGGCGTTGCCAAGCGGGAGTGGATCGACCTGTTCTTCGGGCTCGGCATCGCCGACGGCCTCCAGGGGATCAACGACGACCCGAACCGGGTCAGCCCGCAGTGCCCGAACTTCGCCGACGAGGCCTGCCCGGCGGCCGCGGAGCTGAACACGCTCGGCTACCCCGACGCCGCCACCCTGGCGCTGGCCCGGCACGCCTCGGTCACCTCCTACCTGTCGAAGATCACCGCGCCGACCCTGGTGGTGCAGGGTGAGAACGACACGCTGTTCAACCTTCAGGAGGCGGTGGCCACCTACCGGGCGCTGCGCGCGCAGGGCACCCCGGCCCGGATGATCTGGCAGTCGTGGGGGCACTCCGGCCAGACCCCCGCGCCCGGCGAGCTGGACTTCACCGCCACGTCGCTGCGCGACTCCTACGAGGGCCGCCGGTTCCTGGGCTGGATGGACCACTACGTCAAGGGCGACAGCTCCGCGCCGGTCGGGCCGCGGTTCAGCTACTTCCGCGACTGGGTGCACTACTCCCGCAAGGACGCCGGCACCGCGATCGACCGCGCCTACGCGAGCCGGCGCGGGTTCTCCCAGGCCCCGACCGCCCCCCTGTACCTCACCGGGAACGACGGGCTGACCCCGTCCGTGGCGCAGGTGCAGTCCGGGTCGGCGAGCTACGCCAACGCCGCGGGAGCGCCCACGTCGTACTCCGAGACCTCCGGCGTGGAGGGCAGCCAGGTCAACAACCCGGTCTACGACGCGCCCGGCACCTTCGCCGCGTTCACCAGCAAGCCGCTCGCCCGCGGGGTGGCCGAGGTCGGCTCGGCCCGGCTGACCCTGCACCTGAGCGCGCTGGTCGCCGCGCAGTCGCAGCAGGCCGGGCCCGGCAGCGAGCTGGTGCTGTTCGCGAAGGTGTACGACGTGGCACCGGACGGCACGCAGACCCTCGCCCACCGGCTGATCTCACCGGCGCGGGTCGCCGACGTCACGAAGCCGGTGCACATCACCCTGCCGGGCGTCGTGCACCGGTTCGCCAAGGGGCACCGGATTCAGCTGGTGCTCGCCGCCAGCGACGCCGCCTACGCCGGCAACCACGTGGTGCAGCCGGTCACCGTGACCACCTCGGCGCGCCAGCCCGGTGTGCTGCGGATGCCGCTGACCGGCCCGCTGCGCTTCTCCCGTTGAACCGGCGCTCGCGCAGTGTTGAACCGGCGCTCGCGCAGGAGCATTGGTCAGGAGGCGGCGGCCCCAGAGGCGTCGGCGACGTTGTCCCTGACCCAGGCCACGATCTCGGTGGTGGTCGCGCCGGGGGTGAACACCTTGGCGACCCCCATCTGCTCGAGCAGCGGGATGTCCTCCTCGGGGATGATCCCGCCGCCGAACACCACGATGTCGCTGGCGTCGCGTGCCTCGAGCAGCTCGACGAGCTTCTTGAACAGCGTCATGTGCGCGCCGGAGAGCACCGAGAGGCCGATCACGTCCGCGTCCTCCTGGATCGCGGTCTCCACGATCTGCTCCGGGGTCTGGTGCAGCCCGGTGTAGATGACCTCGTGGCCGGCGTCGCGCAGCGCCCGGGCCACCACCTTGGCGCCTCGGTCGTGCCCGTCCAGCCCCGGCTTGGCCACCACGATCCGGATCGGAGCCACCATGAGACTGCCACCACCTCGGGTCTGCGCCGGCCCCTCGACCAGCGGTCGGTACGTCGTCCGCAGACTAGCCGACCGGAGCGCCGCGCCGACCAGCGAGGTGCTGGACCACTGCCCGCCACGGCACGTCGGGCGGTAGGCACCGGGTGTCATTTCCGTTATGGTTTGCCCCGGCGCGTGACAGATACGACGTAAGGGACCTATTCGTGGCAAACCACCGGGCCGGTCGGGGGGAGACGCGCGCCGCGTCCTCCTCTGACTCCTCCGTCTCGGGGTCCCATCGCACCGACTCCACCGCCGCCCAGCGTGGGGGCCGTCGCCGCGCCGTACCGTCCAAGCCCAGCCGAGCCGAACCGGCCGAGTCCCGCCGCGCCGAACCGGCCAGGCCCGACCGCGCCGAACCGGCCAGGCCCAGCGGCGGCAGCCGGGCCCTGCGGGCCCCGGAACCGCCCGCGAAGCGGAAGGGCGGCGCCCGGAAGGCCGTCCCGGCGCGCCCGGCGGGCGCCCGGCGCAAGCTGACGCCGTCGGTGCCGACCCTGGCGGGCGCGGCCGTGCTGGCCTTCGCGGCAACCGGCGCGCTGACCCTCGGGCACGCCCCGCTCTCCGATGTCGGCGCCGGAGGGCTGGCCCGGCTCTCCGCGTCGGCGAGCTTCCTGGGGGCCAACGACCTGGCCGCCGGCACCCAAGACCGCCAGCACCGGCCCAGCCGGGACGCCACCCGCGCGGCCCTGCAGGACGCCCAGGACCAGAAGCTGGTGGCTGCTGCCGACGCGCAGGCGCAGCAGCGCAACGCCACCCTCGACGCCCTCGCGGCCAGCGCGCAGCGGCACGCCGACTCGCTGGCCTGGCACCTGCCGGTGGCCCCCGGGCGCTACGACCTGACCGCCCGCTTCGGCGAGGTGAGCGGGCTGTGGATGTCCGTGCACACCGGACTGGACTTCGCCGGGCCGGTCGGCACCCCGATCATGGCGGTGGCCGGCGGGGTGATCACCTCCACCGGCTGGGCCGGCGCGTACGGCAACCAGACCATCGAGACGCTGCCGGACGGCACGGAGATCTGGTACTGCCACCAGAACGGCTACAACGTGCAGGTCGGCCAGCACGTGATGCCCGGCCAGGTGATCGGCTACATCGGCAGCACCGGCAACACCACCGGTCCGCACCTGCACCTCGAGGTGCGCCCCGGCGGGGGCGACCCGGTCGACCCGTACGCCGAGCTGGTCGCGCACGGCGTCCAGCCCTAGCGGGTCACAGCTTCTCGACCGGGGCGTAGCGCAGCAGCAACCGCTTGACCCCCTCGGAGCCGAAGTCGATCGACGCGACCGCGTTCTGCCCGGCGCCCTCGAGCGCCACCACGTTGCCGAGCCCGAAGCTGTCGTGCAGCACCCGGTCCCCCGGCGACAGCGCCGGGATCTCCCGCGTCTTGCCCTTCGCGTCGGCGTCCGCGCGCGCCGCCGCGGCGCCGAACCGGCGTCGTCCGCGGTCGGGGACGGTGGCGATCGCGCGGGTCCAGGACGTCTGCGCCGCCTCGGTGCGCCGCCAGTCGACGAGGTCGGTGGGCAGCTCGTCGAGGAACCGCGAGGCCGGGTTGTGGGCCGGTGACCCCCATGCCGAGCGGACCACGGCCCGCGACACGTAGAGCCGCTCGCGGGCCCGGGTGATCCCGACGTACGCCAGCCGACGCTCCTCCTCCAGCTCGCTGTCCTCGCCGCCGAGCGACCGGGCGTGCGGGAAGATCCCGTCCTCGAGGCCGGTCAGGAAGACCACCGGGAACTCCAGGCCCTTGGCGGTGTGCAGGGTCATCAGGGTGACCACGCCGGCGTCCTCCTCCGGCTGGTCGGGAATCTGGTCGGCGTCGGCGACCAGCGCCACCCGCTCCAGGAACTCGGCCAACGTGCCGCTCAGCGCCTCCTCGCCTTCGGGGGTCGCGCCCGGCTCGTCGGAGAACTCCCGGGCCACCGCCACCAGCTCGGCGAGGTTCTCCACCCGGGTCTCGTCCTGAGGGTCCTCGGAGTCCTCCAGCTCCTTGAGGTAGCCGCTGCGCGCCAGCACCTGCTCGAGGATCACGTCGGCGCGCTCGCCGGCGTCCACCATCGACTGCAGCTCCTCGACCATCTCCACGAAGCCGGTGATGCAGTTCAGCGACCGGGTCGCGATCCCCGGCGCGTCCGCGGCCCGGCGCAGCGCGTCGAAGAAGGTGATCCGCTCCTGCTGGGCGAGCGCCTCCACGCACGCCTCCGCCCGGTCGCCGATCCCGCGCTTGGGCACGTTGAGGATTCGGCGCAGCGAGATCTCGTCGGCCGGGTTGGCCAGCATCCGCAGGTAGGCGAGCGCGTCCCGGATCTCCTTGCGCTCGTAGAACCGGACGCCGCCGACCACCCGGTAGGGCATGCCCACCCGGATGAACATCTCCTCGAAGACACGCGACTGGGCGTTGGTGCGGTAGAACACCGCCACGTCCCCGGGCCGGGCCAGCTTGTCGTCGGTGAGCCGGTCGATCTCCTCCGAGACGAACCGCGCCTCGTCGTGCTCGTCGTCGGCGACGTACCCGACCAGCAGGTCCCCCTCGCCGGCGTCGGACCACAGGTTCTTCGGCTTGCGGCCGGCGTTGTTGCCGATCACCGCGTTCGCCGCGGTCAGGATCCGTTGC
>DASTWW010000077.1:0-5653 GCA_035765755.1 Nocardioidaceae bacterium
CTTCCGCAGCTTCACGGTCACCTCGATCTGCGGCTCGTCCACCTGCAGGTCGGTGTGCAGGTCGGCAAGCCCCGGGACCGAGGCCAGCAGGTGCTGGATCTGGTGGGCCTTGGCGCGGATCACGTGCAGGTTGTCGCCGTACACGCGGACCACGATCGGCTCCTTCGCGCCGGTGAGCACCTCCTCGATCCGCTCGTTCAGGTAGGTCAGGACGTCGCGGTACAGGCCCGGGTAGCGATCGATCACCCGGTGCACGGCCGCCAGCGTCTTGTCCAGGTCGGCGTTGTCGGAGACGCTGATCCACGACTCCCCGAAGTTCACACCCGCGACCTCCTCGCCGAGGAACGCCTGGCCGATGTGTGAGCCGAAGCTGCGCACCCCGGGGATCGCCTCCAGCTCCTTGCTGACCCTGATGGTGGTACGCCGCTCCTCGGCCACGGAGGTGCCCGGCGTGCTGATCCAGTGCACCAGGAAGTCGCGTTCCTTGAAGGTCGGGAACAGCTCCTGACCGAGCTGCGGGACGGCGAGCACGCCCAGGACGCCGATCACGGCGAAGGTGGCGTAGGCACGGATCGGGCGGTGCAGGATGGACCGCAGCAGCGTGGTGTAGCGCGCCTGCAGCCACTTCACGACCGGCGACTCGTGCCGCTCCACCGGCGCCTTGCGCAGCAGGATCAGGCACAGCGCCGGCGTTACGGTGAGTGCCACGCCCATCGACGCGACGATCGCCAGCGTGTAGGAGACCGCCAGGGGTCGGAAGAACGCTCCGGTGAGCCCCTGCAACAGGAACACCGGGACCGCCGCGGCCACGATGATCAGCGTCGCGTAGACGATCGGGCCACGGACCTCCAGCGAGGCCTCGAGGATGACCGAGCCGGTGGACCGTCCGCTGCCGCTGCGGCGATGCTGCCGCAACCGGCGCAGGATGTTCTCCACGTCGATGATCGCGTCGTCGACCACCGCCCCCAGCGCGATCACCAGCCCGGCCAGCGTCATCGTGTTGATGGTCGCGCCCTGCCAGTCCAAGATCAGCACCGTCGCCATCAGCGAGAGCGGGATGGTGAGCAGGCTGATCAGCGCGACCCGCCACTCGAACAAGAACAACATCAAGATCACCACGACCATCAGGAAGCCGAGCAGCAGCGCCTCGCGCAGGTTGTGGATGGAGGTCTCGATGAACCGTGACTGCTGGAAGATCCGGGTGTCGAACTTGATGCCCGGGAGCCCCGGCTTCAGCTCGTTGATCGCCTGCTTGACCCCCTGGGTGAGCTGCAGGGTGTTGGCCCACGGGGACTTCTCGACCACGAGGAGCAGCCCCGGCTTGTTGTCGATGATCGCGTCGCCCACGAGCGGCTGGTGGGCGACCCTGACCCGGGCCACGTCCCCGATGCTCAGCTTCGGCCGTCCCTGAAGAGGGACCTGGGAGAGGTCGGCGGGGGTCACGATCGGCAGGACGTGCCGCACCCCGAGCTGCTGGGTGGGTCCCTGGATCACACCGCCGGTCCCGATCACCGAGCCGGCCGAGAACCTCAGCAGCCCCGAGTCCACCGAGTCGCTCGTGGTCTCCATGACGTTGTCGAGAGTGACCTTGTGCCGCGCCAGCTGATCCGGACGCACCTGCACGGTCATCATGTGCAGCCGCTCTCCCCAGATGGCCACGTTGGAGACGCCGGGCACGCGCAGCAGCCGGCCACGGATCGTCCAGTAGGCCATCATCGACATGGCGATGACGCTGTGCGTCTTGGAGGTCATGCCGATCTGCATGGTCCGCCCGGTCGCCGAGACGGGCGGCAGCATCACCGGCGGCGAGGCCCAGGTGGGCAGGGTGGGCGCGACGTTGTCGAGACGCTCGGCGACCAGCTGGCGGGCCTCGAGCTCGTCGGTGCCCTGCTTGAAGATCATCTCGATGGCCGACAGCTGGGGCACGGACCTCGACCGCAGGTCGTCCAGGCCCTTCACCCCGGTGAGCGCCTGCTCGAGCGGCACGGTGACCAGCTGCTCGACGTCGGTGGTGGTCAGCCCCAGGCAGATGGTCTGGATCTCCACGCGCGGGGGCGCGAACTCCGGGAACACGTCGACGCGCATGTTCGGCAGCTGCAGCGTCCCGAACACCATCATGGCCACGGCGGCGGCGACCACGATGAAGCGGAACCGCAGCGCCGTGCTGACGATGCCGCGCATCAGGGTGGGGCGGGGAGCGTTCACTCGGAGCCTCCGCGGAAGTGCGGGCGCAGCGAGCAGTTTCGTCGGGTGAGGGTCATTCGCCCGGAACCCCCTGCTCCGCGCCGTACAGCTCGGCCGCCCCGACCTTGACCACGGAGGTGCCGACCGCCGGTCCCTTGCTGAGTACGGCGAGGGCGCCGTGGTAGCCGGTGACCACGACGGGCTCACGGACGAACGTCCGCGCCCCCTTCATCACGTACACCCACGTCCGCCCCACGGCGTCGTACCAGACCGCGGAGTCCGGCACCATCGTGAGCCCGGTCGCCCGCGTCCCCGTTGCCACGCTGACCGGTGACATCACGATGCCCACCCGCTGGTAGCCGGCCGCGCTCAGGGTGACCTTGCTCAGCGAGGTGCCGGCGATCGGCGTGACGTGGAAGCTGCTGTCGGAGGCCTCTCCCAGCGTCTCGCCCTGGGCCCCACAGGCCCCTGCGCCGAGCGCGATGACGAGAAGGAGGGCGGAGAGCCTCCTGTTGTGCTGCATGATGCCTCCTAGAAGTCAGTAGCCGGGGACGGAGCGGCGTTGGCGGGCGCCAGGCGCAGGTAGAGCGCCGGCACCACGAGGACGGTGAGGAGCAGGGAGCTGAGCAGGCCGCCGAGGACGACCAGTCCGAACGCGTGCAGGATCTCCAGCCCGGCCGGCTGGCCCACGACCGTGAACGGGAGCACCGCGGCCGCGATCACTGCCGCCGAGGTGAGCATCGGCACGAGCCGGTCGCGGGTGGCCGCGACGACCCCGTCGGCGCCGGCCGCGCGGAAGCGGCTCACCAGCTGCAGGCAGCTGCGGGCGGTGAAGGCCAGCACCAGGAACAGCCCGGCCAGCCCGCCGGCGGTGGCCACGACACCCGTCGGGAGCCCGGCGAGGACGCCACCTGCAGCACCGAGCGGGATCGTGACCAGCAGCAGCGTCGCCAGCCGCCAGCTGCGGGTGGCCGCCTGCAGAAGTAGGAACACCGCCACCAGCACCGTGATCAGCACGAGCGCGAGCGGGAGCCGCATCCCGGTCAGCGAGGACGTCGCGGGCACCACCTCGGCGTGGTACTCCAGCGGGAAGCGCATCGCCTGCAGCCGGTGGGTCACCTGGCCGGCCACGGTCGCCGGGTCGGTGCCGTGCACGGCGGCGGTCACGTCGACGTGCCGGGAGATGTCGTCGTGGGTGATCACGGTCGGCTGGGGCACCACCCGCACGGTGGCGAGCCGGCCCAGCCGGACGTGTCCGCCGCCCGGCGTGTCCAGCAGCAGGTGCCGCACGCTGTCGGCGTTGGCCCGGGTGGCCGGGCTGCCCCAGACCACCACGTCGAACACCTCGTTGTTCTCGTAGAGGTTGCCGACCAGCAGGCCGGACAGCAGGGTCGCGGCGGAGCGTCGTACGTCGCCGGGCCGGAGACCGTGCCGTTGCGCGTCGGCCAGCCGAACCCGGACCTCGAGGGTGGGCTGCAGCGTGGGCATGGACACCCGCGGCGCCACCACGCCGGGGATCCGCGAGACCGCGGCGGCCACCCGGGTGGCCTGGGCGTGCAGCGTGGCCAGGTCCTGGCCGTAGACCCGCACGTCCAGCGCCCGCCGGCGCGGCGGCTGCGCCGCGGCGACCTGCTGGTCCTCGTAGGTCATGGTGTGATCGGCCAGGCCGGGGTACCCGGCCACGATGCGCCGCACCGCCGCACTCGTCGCCGCGTAGTCGGCGGACGGGTCGAGGTTGACCCACAGCTCGCCGGAGTTCACGTCGGCGACCTGGTCGGAGGTGATCGCCCGGCCCACGTGCACGCCCAGCTCGCGCACCCCGGGGACGGCCCGGACCCGGGTCGCCACCGCGGCGGTGATGCGGTCCATCTCCTGCAGCGAGGTGCTGGGCGTCGCGGACATCTCGACGAGCAGGTCCTGGTCCTTCGGGCTCGGGAGGGCCGGCGAAGCTCCGATCTGCGGGATCACCGTGAGGGTGAGGACCGCGAGCGCGGCCATGGCGCCCAACGCCGTCCGCGTGCTGGTGACGTGCCGGGCGACGTGCCGCTCGAAGCCACCGGCGATCCAGCGCGCCACCGGGGAGGTCTCCCGCAGCGGGCCACGGCCGAGCAGCAGCGACGCCAGGGCAGGTGTCAGGGTCAGCGCCACGAGCATCGAGACCGCGACCGCAATCAGGTACGACACCACCACCGGACCGGTGAAGGCGCCCACCACCCCGCGTTGCACGAACGCCGGGATGAGCAGCGCGACCACGACCAGGGCCGCGTAGAAGAGCGGTATCCGGACCTCGCTGGCGGCCTCGGCGAGCACGTCGGACACCGACGTGCCGTTGCCCTCGGACTCGGATCCGTTCTGCGCGCGACGCCGCCACATCCGGCGCCACATGCTGTCCGGATCGGTGACCGCGTCGTCGACGACCATCCCGACCGCCATCGCCAGGCCGAGCAGCACCATGGCGTTGAACGTGGTGTCGCGCAGGTACAGCACCCAGGTGGCGGCCACCAGCGAGACCAGGATGGCCGATGCGCTGATCAGCGCCACCCGCCAGGACCGGCTGAACAGCAGCAGCACGAGCAGCACGAGGCCGAGGGCGACCAGACCGGCGACACCGAGGTCGTGCAGGGAGGCTTCGATGTAGCTGGCCGGCCGGTAGACCGTCGTGTCGATGTGCATGCCGCCGAGGCCCGGGGCGAGCGCACGCATCGCCTTCTCCACGTTCCGGGTGACGCTGAGCGTGTCCGCACCCGGGAACTTCTCCACGACCAGCATCAGGCTGGTCCCGTGGCCGGTGGACGCGTCACCGATCAGCGGCTGGTGACCCTCGACCACGTTCGCCACGTCGGCGAGCTTGAGCACCCGGCCGTGGGTGTCCTCCAAAGTGACCTCCGACAGCTGCCGGGGCGTGTCGATGGGCAGCATGTGCTGCACCCCGAAGCGCTGCGTGGGGGTGTCGATGAAGCCGCCGGTGCCGGGGGTCGAGGCCTCCACGAACGTCAGCGGCGAGGACCACAGCGCGTTGCCGGTGGAGCTGATCACCTGGTTCAGGGAGACGCCGAGCTTCTCGAGGCGCTTCGGGTCGACCTGGACCTGCAGCTGCCGGTCCCGCTGCCCCCAGATGGCCACGTTCGCGACCCCTGGGACGCCCATCAGCCGTGGCCGCACCTTCCAGCGCGCCAACACCGACATGTCGATCAGCGACAGCTGCTGCGACGACAGCGAGATCATCATCACCCGGCTGGTCGACGACAGCGGCTGGATCATCACCGGCCGGCTGCCGACGTTGGGCAGGTAGGCGACCTGAGCCAGCCGCTCCTGGACCATCTGCCGGGCGTCGAGCACGTTGGTGCCCGGTGCGAAGTACAAGTTGACCTCGGACAGGCCGGTGATCGACTCGGAGTGGATGCGGTCCAGCCACGGCACGCCGGCGAGCAGGTCCTGCTCCAGCGGCACGGTCACCAGCTGCTCCACC
>DASTWW010000078.1:0-2640 GCA_035765755.1 Nocardioidaceae bacterium
CAAGGTGCGCGAGCTTCCCGACGGCCCGCCCGACGCCAGCGGGCTCACCCCGCGCCAGCAGCGGGTGCTCAACGTCATCCACGACTCGATCGCGCAGCGCGGCTACCCGCCGAGCATGCGCGAGATCGGCGAGAAGGTCGGGCTGACCAGCTCCTCCTCGGTCGCGCACCAGCTGCGGATGCTGGAGGAGAAGGGCTTCCTCAAGCGCGACCCGAACCGGCCGCGCGCGCTGTCGGTGCATCCCGTCGGCGACGTGGACCCGACCGGCAGCGGCGACGCCCGCCCCGAGCCGTCCTACGTCCCGATGGTCGGCCGGATCGCCGCCGGCGGCCCCATCCTTGCCGAGGAGCAGGTCGAGGAGGTCATGCCGCTGCCGCGCTCGCTGGTCGGCGACGGCACGCTGTTCCTGCTCGAGGTGCGCGGCGACTCGATGATCGAGGCGGCAATTTGCAACGGCGACTATGTCGTGGTGCGCCAGCAGCCGACCGCGGAAAACGGGGAAATCGTGGCCGCGATGATCGAGGGCGAGGCGACGGTGAAAACGCTGCAGCGCAAGGACGGTAAAATCTGGCTGCTGCCCCACAACCCCGCCTACGACCCGATCGACGGGACGGATGCGACGATCCTGGGCAAGGTGACCGCCGTGTTGCGCCGGATGTGACGGTGCGCGGCTTCCTCCCGAAATGTCACCCGGTGGGGCTACCACACCGGTAACCGAAGAACAAGACTGGAAATAGGTTCGCTTCAGATATCAACTGACTCTCGTCCATATCCGTCGTGATGGGAGTCTTCTCGTGATCCGAGTTCCCCGTTCCACGCTTGCGCTGCTGAGCAGCGCCGCGCT
Source organism: Nocardioidaceae bacterium (assembly GCA_035765755.1). Lineage (GTDB taxonomy): Bacteria > Actinomycetota > Actinomycetes > Propionibacteriales > Nocardioidaceae > DASSKA01. Next base: position 845 of record DASTWW010000078.1, read on the forward strand.
GGTCGCGGCCACCGCCGGCGCTGCCGTGGCGGCACCTGGGCAGAACCGTGCCCAGCTGCCCGGCAGCGTGCCCAGCTGGGCCAACGCCGTCAACCGGCAGGCCACCACGTCCGGGTCCACCCCGGTCGACTTCAAGGTGTACCTGGACTGGAACAACGCCGGCCAGGCCGCCGACTACGCCCTCGCCGCCTCCCGCGGCCAGGCCAGGTTCCTGACCCCGGCGCAGTTCCGGGCCAAGTTCGCCCCGAGCAACCGCCAGGTCTCCGCGGTCAAGCAGTGGCTGCAGTCGCAGGGCTTCGACGTCGGCTTCGTGCCGAGCAACAACAAGTACGTCGAGGCGACGGGCACCGTCGACGAGGCGACCAAGGCCTTCCAGACCGACTTCGCGCAGTACAGCGTGGACGGCAAGACCCTGCGCTCGAACAGCAAGCCGTTGTCGGTGCCCTCCGGGCTGGACATCAACGGTGTGCTCGGACTCGACGAGTCGATGGCGCTGATGAAGTCCTACGCCTCACCGCCGGCCGCGTTCGTGAACGCCCAGCCCTGCTCGTCGTACTGGGGCGAGAAGACGGTGACCTCGAACCCACCGGACCCGAACACCCTGCCGAACGGGATCAAGTCACTGCCGGCCGACCCGCCGGACTGGGCGCCGTGCGGCTACGCGGGAGCGCAGCTGCAGAACGTCTACGGCATGGGCGCCGCGATCGGCGCGAACCAGACGGGTGGCACGGGCGTCACGGTGGCCATCATCGACGCGTACGCCTCGCCGACCGCCGCCGATGACCTGGCGACCTACTCCGATCTGCACGGGCTTCCGGCGCCTCACCTGACCCAGTACGCCGCACCGGGCACCTACCAGCGCCCGGACAACCCGCAGCACTCGCCGTCGGGTTGGAGCGGTGAGGAGGCCCTCGACCTCGAGGCCGTGCACACCATGGCCCCGGGTGCGGACCTGGTCTACGTCGGTTCTCCGAACAACCGGCAGGACATGGACGCCGCGCTCAACATGATCGTGAACCGCGACCTCGCGGACATCGTGTCGAACTCCTACGGGTTCGCTGGTGAGGCGGTTCCTCCGGGCTACCGCAAGCCGTTCAACGACATCGCCATCCAGGCCGCCGCCGAGGGCATCAGCCTGTTCTTCTCCTCCGGCGACAGCGGCGATGAGACCGGCGGGCTCGGCGGCTCCCCAACGCCGGACTGGCCGGCGTCCAGCCCGTACGTGACCGCCGTCGGTGGCACCTCCCTGGGCATCGGCCAGGACAACGGGCGGGTCTTCGAGCTCGGCTGGGAGACCGGGAAGCGGACGTTGCAGAAGAACGGCAGCTGGAGCGACCCGGCCTACCAGTACGGCTCCGGCGGCGGAACCTCGCGGATCTTCACCCAGCCGGACTGGCAGCAGGGCATCGTGCCGGACGCGATCTCCAAGACGTACGACGCCAACGGCCCCGCGATGCGCGCGGTGCCGGACGTGTCCGCGCTCGGTGACCCGACCACCGGCATGCTGATCGGCCAGACCCAGGCGTTCCCTCCGGGTACGGCCCCCAAGGGCGCCCTCTGCGACTCGAGCGGCACGAACTGCTACGCGGAGTACCGCATCGGCGGAACCAGCCTGGCCTCGCCGCTCTACGCCGGCATGTTCGCGCTGGTGGTCGAGCAGACCGGCCGCATGGGACTGCCCAGCCCGGCGCTGTACGCCACGGCGAGTGACGCCACGACGTACGACGTCCAGCAGCCCACCGGCAGCGACCCGACCGGCGCCGTCCGGCCGGACTACGTCAACGGCGTGGACGGCA
>DASTWW010000079.1:0-4758 GCA_035765755.1 Nocardioidaceae bacterium
ACCGGGAGCCGGGGCCGCTGCAGCCGGCTGGCGTGCAGCAGCCACCACAGGAAGCCGCGCGCCTCCTCCACCTTGCCGACGCCCAGGAAGGCCGCGACGCCGATGCTGGCGTCCCGCGGCCAGGCGTAGCGGTAGTCCCAGTTGCGCACGCCGCCGAGCGCCTCGGGCAGCGACGTGGTCGGCGCGGCCACCGGAGCACCGGAGGGCGAGTAGGTCAGCAGCCGCAGCGTGAGCAGGCTGCGCAGCACCGCCTCCCGGAACGGCAGGTCCGGCGGCACCGTCGAGCCCCACTCCCGCCACCGGTCCTCGTCCTCCTCCAGCAGCGTCCACGCCCACTCCGGCGACACGCTGACGAGCGGTTCGTGCCGGGCCACCGCCAGCACGAAGGTGAGCGGCCGGCCCGGGTGCACCGTCACGCGGGTCGGCCTCCCGACCCGGACCCCGGCGCAGTCGCAGCGCAACGACACCGCCAGCGAGCCCCACGTGCACACCAGCTCCGGCTCGCGCAGGCTGACCCGCGGCCGGCGGTGCCCCTCCCCCAGCCGCGGGTCGAAGTCGACCACCGCCTCCACCGGCCCGTCCTCCGCGGACAGCCGCCGCACCAGCAGGGTGGCCGGGAGCAGCCGCCCCGCCGGCTCGGCGACCATCCCCTCGGTCAGCGTGAGCCGCCCGGCGCCGGTCGCCCAGGTGGTCTCCAGGGTCGCCGAGTGCGGCCGGTACCTCCGTCGTACGACGGGGGCGACGCCGGCCGGCCCGAGCCGGAACCGGCCCGCCTGCGCGCCGCCGACCAGGCTCCCGAACACCGGCTCACCGTCGAACCGGGGCACGCACATCCAGTCCAGGGAGCCCTCGGAGGAGACCAGCGCAGCGGTCCGGGTGTCCCCGACCATGCCGTGGTCAGCGATCGACCGCATCGTCTCACCGCGCCCCGAGCAGCAGGCCGAGCACGCACCCGTAGACCAGGTGCGCGAGGACCGCGACGGCCGGGGTCTGCGCGCCGTAGCTGAGGGCCAGCAGCCCGGGCGGCTCGAGGACCGCCCGAGACGCCGGGCCGGCCCGGTGCGAGGCCATCCGCGGGTGCACACCCGGCAGGAGGGGAAGCACCACCAGCAGCACCACCGCCACGTGCAGCAGGCCGAGCAGGCCGCCCAGCCACCAGGTTGCCTGGCCCAGCAGCGTGAACACCAGCAGGTAGCCGATCCCGAACGCCTGCCCGGCCACCAGGTGGATCCCGAACCCGGCGGCCCGGGCCCGGTCCGGGTTCTCGGTGACCAGTGTGCCCAGCACCAGCGGCAGGTCGAGCCGGGTCAGCCCGGCCAGCTGGGCGGTGGTCATCACCGCCGTCAGCGCGGCGGTGGCCAGCAGCCCGAACAGTCCCCAGCCCGCCCAGTCCATGCGACTACCACGCAGAACACGCGGCGCCGGTTCGCCCGCGCCGCCACGGCAGCGGCCGGGTGTCGTAGACACTGGCGTGCGCGGCGAGAGTGACCGGGGACAGGTTGCGGGTGTTGGTGATGGTCGTCCTCCTGATGTTGGCCACGCTGTTGACCGTCGTGGGGACGGCTGCGGAGACTGGGAGCCGGGAGGCTCACCATGGGGTTCGTGTCAGCACAGCGGCGCCACCTTACCTGCTCACAGGTGGGTAAGGCCGGACCTGGCCGCGGACACCAACCAGGTATGACGCGCAACCCCACCGACCACGCCAGGCCCTGCCTGCGCGCGGGTGCCCCGGTCGACGTCCGGACCTGGCGCCGCTGCCGGCTGCTGGAGGCCGGCTTCCCCGAGGAGCTCGCCACCCGGCTCGCCGGCATGGCCCGGGTGGACCTGCACGCGCTGCTGCAGCTGGTGGACCGGGGCTGCCCGCCGCACCTCGCCGCACGGATCCTGGCTCCTCTCGACACCGACGGTTGGCCGTCGTGACCACTCTCGGCCGGGGCACCGTGCCGATCGTCGACGAGCCGGTGGACTGGCCGACCGCGCTCAGTCTTCCAGGCCCGGCCCAGGACATGGCGCTGCGGCGGCTCCATGCGCTGATGGTGCGCGCCGCCCGTCACCAGGTGTGGCGGATGCGCGGCATGCTGCCCGGTGTCGACGCGGTCACCTGCGAGGACCTGGCCAACAGCGCCGCCGACGAGGCGCTGACCGCGCTGCTGGGCAAGCTGGACACCTTCGAGGGCCGTAGCCGGTTCACCACCTGGGCCTACAAGTTCGCGATCCTGCAGGCGGCCACAGAGGTGCGCCGGCACGCCTGGGCCAAGCGCGAGGTGCACCTGGAGGACGCGGACCTGTGGTCGGACAAGGGTGCGGGCCCAGAGCAGCACGCCGAGGCCGTCGACCTGGCAAGCGCGGTGGCGGACGCGATGCGGGAGGCCCTCACGCCGTACCAGCGCAAGATCGCCGTGGCGCTGCTGGTCGACCAGGTGCCGGTCGACGTGCTCGCGGAGCGGCTGAGCACGACGCGCGGGGCGCTGTACAAGGCGCTGCACGAGGCGCGCGGGCGGCTGCGCGCGCACCTGGCCGCAACCGGCCACCTCACTGACCCGGATGGGAGCCATCGATGACCCACGAGAGCCGCCGGCTCACCCCCGAGGCGGCCCGGCTGCTGACCTTGTCCACCGAGCCGTGGGTGTCCTGCGACGAGTGCTTCGAGCTCGTGGATGCCTACGTGGAGCGGCTGCTGGAGGACCCGGACACCACCGCGATGCCCGGCCTGCTGGTGCACCTGCGCGGCTGCGCCGCCTGCGCCGAGGAGGCGGAGTCGCTGCTGCTGCTCGTGGCTAGGCAGGACGGCCGGGACCCGGGTCCGGCGGTGGCGCGCCTGCGCGGGCTGGGGTGAACGCCGGAAGGGTGCGCGGCGTGGTCTTCGCCCAGGCCGCGGCGTACATCACCAGCCTCGAGAAGTAGTTGATCCACACCAGCAGGATCAGCGCGATCCCGAACGCTCAGAAGGACGGCGAGCTCCGGGTCAGCGCGATCAGGTAGTCGGCGAGCACCTTGAGGATCTCGAACCCGATGCCGCCGAGCAGCGCGCCTTCGAGGAGAGCGCGCCGCGGCAGGTGCGGGTTGACCAGCAGCCGGAACATCGCCAGCAGCAGGAACGTGGTGGCGGCGATGGCCAGCAGGTGGGCGACGACCTTGAGCAGGACGTACGGCGCGGTGGCGCTCGGGTCCACCCCGGCCGCGTCGAGGATGGCCCCGGACAGCGAGGTGACCGCCCCGGTGATCGCCACCGACACGACCAGGGTCACCCCGATGAGCACCAGCGCCGCCAGGTCGATGAGCTTGCCGATGACGAGGTTCGGCTGCTCCTTCCTCGGCAGGCTGAACATCACCTCCAGCGCCGTACGCATCCCGGACAGCCAGCCGAGGCCGGAGTACAGCAGACCGAGCACACCGATGACCCCGACGGTGCTGGCGTTTCTCTCGAACGTGGACAGCGGGATCTCGCCCGGCTGATTCCCGACGATGCCGGGCAGCACCCGGCCGATCGCCGTGGTCAGCTGCTCCCGCGCGTCGGGGTAGACGTGCGCGACGATCCCGACCGTGAAGAACGCCAGCGCCAGGATCGGGAAGAAGGAAAGGAAGCCGAAGTAGGTCACCGCGCCGGCGAAGGCGTCGCCGTTCACGTCGCCGTAGTGACCGAACAGGCGGAACACGTGGTCGACGAGCGGGTAGCGCTCCCGCATCGTGCGCACCCAGCGGGTCAGGCGGTCCTTCCAGGTGCCCATGGGGAGTGTCTACCCACTTCGAGGTGGGACGTGCACCTGGGAGGGCGCGGGTTCCAGCTCGAACCCGCGGGTAGGCCGCCAGCCGGCCGGGTGCTCGTGCACGTAGAGCGAGAAGTGGTCGACGGTGAACCGGCACTCGAACGAGGCCAGCTCGTCGAACGCCTTGTCCAGGCAGTCGTCGTCGAGCTCCTGGGCGATGGTCACGTGGGGGTGGTAGGGGAACTGCAGGTCGGTGGCGAGCGGACCCCGGCGGATCGAGAAGGCCAGCTGCTCACAGGCGGAGATGCCCTCGACCACCACCACGAAGACCACCGGGGATACCGGCCGGAACGTCCCGGTGCCGCGCAGGTGGATGGTGAACGCGGGGTTGCGCTCGGCCGCCTCGGCCAAGTGCCGCTCGATGTACGCGACCTGGTCGGGCTCGACCTCGATCGGCGGCATCAGCGTGATGTGGGTCGGGATGCCTTCCGCGCTTTCGTCGCCCAGCCCGGCCCGGTACTCCTGGAGCTGCTTGCCCCAGGGGTCTGGCACGGCTACGGCGACGCCGATCGTGGTGGCCATCTGCGCACCCTAGCGTTCGACGGGCACGAATCCGACCCGGTCGTACACGTCTGCGAGTGTTCGTTCGGCTACGGCAGCTGCCTTCAGCTCCCCGGCGCGCAGGATCGCGGCCAGCTGCGCCTTGTCCTCGAGCAGCTCGAAGGTCCTGTTGCGGAAGGGGGTCACGAACTCCACCACGACGTCGGCGAGGTCCTTCTTGAAGTCGCCGTAGCCCCGTCCGTCGTACTCCTTCTCGAGGTCGGGGATGGACCGGCCCGTGAGCGCGGAGTAGATCGTGAGCAGGTTGGAGATGCCCGGCTTGTTCGCCTCGTCGAACCGGATCTCGCTGCCGGAGTCGGTGACCGCGGAGCGGATCTTCTTCGCCGAGACCAACGGGGCGTCGAGCATGTCGATGATGCCCGCCGCCGAGGACGCCGACTTCGACATCTTCGCGGTCGGCTCCTGCAGGTCGGTGATCTTGGCCGTCTCC
>DASTWW010000080.1:0-5821 GCA_035765755.1 Nocardioidaceae bacterium
CTGTCGGCGGACGTGAAGAAGGCCGAGGCCGCCCAGGCGGACGCCGAGCAGACGTTCCGGGACGTGATGATGACCATCCCGAACCCGGCCGCCGAGGAGGCTCCCGCAGGCGGCGAGGACGACTTCATCGTGCTCGAGGAGGTCGGCACCCCGCGCACGTTCGACTTCGAGCCCCGCGACCACGTCGAGCTCGGCCGGATGCTCGGCGCGATCGACGTGGACCGCGGCGCGAAGGTGTCCGGCGCCCGGTTCTACTACCTGACCGGTGTCGGCGCCGACCTGGAGCTCGCGCTGGTGAACCTGGCGATGGACCAGGCCCGCTCGGCCGGGTTCACCACGATGATCCCGCCGGCGCTGGTCAAGCCGCGGGCCATGGACGGCACCGGCTTCCTCGGCCAGGCCGCCGACGACGTCTACCGCATCGAGGGCGACGAGATGTACCTCGTCGGCACCTCCGAGGTGCCGCTGGCCGCGTACCACTCCGACGAGGTCCTCGACGGGGACCGGCTACCGGTCAGGTACGCCGCGTTCAGCCCCTGCTACCGCAAGGAGGCCGGCTCCTACGGCAAGGACACCCGCGGCATCATCCGAGTGCACTGGTTCGACAAGGTGGAGATGTTCGCCTACACCACGGTGGAGGAGTCGTACGACGAGCACCGGCGGCTGCTCGCCCAGGAGAAGGAGTTCCTGGACAAGCTGGAGCTGGCCTACCGGGTGATCGACGTGGCCGCCGGCGACCTCGGCCTGTCCGCGCAACGGAAGTTCGACTGCGAGGCGTGGATCCCCACCCAGGGCAAGTACCGCGAGCTGACCTCGACCTCGAACTGCACCGACTTCCAGACCCGGCGCCTCGACATCCGCGGCCGGCTCCCCGAGGGCGTGCGCCACCTGGCCACGCTGAACGGCACGCTGTGCGCGATGCCTCGCACCATCGTGGCCATTCTGGAGACCCACCAGCAGGCGGACGGCTCGGTGGTGGTGCCGGTTGCGTTGCGCCCGTACCTGCAAGGCCGCGAGGTGCTGGAGCCGCTCAGTGGCTGAGGCCGGAGGCGCGTGGGCCGAGGGGTGGCGGCCCAAGCTGGTGGCCCTCGACATCGACGGCACCCTGTTCGTGCCCGATCTCGACAACGGGTTCAGCACCGACGAGGTCACCCCGGCGGTGCGCGCAGCGGTGGAGCGGGTGCTCGACGCCGGCGTGCACGTGGTGCTGGCCAGCGGCCGGGCCCCGCTGAGCATGACGAAGGTGCTCCAGCACCTGAACATCCCCGGCAGCGACCGCGAGCAGGCGCTGGTGGTCGCGTCCAACGGCGCGGTCACGTTCTCCTACCCGCCGATGCGGGTGCTCGACGAGGTCACCTTCGACGCTCGCCCCGCCGTGCACGCGGTGCTCCGTCACGTGCCGGAGGCGGCGGTGGCGGTGGAGGAGCACGGGGTCGGCTACCGGGTGAACCGGCACTTCCCGGTCGGCGAGCTGGACGGGGAGATGATCCTGACCCCGATCGAGGAGATGGTGGCATCCGAGGTCAGCCGGGTGATCATCCGCGACCCGCAGTCGACGTCGGAGGACTTCGTGCAGCTGGCCGACAAGCTCGGGCTACGGGGCACCAACTACTTCATCGGCTGGACCGCCTGGCTCGACCTGGCCCCCGAGGGCGTCACCAAGGCCAGCGGCCTCGCCTCGATCGCCCAGCGGCTCGGTGTGGACGCGGACGACGTGCTGGCCGTCGGCGACGGACGCAACGACATCGACATGCTGCGCTGGGCCGGCCGCGGGGTGGCGATGGGCCAGGCGCCCGCGGAGGTGAAGGAGGCAGCGGACGCGGTCACCGCCCCGGTGGCCGAGGACGGGCTGGCCGTCGAGCTGTCCCGCTGGTTCTGAGGAGCCGAGATCGTGCCGAAGCTGGTGGCCACCGACCTGGACGGCACCCTGCTGCACAGCGACGGGACGGTCACCGAGCGCACCCGCCGGGTGCTGGCGGCGTTGGAGGAGCAGGGCGTCACGGTCGTGTTCGTCACCGGCCGGCCGATCCGCTGGATGGACGCGCTGTGGGAGCACGTCGGCGGGCACGGGCTGGCGGTCTGCTCCAACGGCGGCATCGTGTACGACGTGCACGCCCGCGAGGTCGCGGAGGCGCGCACCATCCCGCTGCCGACCGGCTTGGAGGTCGGCCGGCTGCTGCGGCAGACCGATCCCGGGGTCAGCTTCGCGGTGGAGCGGACCGACGGGTTCGGAAAGGAGCCGGACTACCAGACGCGGGCACCGGTGCCCGCCGACCTGCAGGTCGGCCCGCTGGAGCGGCTGCTGACTGGACAGGTGGTCAAGCTGCTGGTCCGCCACGAGGGCCGCGAGCCGGAGCCGTTCTGGGCCGAGGTCGAGGACCAGGTCGGGCACCTGGTCACGACCACCTGGTCGTCGACGAGCGCGATGGTGGAGATCAGCGGGCTCGGCGTGACGAAGGCCAGCACCCTGGAGATGCTGTGCGCCGAGCGCGGCGTCGCAGCCGAGGAGGTCGTGGCGTTCGGAGACATGCCCAACGACCTTCCGATGCTGGCCTGGGCCGGTACGTCGTACGCCATGGCCAACGCCCATTCCTCGGTGCGCGAGCTGGCCGGCGACACCGCTCCGGGTAACGACGAGGACGGGGTCGCGGTCGTGCTGGAGCGGCTGTTCGGCCTCTGAACGGCGGTTTTCCTCGCGCGTCCCCCTTTCGCAAATGCCCGATTCACTGGGAGACTCGGTGCGGCGGGACATTCGAACCACGGAGGTCGCAATGGCTGCGCAGGACGCGGTGTCGGCCGCGCGCGAGGCGCTGACGTCGCTGGCGGCGGCGGTGCTGAAGGTGCGCAACGAGTACGGCGACACGCTCGGCGTACGCCGGCTGACCTCGGACGTGGACCGGCTCTCCGCCGATCTCGAGGAGCTGGGGGAGCCCCAACCTGGGTACCGGCCGGGTGTACGGTCCGAAGACTTGCTGGAGATCCCGGACGACCCGTACGACGAGAGCATGTGGCTGGACGCGCAGTCCGAGGCCCAGCACGCGCTCTGAGGAAAGGACAGCACTTGTCGGCAGGCGTGAGAAGTCCCCGTCGCGCAGAGATTCGACCCAAGACGCTTCGGCGGGACGCCTGGTGGCTCGTACCATCGGCGTACGCCGCGACCCTGATCATCGTCGGCGCATATCTGACCTACGCGGTGTTCGCGAACGCGAACTACTACTGGGAGCCCTACATCTCCCCGATGTACTCGCCGTGCCTGACCGGCAACTGCGTCGGCAACAGCGGCTGGGGCTGGTTCCCGAGCATCGCCCCGGTCACCCCCGCGCTGATCATCATCATCTTCCCGGCCGGGCTGCGGGCCACCTGCTACTACTACCGCAAGGCCTACTACCGGTCGTTCTTCTTCTCCCCGCCGGCGTGCGCGGTCGCCGAGCCGCGCAAGCGCTACAAGGGCGAGAGCACGTTCCCGCTGATCCTGCAGAACGTGCACCGGTGGTTCTTCTTCATCACCCTGCTGTTCAACGCGATCCTCACCTACGACGCGGTGATCGCCTTCCGCGACCACCAGGGCAACTGGGGGCACATGGGCCTCGGCACCGTCGTGCTGATCATCAACGCGGCGCTGCTGTGGCTCTACAACATGTCCTGCCACTCCTGCCGGCACATCATGGCCGGCCGGATCAACCACTTCTCCAAGCACCCGATCCGCTACTGGATCTGGAGCCGGCTGACCCCGCTGAACGCCAGGCACGGCCAGATCGCCTGGGCCTCTCTGGTGTTCGTGGCGCTGACCGACCTGTACGTCCGGCTGGTGGCATCCGGCACGATCGTCGACCCGAGGTTCTTCTAAGCGATGAGCGAGACTGACAGCTCGGGTGCGCGGCACCCGATGACCGGCAACCGGATGGACCCCGACGCCGCCACGTCCGGCTTCGGCTCCGACTTCGAGCACCACGAGTACGACGTGGTGGTGGTGGGCGCAGGAGGCGCCGGCCTGCGCGCCGCGATCGCCGCCCACGACGCCGGCGCCAAGGTGGCGGTGGTCTGCAAGTCCCTGCTGGGCAAGGCGCACACGGTGATGGCCGAGGGTGGCATCGCCGCCTCCCTGGGCAACCTGTGGCCGGAGGACAACTGGCAGGTGCACTTCCGCGACACCATGCGTGGCGGGAAGATGCTCAACCACTGGCGGATGGCGCAGCTGCACGCCCAGGAGGCCCCCGAGCGGGTGCTCGAGCTCGAGGAGTGGGGCGCGCTGTTCGACCGGACCGCGGAGGGGCTGATCTCCCAGCGCGACTTCGGCGGCCACCGCTACGCCCGGCTGGCCCACGTCGGTGACCGCACCGGTCTGGAGATGATCCGCACCCTGCAGCAGCGGACCGTGTCCCTGGGCATCGACGTGTTCATGGAGTGCACGGTCACCGACATCTTCAAGCAGGACGGCCGGGTCAGCGGCTGCTTCGCCTACTGGCGCGAGACGGGCCGGTTCATCGTGTTCAGCACCCCGTCCGTCGTACTCGCCACCGGAGGGATCGGCAAGTCCTACAAGGTCACCTCGAACTCGTGGGAGTACACCGGCGACGGGCACGCGCTGGCGCTGCGCACCGGCGCCTCGCTGGTGAACATGGAGTTCGTCCAGTTCCACCCCACCGGCATGGTCTGGCCGCCGTCGGTGCGCGGGATCCTGGTCACCGAGTCGGTGCGTGGTGACGGCGGGATCCTGAAGAACTCCGAGGGCAAGCGGTTCATGTTCGACTACATCCCGGACTACTTCAAGGCCGAGACCGCCGACACCATCGAGGAGGCGGACGGCTGGTACGAGGACAAGAAGAACAACCGCCGGCCACCCGAGCTGCTGCCCCGTGACGAGGTCGCGCGGGCGATCAACTCCGAGGTCAAGGCCGGCCGGGGCTCGCCGCACGGCGGGGTGTTCCTGGACATCGGCTCACGCCGCAGCGAGGAGTTCGTCAGGCGTCGGCTGCCGTCGATGTACCACCAGTTCAAGGAGCTGGCCGACGTCGACATCACCAAGGAGCCGATGGAGGTCGGCCCGACCTGCCACTACGTGATGGGCGGGGTGGAGGTCGACCCGGACACCCAGGAGAGCCGGGTGCCGGGGCTGTACGCCGCGGGCGAGGTGGCCGGCGGCATGCACGGCTCGAACCGGCTCGGTGGCAACTCGCTGGGCGACCTGCTGGTGTTCGGCCGCCGGGCCGGGCACAGCGCGGCCTACTACGCCTACAAGGTCCGCGAGAACCTGCCGCACCCGGACGCCGAGGAGGTCCGCGCCGCCGCGGAGCGGGCGCTGGCCCCGTTCAACAGCGAGGAGACCGACGGGGAGAACCCGTACACCATCCAGAAGGACCTGCAGGAGACCATGCAGCAGCTGGTCGGCATCATCCGCAAGGCCGATGAGCTCAGCAAGTCCCTCGAGGAGCTGCAGAAGCTCAAGGAGCGGGCCAAGCACCTCGAGGTGGAGGGCAACCGGCAGTACAACCCCGGCTGGCACCTCGCGCTGGACCTGCGCAACATGCTGCTGGTCTCGGAGAGCATCGCCAAGGCCGCGCTGGAGCGGCAGGAGTCTCGCGGCGGGCACACCCGCGACGACTTCCCGGGCCCCGACGACACGTGGGGCGCGCTGAACCTGGTGGTCACCGTCAACGACGCCGGCGACGGGGTGGACCTCAAGCGGCAGCCGCTGCCGGAGATGCCCGAGGAACTCAAGCCGCTGTTCAACGAATGAGGCAAAGGATGCAGAGCTGATGGGGTACGACCTGAAGATGCGGGTGTGGCGCGGCGACGCGTCCGGCGGGGCGCTCGGCGACTA
>DASTWW010000081.1:0-49269 GCA_035765755.1 Nocardioidaceae bacterium
GCAGCAGTACCACATGGCCGTCTCCCAGGTCGCCCAGACCTCGTTGCGATCGGTGATCGGGCGTGCCGACCTGGACACGCTGCTCTCCGATCGTGACCAGATCAACGCCGAGTTGCAGGCCGTCATCGACGCCCCCACCGAAGGGCCATGGGGACTGCACATCGAACGCGTCGAGGTCAAGGACGTCGCCCTTCCTGAAGGGATGAAGCGGTCCATGTCGAGGCAGGCCGAGGCCGAGCGGGAACGGCGAGCCAGAATCATCGCCGCCGACGGAGAATACCAGGCGTCCACCAAGCTGGCCCTGGCCGCAAACGCGATGGCGGACACCCCCGGGGCACTGCAGCTGCGCCTGCTCCAGACCGTTGTCGATGTCGCCGCCGAGAAGAACAGCACCCTCGTGATGCCTTTCCCGGTGGAGCTTCTGCGCTTCTTCGAAAGCGCCGCAGCGGCGACGCAGGCACCCTCGGCTACTGAGGAACCCGACGTATCGACCAACAGGCACCAGGCCGCCGCCGCGCTGGACGTCGAACCTCTTGCAACTGTTGGCGACGTTGCCAACACCGGCCCAGTGACCGTCGCGAAATGAGTGTGAGCAGCCTCCCCGGTCGTGAGCTGCATTGGCTTGCGTTCTCCTCCCCCCCGCCGATGTCGGGGTAGACCACGAACACGCACTGTCGGGACACTGGAGACCAGATCGCACGGTTATCGAACGGGTGGCCCGGGCGGGGGATGGCTCGTGTCAAGACAGCGTGCCGTGTTGTGCGGCGCGACCACAAGACGGTAAGCAGGTCATCGAGACCGAGGAGGCGTTTGTCGGCAGGACTGCCGCCGGTGCCGCGGCTCTTCAGCTGCTCGCTACGTCTGAGTGGGCGCTATGCATCAACGACGATGGTGATGATAAGAGGACTGCGGCGGAATTTCTTGTACGCCCACCGGCCGACCTCACGGGTGATCATCTGCTCGAGCTGGTGCGCTTCTCCGATTCCTTCCGCCGCTGCCTTAGCGAGGGTTTTCTCGACGACAGGGACGGCGGCCTGGAATCCCTCGGGATCATGGACGAAGCCCCGGATGAGGAAGTCCGGCTCTTCAGCCAGCTTCCCTGTGTCAGCGTCAACGAGGGCCAGCACCGTGACAACCCCTTCTTGGGCGAGCGTGCGCCGGTCTTTCAGCGACGTTTCGGTTGCGCCACCGACGGTCTGTGCGTCGACGTAGACGTTGCCTGCTGGGACCTTTCCCGTGATCTTCGCGCGCCCCTTCACCAGGTCGACCACTACGCCGTCCTCGGCGATGACGACCCGCTCGGGATCGACTCCGGTTCTGATCGCCAGGTCGGCGTTGGCTTGTAGGTGCCTCCACTGTCCGTGCACCGGCATCACGTTGGCCGGACGGACGACGTTGTAGCAGTAGGCCAGCTCGCCGGCGCTGGCGTGACCCGAGACGTGGACCTTCGCGTTGCCCTTGTGCACCACCTTGGCGCCCCAGCGGGTGAGTCCGTTGATGACTGATGAGATGGCGTTCTCGTTGCCGGGGATGACCGAGCTGGCCATCAGTACTGTGTCACCTTCGCCCACCCTGATCTTGTGCTCGCGGTTGGCCATCCTGGACAGCGCCGCCAGCGGTTCGCCCTGGGATCCGGTGCAGACGATTGCGACCTTCTTCGGGGACATCCGTTCCAGCTGCTCGAACGGAGCGACGAGATCCTCGGGGTACCAGAGGTAGCCCAGGTCCCGGGCGACACCCATGTTGCGCACCATGGACCGGCCGACGAAGGCGACCTTCCGGCCGTGCGCCTCGGCAGCGTCAAGGACTTGCTGGATGCGGTGGACGTGGCTGGCGAAGCTGGACACGATGATGCGTCGGGGCGCTGTTCGGAAGACGGTCTCGATCGCCGGCGTGAGCTCTCGCTCGGACATGGTGAACCCAGGGACCTCCGCATTGGTGGAGTCGGTCAAGAACAGATCGACACCCTCCTCGCCCAGACGTGCGAAGCCGCGCAGGTCGGTGATGCGGTCGTCGAGCGGGAACTGGTCCATCTTGAAGTCCCCGGTGTGCAGGACCAGACCGGCCTTGGTGCGGATCGCCACTGCGAGCCCGTCGGGGATGGAGTGGTTGACAGCCAGGAACTCCAGGTCGAACGGTCCGAACGTGACTCGGCCGCCTTCCTTGACCTGGTTCAACTCGGGTTTGATCTGGTGCTCTTTGAGCTTGGCCTCGAGCAGCGCAAGCGTGAGCCTGGAGCCCACGACCGGGATGTCCCGCCGTTCGCGCAGGAGGTACGGGACTCCGCCGATGTGGTCCTCGTGTCCGTGCGTCAGGACAACGGCGACGATGGCGTCGAGTCGCTCCCGGATCGAGCCGAAGTCGGGAAGGATGACGTCAATTCCTGGCTGGTGCTCCTCGGGGAACAGCACTCCGCAGTCGACGATGAGCAGCTTTCCGCGGTGCTCGAACACGGTCATGTTGCGACCGATCTCTCCGAGGCCACCAAGCCCGACGATGCGTAGGCCGTCCGCTGGGAGTTTCGGGGGACGCTGTAGTTCTGGATGCGGGTGGCTCACGACGCCACGCTAACCGAGTGGTCCGCGTCCGCCTCCGCGGAGTCTCCGATGGCCACTCAGCCGCTCGGCGCGGACTCCGCTCCGCGCCGCGTCGTGACGTTTCTCAGCTCAGCCGGCGGACTGCTCGTCACCCACGACACCCACGGCGTCGGGTCGGTCGTCGCGGCTGACGCACACGGGTGACCGTGAACTTCGGCGCCCGGACCCTACGACAGCCGAGCCCGTTCGCGAAGATGGAGGAGCTCTGACCAGGCCCCCGGGCCTCTCAGGGTGCCGGCCCGGGACGGTCTGTGCCGTCGCCACCGAGCCGGAGACTGGCCGCGACCGAACTTGAGTCCGATACGCGCCCCGGCGTCGGAGAGACCCATCAGCTCGGCGATGCGTCACCGCCGCTGATTGGCGCCGCGCGATGAAGGATCCAGGCAGCGGTGGGTAGCTCTGCCGTGCTTCACCCGGCGAACGGTGACCGAGCGGTTGGCTTGGCCCAAACCTGCTGCGAGATGAATCGACATCCGCGCTGCTCGGTGGCAGTGCCGGTGCGACGATGGTGGCTCACGACTCGCGCACTGCTAGGCTGGGCACGTTGAAGGAACCGCTCGGCGTTTCACGCGGCCGTCGGTCGTGGCTCATCTCAATGATCTTGGTTTTCGGTTTCCGCTGGACATCAGGCGCAGCAAGGATGTCTTCAGCGTGGTGCTGGGCAGGTCGCCCGGACCGGAATTACCGAAGGTAAGAGAAATGGCACAGGGAACCGTCAAGTGGTTCAACGACGACAAGGGCTTCGGCTTCATCGCACAAGACGGCGGCGGCGCTGACGTCTTCGTCCACCACACCGCGATCGCCGGCACCGGCTTCAAGTCCCTCAGGGACGATGCGCGGGTCGAGTTCGAGATCAACCAGGGCCCGAAGGGCCCCCAGGCCGAGAACGTCCGCGCTCTCTGATCTCCCTTTCCAGCGACGGCGGCTCCGGACATGCACCGGGGTCGCCGTCGTGCACTTTCTCCGCGGCACTCGTGCGTCGGCTGTTACGGGACGCGTGGAATCAAAGTAGCGTCGAAGCAGACCCAACCGTCGCCCACGCTCGTTTTTGGGGCGCTACGAAGCTGCCACGTTGTTGCAGCCGACAGACGGCTGGTAAGACGCTGTTGCGGGGCGGTAGGAAGGACTCGCTCGTGCCAGTCAGTCGGCCGGGTAGTGTCGACTTCGCCCCTGCGAAGCGTTTGGAGCGTCCGAGAATGGGGCCGGGCCAATGGCGATGAACGTGTCTGTTCGACGTCGAAGTACACCATGACCAGCGGCGAAGGCGAGGCCGCCGGCGGCCCTCCGTTTGACGCTCGTTGCGTCGCCTTGGCTGAGTACCTGCGGAGATCCGCGGCATCGTTCTCGATGTCTGCCGACTCCACCGATGGGGCGCGTACGGCAGAGGCGGGCATGGCGTTGTTGGACGCGGCCGTCATTGCTGAGTCGCTGCCAAGCGACGATGCGGGGATCCGGGTGTTGTCCGAAGCCGGTCTTTTCGAGTCGATGCCGGGTGGAAGAGCGTTGTTCGTGGAGGCTGCGGCGATCCGTGCTGCTGTTCTGCGCGCGCTCGTGTCGGAGGCGCAGGACGGTCGCGCCATCATCGCGAAGTTGGTCGCGACGGCCGCGAGGCTTAGCGGTGACGGCGACCCCCACCTACGGGGTCAGGAACCTTAGCCACACTCGGCGCATCCCGCCGTGACGCAACATGGCCATGTCGTCGACGGAGTCCGCGCCCGCGGCCATTCCCGCCACGAGCAAGGCCACCTTCAACCCGGCGTTGGCGTGCTTGGCGGTCGGCACCGTCAAGTACGTCTGAGCCAGCGTGTGCAACCCGGCCGACTGCGCCAACCCGGACAGCGGAACCATGCCCGCCGACGCCACCAGATTCGGGTCATCGAACCGCGCAGAACCCGCCCCGGTGAATTGGAACCTTCGACAAGTCCCAATCTCCAGCCCCAGGGGCATCCGCTCGCTACCCGGGCTAAGCGTTCTCCTCGATGTCGCTCGGATCGCGTACCTGGCGTATGGTCGGACTTCCAGACCGGAACGGAGCCCTCACAGCAGGCCCGCCAGGGCTGGGTCCGAGGGGACGTCACGATGACTACTCACATCATCCGGAGCGATCGGCGCAAGCCGGGCGTGGCTCGACGGGTCCGGCTTGATTGAGTTCGACTTCCACGAAGATGCCTACACTGGGACTGGATGGGCGGGCCGCCGCTGGCGAATCACCCGCGGACCGGCGGGGTGGCGATTGGAGTTCCGCGACCCCGGCGATAAAACCTTCACATATGCGGGCACGCACGCAACCGTGTTTGCCGCCCAGACAGAAGCGGGCCGGGAGCGCTGAGACCGCGGCGAAGCGCCGCTGGGATGGGTGACGGCATCTAGAGCCGCAATCAGCGTGGACAGTCCAAGTCACGCTCGCAGCGACGGGGTGCCGTGTTGCCGGCGTCCAGCCTGGCGGCTGACCGGTCGTCGAGAGTGCGACCCTCTTGGTCCACTTCTACCGCGGTCTCGTCGCGTGGCCTGGTCCTCGCGGCCAGCACGGATCGGTTTGGGATTCGTTCCTGGTGTTCACGCCGATGATGGCGTCCGGAAGGCCGGGCGCCCCTTTCGCGGGGGATAAGGCCAACACTCGACGTCGGCGGCCGGCGCTGGCGCAAATGGCCTATCCGAGCGGATCCACGGGTCGGCTCGGTGCGAGAGTAGGGTGGGCACGACTACGGTGGCCGGAAGTCTCCACATGGACTCCTCCGGTGCCGCTGAGAGGCGGTGTCACGATGGCGCCGGAACGCCCTTCGTCGGAACCCCCTCCCGCGACCGCCGCCCCGAGCGGGGCGGACTTGACGGTGGCAGCGAATCTGGCCACTGGCCGCGCTGCTGGACCGGCACCCGAAGGCGAGCGGCTGAGCGCCGGGCCGGGGCTGTGGCATGATCGCGGCCGCTCGTGGTGGTATCCGAACCCGGTCGCTCCTTCAGACCGCATCAGATAGCGTGAGGGCCGACCTCTTGCCCCAAGGAACCCGCGGGTGGACCCTTCGGTGGCAGATCGACGATGGCCGGGGAGAGCGCGTCCGCTTGAGGATCTCCCGGGTCGGCAACTGTGGCACCGGTGAGCTGAGCATCGTGGTCCCAAACATCGACCAGCCCACCACGCCGGCCGTGGCCCGCGCGGCCGTCGCCAGCGACCTGCGAGTGGACTCCGACTCGGGCACCTCCAAAGCCAAGAAGCCGTGCCAAGACGTATGACGCACAGCGATGCCCATGTCCACTCCTACGCCGTGGATCCGCGCGCCGCTGCCTTGGCCGCCTACCTGCGGCAACGTGCCGCCGCCTTCTCCCGGTCGGCCGACGTCATCGACTCGTCCACGACCCCACGAGTAGGAATCGCGCTGCTCGATGCCGCGCTGATTGCCCACGCAATGGCCGCGGACGACCCGCGGATCACAGCACTATCGGAGGCGGGACGGTTCGAGTCGATGCCCGGCGGCACCGCAAGGTTCGTCGAGACTGCCGCCGTGCGTGCTGCCTTCCAGCGGCCGATCGTCGGTCCAGCTCAGGACGGCGGCGCCATCCTCGCCCTTCTCGTCGCCACCGCGACGGCGCCCGACCCACCGACCGATCCGCGAGTCCATGTCACGACTGCGTTGGGGCGGCGTCATCCGATGCCATACCGACTGGCCCAACGGCGCGTCGAGCTCGCCCGGGCTCGAAGCTTCGCCGCGCTGCGCCGCCAGGGGCCGCAGGTCGCCAACGGTGACGCTAGAGCAGCTGCCGCGAAGCTGCTGGCATGCCTGGAGGCCTACGTCGCCGAGATGCTCGCTCAGCACTTGCCTGTCCCACCGGCGCTACGAGATGAGCTACGCCTGCGACGCAGGCTGAGGTGACCGGTAGCAACGATTCCGGCGGAAACGAACATCCGCCAGGCGTACGAGGAAGGCGCCGCCCAAGGTTGGGGCCTCCACTGAGATCCGGCCAGTGGAAAGCAGCCGGTGAGCCTCAGCCGAGGCAACCGCGGCGAGATGGGTTCGTTATTTCGCGGGACCGTGGTCCACCAACTCAGACGTGGAAGGCCTGGTGCAGTGGCTGTTGCCGAGCAGGCGGTGGTCGCGGCGCACCTGGCCATCCTGCATCCGGGGTGGTCGGCCGGTGCCTTGGTAGCGCTTGGATGTGTCGGGGATCAGTTTCCGGAGTAGTCGCCGGTGACCGCGTCGACCATCCGGACGTTGAGATCCGGCGCGCGCAGGATGACGCGGGTTCGGGCGTGGGTCCGACCGATTCCGATGGAGGCGGCCCGGCGTTCGGCCGCGAGTTCCTGGGCCTGCGCCGGAGCGAGCGCACGTCGTGCCTGCCGGTTCTCGATCATCAGCCTACGCGCGGCGGCTGGACGCGACTTGGTGGCGGCGCCGTCCGGCTCGGGAGGCCAGGACGGCGGCGTGCAGGCGTCCGCCTGATTGCACGTTGGCGGCCGCCGACCGGGCCAACTAATGTCGTACGCGCCAACGGCCCAAGTCTCCGGGCAGGCCCGTCCGCGACGCGGCCGCCCACAAGCGCATTGCTATGAAGGAAGGGGTCGCCGTGCCGGCTGACGAGTTGGTGATCACGTGGGAGGGACAGCCCGTCCGCGTCACGGTGGTCGGCGAGATCGACCTGGCCACCCGTGAGCAGTTCAAGCAGGCGCTGGCGCGGATGCTGGGTGCGGATGGCGACACACGGCTGGACCTTCGGGGCGTGCCGTTCATGGACACGCACAGCGTGACGGCGGTGGTGCACTGCGCGGAGCGGCTGCACCGGGAGGGTGGCCGGCTGATCGTGGAGCATCCACCCAGTTCGCTGGTTCGGGTCTTCCAGATCCTGTGGGCAGACCAAAACGGGTCACGGCTGCACATCGCAGGTGAACGGGACGAGCAGTGACGACGTCCGGTCCGCCGCAGCGCAGCGACGCCGGCTTGGTGCACGAGGCGATGCCGTACCTGGACCATGATCAGATGGGGGCCGCGACGTCGGAATACATCCGTGCCGCTCTGGCACGGGACCAGCCGGTGCTGGTGGAACTGCCCGCCGAAGGCATGGATCGGATCCGCGATCTCCTGGGACCCGATGCCCGGAGGGTGCGTTTCGGGGACCTGACGCAGGATGGCCGCAACCCGGCCCGGATCATCCCGGGCGTCATTCACCCCTTCCTCGAGGATCATCCGGGACGTCGCCCGGCCATCGTCACCGAGCCGGTGTGGCCGACCCGCTCGGCCGCGGAGTACGCCGGCTGCGTCGAGCATGAGGCGCTGGTCAACCTCGCCTTCGCCGACCAGGACGTGAGCATCTTGTGTCTGTACGACCTGGCCGCCCTCCCCTCGCAGGCATTGGCAGACGTCGAACGCACCCACCCGGCGCTCCGCGAAGGCCAGGTGGCCCGGGTCAGCGCTGGCTATATGGATCCGCGCACCGTGTTGGGGACGATCTCCAGGCTGCAACCGGAGACGCCCGCGGACGCCGAGAGAGTCGATTTCACCGTGGTTGCACAGGCCCGACACGTCGCCGCCGAGTGGGGGAGACGTGCCGGCCTGACCTCCGACCGGCTGACCGACGTCCTCATCGCGATCAGCGAAGTCAGTGGGAACAGCGTGGCGCACGCCGGAGACGGCGGCACGGTGTTGTGCTGGCAAGACAGTGGTTCGTTGGTATATGAGGTCCGCGACGGCGGGCACATCGAAGACCTACTCGCAGGACGTCTACCTCCCCCCGCGGAGCAGGAGTCCGGTCGCGGACTGCTGATGGTGAACCTGTTGTGCGACCTGGTGCAGATGAAGTCCGGCCCCGAAGGCAACGTGATCCGGTTGTGGATGACGCTGCCTTCCAACGGGGGGAGCCACCGACACCGCATCTGACCTGCGCGAGTCCCCTCCTTTCTCGGCCTGGGAACCTCCTTGCAACTTTTGTTGCAACGATGTCGAAGACCAACTGGTTCGTTCGACGTACGGGTGAGAAGGCCACCGACAGGCGTGGCCCGAGGACAAGGAGCAGCTCATGCCGCGATTCATGGGATTCGTGAAGATGGAAGAGGGCCAGGGAGGGCCTCCTCAGGCCCTGATGGACGCGATGGACAGGTACATCGGGGAGGCCGCCGCTGCAGGCAAGTTCCTCGACGGGGGCGGTCTGTATGGCAGCGAGGACGCGGTCAACTTCGTCGTCCGGAAGGGCGAGATCACCCGCGTCGACGGCCCGTACGCCGAGGCCAAGGAAGTCGTGGGCGGGTGGGCGATCATGCAGTACGACACTGTGGAAGACGCGGTCGCCGACCAGGAGAAGTTCGCCGAGCTCCACGCGACGTACTGGCCCGAGGTCTCCATGGTGGCCACGCTGCGACAAATCCCCGACGGGCCGCCCGAGGTCGCCGAGGCCTGAGCTCGACGGGTGGTGGGACCTAGGCTGGCCGGGTGCCAGCCGAGCCCACCACCGTCGAGGCGATAACGGCCACCTGGCGGGCTGAGTCGGCTCGTCTGGTGGGCGCGCTCACCAGGATGACCCGCGACGTCGGGATGGCCGAGGACCTCGCCCAGGACGCGCTCGTGTCCGCGATGGAGCAGTGGCCCGTCGACGGGATTCCCAGCCGCCCGGGCGCCTGGCTGATGACGGCCGCCAAGCGTCGGGCCGTGGACCAGTTCCGCCGTGCGGAGACGCTGCGCCGGAAGACCGAGCAGCTCGGTCAGGACCTGCGGGAGGAGAGCGGCATGCCCGATCTCGACTCCCAGGTCGACCACATCGATGACGACGTGCTGCGGCTGGTCTTCCTGTGCTGCCACCCGTCGATCGCCCCGGAGTCGCGGGCGGCGCTGACCTTGCGGCTGGTCGGCGGGCTGACCACAGCGGAAATCGCACGCGGGTTCCTGGTGACCGAGTCCACCATCGGCCAGCGGATCTCGCGGGCCAAGAGGACGCTGACCGGGGCGGGTGCGGAGCTCGAGCTGCCGACCGGCGAGGACCGCCTACGCCGACTGGACGACGTGATGGCTGTCATCTACCTCGTCTTCAACGAGGGATACTCCGCGACCGCCGGCGAGAACTGGATGCGGCCGGAGCTCGCCACCGAGGCCATGCGGCTGGCTCGGCTGCTCGCCGACCTGGCTCCCGACGAGCCCGAGGTGCTCGGGTTGCAAGCGCTGCTGGAGATCCAGGGATCGCGGATGCCGGCCCGTCTCGACGACGACGGAGCGCCGGTGCTGCTCGAGGCGCAGGACCGGTCTCGTTGGAACCAGCTGCTGGTCAAGCGCGGTCTGGCGGCGCTGGACAAGGCGGAGGTGCTGGCGGCACGCGGCCGGCCGGTCGGTCGCTACTTCCTGCAGGCGTCGATCGCTGCTCAGCACGCCCGAGCCGAGCGCGCCGAGGACACCGACTGGCGGCGGATCGCGTCTCTCTACGACGTGCTGGCCGAGGCAGCACCGGGACCGGTCATCGAGGTCAACCGTGCCGTTGCCCACGGGCGGGCGTACGGCGCCGCCGCGGGACTGGCCATCCTCGAGGAGATCGACCCAGCGGTCCTCGGGGACTCGCCGCTCATCCCCAGCGTCCGTGGCGACCTGCTCGAGCGAGCTGGACTGAACGCCGACGCCGCGAACGCCTTCGCCGACGCGGCGACGCGCACCCGCAACGAGGCCGAACGCGCCGTGCTGCAGCGTCGCGCCGAGGAGAACACACGGCTGGCCAGGTGACAGGTTGAGCCACCTACCATGGAGTGATTTCCCTGTGACAGATGATGGCGAGGTGGGCGGCGCTCGATGACATGGGTCGAAGGTGAACGCCGCTCCTTGGCGGCCGATTTTCGTGCCGCGGATCCCAACGCTCCGACGCTGTGCGCGGGCTGGACGACGCGGCACTTGTGCGCGCACCTGGTCCAGCGTGAACATGCGATGCTGCGCAACGTCTGGGATCAGGCGATGACGAAGGCGCCGGGCGAGGAACCGTTCTTGCGGCGGCTGGTCGACGACGCCGGAACCCCGGACGGGTATACCGCGCTGGTCGACAGGTTCGAGGCAGGACCGTCCCGGCGCTCGCTGATGAGTCGGTTCGACGAGGCCGTGAATCTCGTCGAGTACGTCGTCCACCACGAGGATCTCCGTCGCGGATCCGGACCGGTTCCGCCTCGCGACCTTCCGGCGGCCGAGCTGGCCGAGATCTGGCGTCGGGCCAGGCTGATCCTCAAACGGGCCTATCGGAAAGCACCGGTGGGAGTCGAGCTCGCGCCCGACGGTGGCCGGGTTGCTCCCGTGAAGAGTGGGCCGAGCGTCGTCACCGTGGCTGGTTCACCTCTCGAGCTCATCCTGCACGCATTCGGAAGACGTGGTGCCGCCGACGTACGGGTCGACGGCTCGGCGGACGACGTGGATTCCTTCACCCGTTGGGCGAGTCCGGCCTGAGGTGCGGGGATCGCGCGGCTGAGCGCGCGGTGAACTCCGCCGAGGAGATAGAGGTGGGGACGGTCTCGTCCACGAGGTGAAGAGCGAAACCGGCCACCAACAACCGCAGGCACCGTCCAGAGTTGGCGGCCACCCACCAGCCGTACGTGGTGATGAGACAGCCGGTCGACGACGCTCATCCCGGGAGGCGAAGGACGCGCACATCGGGGTAGCGGTTGGCCCGGCCGGCCAACTGAGGCTCGGACCGGCCAAGGATGGCGTGGTCGAGGAACGCGGTGACGTAGCCATCGGTGATCGACAGGCCGCGCCGGCCGTCGATGCTGCCGAGCGGCACGAGAGTCCGCAGCGGAGCGGCCAGGTAGTAGGCGGCGTAGTCGGTGAAGTTGAAGTGCTTGGCGCCGTCGATGCTGTAGCACCAGGTGGGTCCGGTGCTCGCGGCGAGCAGCGAACGGGCGGACGCGCGGATCCTGCGCTCCACCGCGCTGGTGGGTTGGCAGGTGCCGGTCGTGCAGGAGCCGTCGGCCCCGATGATCATGAGCGGGGCGTGCAGCCCGCGCTGCACGACCGGGCCGAAAGGGGTCCCGTCGAGGTCGACCGCTCCCGCGCAGCGCGGGTCGGAAGCGCAGGCCTGGATCGACGTGGCTCCTCCGAAGGAGTGCCCGATGTAGGCGGTCTCGCGCGCGTCGATGTGTCCGGAGAACCGGCCTTCACGGCCCAGGGCCGCGACCCGGGTCGCGGTGAACCGCGCGTCGGCCGTCCAGACCGGGATGAGCCGGTTCCCTGCAGCGGTGGTGAAGTGTGACGGGTTGCCCGCCGCGGTGCTGGGCACGGCGTGCCCGTCCAGCACGGTGAGGTTGGCGCTGTACGTCGGGGTCATGCCGGCGACCAGGTAGCCGTGGCTGGCGACGTCCTCGGCCAGGGTGGTGTACTGCGGCGCGGCCAGGCCCAGCCCGGGTCCGAGCACCACGATCGGGAACAGTCCATGGGCCACGGCCGCCCGGGTCCGCGAGTGGGTGCGGATCGACGAGAAGCGGGTCTCGCCGATGCTGGCCGGGCTGGGGAAGTGCAGACCCGACCAGGCGCCGGGGGCGTACTGGGTGCCCGGGCCCTGACTGTGTGGCTTGGCCGGGTACCAGAGCCAGACGGACAGGGTGCGTTTCGTGCCCGGTCGAGGGGCCAGCGGATCGGTGCTGTGCTGGTCGGTCCACTCGAACATGACCCGGCCCACCGGGTAGCGCCCGGTCGGAGCCGGCAGGGCGACCGGCTGGACGTGGCGCACCGCCGCGTAGCCGGTGTAGCCGCCCGCCAGGACGAGCAGGGCAAGCCCGAGCACCAGGATGACGGTGAGCGTACGGCGGAGGCGAGAGAACCGGCCTGCGCGCTGCGTGACGGGGATGGTCATGCGCCGCACCGGCGGTTCCTGGCCGCGAAGCTGCGCAGGGCACGGAGGAAGTCGATCTCGCGGAACGCCGGCCAGTAGGCGTCGCAGAAGTACAGCTCGGAGTAGGCCGACTGCCACAGCAGGAAGTTGGAGAGCCGTTGCTCCCCGGACGTGCGGATCACCAGATCGGGATCGGGGTGGCCGGCCGTGTAGAGGCGACCGGCGATGTCGTCGACGCGCAGCTCGTCGGCGATCTGCTCCACGGTCGCCCCGGCGGCTGCCTTGTCCAGCAAGAGGTCGCGTACGGCGTCGACAACCTCCCGCCTCCCTCCGTAGCCGACGGCGAGGGTCACGTGCTTGTCCGTGGCGCACGCCGCGGTGGCGTCGACCGCGGCCTTCAAGGCGCGTGCCGTGGCGGCCGGCAGCGCGTCGAGCACGCCGGCGACGTGCAGGGACCAGCGCGGACGAGGCTCGGCTGCCACCTGGAGCGCCAGGTCCTCGATGAGTCGCATGAGGAAGGCGATCTCGTCGCGGTCGCGGCGGGCCAGGTTCTCCATCGAGCACACGAACACGGTCACGTAGTCGATGCCGACCACGTCGCACCAGCCCAACAGGTCGTCGAGGTGCTCGGCGCCGCGACGATGCCCCAGGCTGGGGCTGGCCAGGCCGGCGGCCCGGGCCCAGCGCCGATTGCCGTCCATGACGATGCCCACGTGCCGGGGCAGCCGCTCGCCCGCCAGCTGACGGTGGAGCCGGTGGGCGTAGAGGCGGTAGATGAGTCGTTGGCCGGGGAGTCTCATGCACTCGCTGCCCCTCGGATGCGCAGCGCGTCGACGGACCAGTCGAGCACCGGCCGCAGGCTGTCCGGAGCTGGCCAGCCATTGATGACCGCGAGCAGCTGAAGGTAGCGCTCTCTGCGAGGGTCGTTGATGGTTTCGAGCCGCGACCGGAGCCGATGTCGGGACTCGACCTCGTCCTGGCCGTCGAGGAACTGTGCGCAGCGGGTGACTAGGTCCGCGACGAACGGGTCGGCCAGCGATGAGGCCGGGTCGATTCCGGCTGCCACAGCCGGGGCGATCCGGTCGCGGACGGTCGCCGCCAGGTCGCGCTCCGGTGCCGCCGGCCCACGCTGTCCGGCGTCCGCTGCCTGGCTTTCGGCCAGGTGGCGGACGTAGCTGCGGAAGTTCGGGTCCTGCGACAGCTCGGCCAGCTCCACCCACGCCTCGACTTGTTCGGTGTCGGGGTCGTCCGGCAGCTCCGGGGTCATCGAGCGGATGATCCCCGCGAACGTGGAGTCGGTATCGACACCGCTGAAGGCGGAGGCGAGGAAGCCATCGACGAGCCGTCGGCGTTCGGCTTCTGAGAGCTTGGCCAGCCTGTGCATCAGGTCCGTCTCCTCTGGGGTAGCCCCCCGCTTCGCCACGGCAGTCAGCACTGCCCGTCGCAGCCGCAAGATCCGGATCTGCACGTCCAACGCCTCGGCGTGGGCCGCGGCCACCTCCGACAGCGTGAGCTCGGAGTCCATGACCTTCCGGATGGCTGCGAGGTCCAGTCCCAGGTCACGCAGGGTCCGCACGAGGTTCAGGCGTGCGACGGAGTCGTCGTCGTACAGGCGGTAGCCCGCCGGGCTGCGGTCGGCGGGCGGCATGAGCCCGGAGTCGGAGTAGAACCGGATGGTCTTGACCGTGGTGCCCGTCCGCCGGGCCAGCTCTCCGATGGGATAGAGCGCGTGGCAGTCCATGTGCCTACCTTCGAGTCTCCCGTTGCTGGACAGTCAAGCCCTCTGCCGGGTGTCGGGGAAGGGTTCGGACCGGTCCCACTCGTCGGCGAGCAGCCCGTAGATCACGGTGTCGATCCATTCGCCCTTGGCCCGCCGATGCATGGCGTAATGGTCGAACGCAATGTCGAACAGGGCTTGCGCCGCCTCGGTGGCCACGTACCCTCCCTGTTCGTGTGGTTGGTGGGAACGAGTGGCCGCTCACCCGGGGAAGCCGGGCCTCGACCGGCGTGCGGTTCCCCGGCTCTTGGGTGGTCGGCCGCGGCGTCGCCTGTAGGCGACGACGGTTCCGCCGTGGAAGAGCTCTCCGCCCCAGACACCCCAGGGCTCTCGCCGCTCGAGGGCGCCCGCGAGGCACGGCATCCGGCTGGGGCACGTCGCGCACAGCGCCTTCGCACGCTTCACCCAGGCGGCGTCCTCAGCGAAGAACAGGTCTGCCTGAGGACCGGCGCACGGCGGGGCGCCGCTGGAGTGCGATACCCGTGAAGCGTGCCCAAGCTGGTTCCTGCTGATGGTCGCGATTCCTCCCGCTTGCCGGGCCCAAAAACAGACTCGGTCAATCAATTGGTCGAGTACAGTTTACGCATGCCTCCCACAGGACTGCGTGAGCGGAAGAAGTTGGCCACCCGCCACCACATCGCCGAGGTGGCCAAAGAGCTGTTCACCGCCCGAGGGTTTGACGACGTCACCGTCGCCGAGGTGGCGAAGGCCGCCGACGTCTCCAAGATGACGGTGTTCAACTACTTCCCCCGCAAGGAGGACCTGTTCCTCGACCGGCACGCCGACCAGGTGCGCGACATCGAGCAGTTGCTTGCCGATCGAGCCCCCGACGAGTCGGTGGCCACGGTGCTGCGCCGCTACGAGCACCACCTGCTGACCACGCACCACGAGCTTTCCGGGGCGGTCGAAGGGATCGCGGGCTGCTGGGAGGTCATCTCCGCCAGCCCGGCACTGCTCAGCCGGCTGCATGAGCAGGCTCTCGAGCTGCAGACCGCCATCGCGGGCGCGCTGACCGCCGAGACCGGTGATCCGCTGACTTCGCGGCTGGTCGCCGGGCAGCTCGCGGCGGCGAGAGCCGCGATCTTCGAGTCGGCCCTGCGGCGCATGGTCGAGGGCCAGGACGTCGAGCGGGTACGACGGGAGCAGGCCGGCCTCATCGACAACGCCTTCGACTTCGTGGAGCACGGCATCGGTGACTTCGGCGCTCTGGTCGAGGCGTCCAGTAGGTGCTGAGCTGCCGGGTGCGCAGCGGCTCCTGGAACAAATCACCCACTACAACGCGGGGGAGTGCGCCTGCTCGCTGCGGCCGCTAGCGTGTTCGTGTGTCCGGCTGATGGCCTCCCGCCGCGGGGCTCTGCGAGTCCCTAGCGCAGGCAGTGAGGAGAGCAACTCATGATCGAGCCGTACTACCTATCGGCCGACTTTTTGGCATTGGCCGATGAAAGCCGGCAGCGCTTCATCACCGCCGAGCCGTTTCCACACGTCGTGCTCGACGACTTCTTGCCCGAGTGGGTGCTGGACAACGTGCTCGACGAGTTCCCGGACCCGGGCGAGATTCCCTGGAAGGAGTTCAAGCAGGCAACCTCGATGAAGAAGCTGGCCACCGATGGCGACTCCTTCTTCGGCGACTTCACCCGGTACTTCTTCGCTCAGCTCAACTCGGCGGCCTTCCTTCAGTTCCTGGAGCGATTGACCGGAATCGAGTCGCTGATACCCGATCCGTACTTCGAGGGCGGTGGGCTGCACCAGATCGAGCCAGGCGGGTTTCTCAAGGTGCACGCCGACTTCAACTGGCACGAGAAGTTGCGCCTCGATCGCCGGCTGAACGTGCTGATCTACCTGAACAAGGACTGGCAGGAGTCTTTCGGCGGCGCACTGGAGCTGTGGGACAAAGACATGACGTACCGGGCCGCGCGGATCTTGCCGATTTTCAACCGCTGTGTCGTCTTCGCCACGACGGACCACTCCTACCACGGCCACCCCGAACCATTGACGTGCCCGCCGAACCGTGCCCGCCGATCGATGGCGCTGTACTACTACACCAACGGGCGCCCCGAGGAGGAGCGCAGCGCCGGCCACAGCACCCTCTATCGGGAGCGACCCACGGAGCGCATCCAGCGCACCCGCAAGGCGGTCGAGCGGGTAGCCCCGCCGATCCTGCTCGACGCGGCCAAGCAGCTCAGCCATCGACGGCGCTCGAAGCAGCAGCCAGGGTGACGGCTCATCGCGTGGACTGCCGACCTGGTGCAGCCGGCGCCACGGCATTGGCCTCGCCGTCGGCCTCGAGTCGTCGGACCAGGCCGGCCAGGAGCCCGACACTCAGGTAGAAGATCACGCGTAGGACGGACCCCTCGAAGCTCGACTCGAACGCGAACGACACGAGCTCGATGGTCAGCGCTAGGCCCACGACCCCGGCTGCGGGGACCGCCCTCGCCCGCACGAAGAACCACACGGGCAGCGTGAGTAGGGCGACGCTCACGACCACGCCGACCGGCACCCCAAAGCTCAGCAGCTGCTGCACGTAGGTGTTGTGCACGTCGCCCTGCTCGGCGGTGAGCACCTGGGTCCCCACAGTCAGTGCGGTGTTCCCGTCGGGTACGACGCCCGGACCGAAGCCCGTCCAGGGCCGAGCTCCCAGGCGACCGAAGGCCTCCCCGTACAACGCAATGCGGAGGGAGACGTTCTCGAGGCTGAAGCGGCTCGCGCCCAGCTCCCGCGTGAGCGGGTTGAGTTCGTAGAAGACCACCCCGGCCAGCGCGAGCACCACGGTCGCGCCGAACACCTTGCCGAAGAAGGGGCGTCCGCGGATTCTCTGGGGAGGCCGGACGAGCGCGAAGATGCCGAGAGCGACCACCGACGCGAGGACAACCCCACGGGACTGGGTGGCGATGACCGCGGCGAGCCCCAAGAACCCGACGAACGCAGCGGCTCGTTTCCGCCGGGTATGTCCCCACCACAGGAGCACAGGGACGAATACGACGAGCACGGTCGCGAGGTTGTTCGACCTGCCGAGGACGGGGTGGGACAGCCGCGTGTAGTACCCCAGGTAGTCCCCAGAGCTCGGCGACAGGCCCGGCTGCTCCGGCTGAAAGCCCGGGACATGGAGGAGCAGCAGCACCGCGGGCACGATGAGGAGCACCACGAAGCGTTCCAGCAGAGCGACAATCCGTTCTGACGACAGGCCCTCCAGCTCCCGGGTGACGAAGAGGTAGACCACGACGGACTCCAAGGTGAAGCCCGCGACGGCCAGAGTCGCCGCCCGGTCCTGCGACCAGGCCAGCGACAGCACGATGGCCACCGCCGGTACCGCGAGCACGACGAAGATCGTGCGATACCCCAGGTCCAGGCGGTGGAACGGCAGATCGAGCACGAGCGTCACAGCTACGACCAGCAGCACCACGTCCAGCACCGAGACGGACGTGAACACCGGCGTGTGCACGGGGAAGCGCACCGGCATGGCCGCTGCGAGCAGCAGCACTCCGAGCAGGAGCCGGGGCCGGTCCGGCCGCACTGTGGGCGTCCGCCATTCCGTGACCACCGGCGAGGAGGGAGCGGGGCGCCTTCCCGGCGTCTGCGCGGGACTGCTCATCGGCGCGGACCCTGAGGTTCGTCTCCTTGCCCCGTGCCTCGTGGCATGTCGTAGCGCATCCCGCCCCCACGCGCTGGACGCCGAAGTTCGGTCGTGCCGACCGCTGACCCAGTCTAGAGGCCGTTCGGAGGCCACGG
The DNA here is from genome assembly GCA_035765755.1 of Nocardioidaceae bacterium. Classification (GTDB taxonomy): domain Bacteria; phylum Actinomycetota; class Actinomycetes; order Propionibacteriales; family Nocardioidaceae; genus DASSKA01. Next base: position 17,875 of record DASTWW010000081.1, read on the forward strand.
CACTCGCTGACCGTTTGGTCCGCGGTGAGGCGAGTTCAGCCGGTCACTGGAACATCGGGCGGCTTCGGTGGGTTCGTTGCACACACCACTGCTGCGACATGTTCTTGGCCAGCTCACGCCCTGCACATTCCGTCCGTCTGGATGTTGCACTGACGCCCTGACGCGGCGTTACCGTGATGTTGGAGACCACCTGCGGTGGCTCCCACGGGGATCAAGGAGCTCATCGAAATGTCCGCGCTGCATGCCGCCGGCCATCGCTCGCCGCTGCGGCACCGGGTGAGGGGGATGCACTCGTTGCCGGCACAGCGCTCGGGCCACCCGCGGATCGCGGTCTGAACATGGAGCTTCGGCAGTACGCCCGTCTGATCCTCCGGTACTGGCTTCTGCTGCTCGCAGCCACGGTGCTGGGTGGCGCCGCCGGCGCGGTCCTGACCTTGGCGCAGCCGGACGAGTACCAGACCTCGACGATCCTCGGCGTGGTCGGCACCACGAACGCCGTCGGCACCAAGAAGACGCCGGATCTGGGTCAGGCGTACCAGAGCCAGCTGCTCGGCCAGGGCGCGGCCGCGACCATCGCGGCGCTGGCCTCCTCGCAGGTCGTCCTGCACGACGCCGCCACCTCGATCGGGCTCGGACTGGACGCCGAGGCCCTCGCCCGCGAGCTGACGGTTCAGGTGCCGACCGGCACCTCGTTGGTCGAGCTCACCGTGCAGGATCAGAGCCCGAGGCGAGCACAACAGATCGCCACCGAGATCGGTAGCTCACTCACCGCCCGGGCCGCCAAGATGGCACCCACGGCCGCGGGCGTTCCGGCTCCCACGTTGGTCGTCGTGCAGCCGGCCGCGCTGCCCACGAGGCCGGTGGACACCGGCGTGACGATGAACACCCTCATCGGCGCGATGCTGGGACTGCTGGTCGGCCTCGGCTTGGCCTCCCTCCACCTCTACCTTCGCGGCAGCCTTCAGGGCCGGGACGATGTGTACCGGATACTGCCAGCGCCCGTGCTTGCCAGCGTGCGGCTGCCACGCGATGCCTCGGCGCCGTTGGCAGACCCCGGCGAGATTCGTGACCTGGCCCTGCTCGTCCTCGAGCTGCGAGCCCGGCGGGACGGACCCGTCGTGCTCACGGGCGCGACGGAGTCTGCCAGCACCCCACTGCTGTCGGCCCGACTCGCCGAGGTGATCGCGGCATCGCGGACCCGTGTCCTGCTGGTCTCCGACGGCCTCGATGACGGCGGCTGGAAGGGGAGCGCACTGACCGGATCGCTCGCGACCGCAAGCAGCGGGCTACTCGACGGGGTCGACCTCTCGCAGGGTGTGCCGGCGTCGGCGTCGAGTCCAGCTCCAGCTCATCGGCCACCGAGGGGTGGCCCAGACGCCACGCTGGGGTGCCTCTTCGGTCTCCCCAGCGGCCTGGGCGACGCCAACGCACCACTCCTCAGCGGCGCCCGCCTGCTGGCTGCCTTGGAATCGGCCGCGCAGTCGTTCGACGTCGTCATTCTCGACGTCCCGCCGTTGAGCAGGTCCCTGGACGGCGCGGTCCTAGGCTCCGCCGGGACCAACCTCCTCGTCGTCGACGCACGCCGCACCAGCCGGCGTGAGCTGGGCCGCGCCTTGCACGCGATCGCAGCAACCTCGCACGAGCTGCACGGCATCGTGCTGACGGGCAGGGTCGGCGGCGTTGAAGGCCCGGGCCACCGGCACCGCCGGCTGCGCCTTCTCCACGGTCGCGAACGCCCCACATCCCGTTGGCGAGGTACTGCTCACCCCCGTGAGGTTGGCCGGTCACACGGCGCGTCGGCCACGAAGGCGGCGTCCGGGGAGCAGGCCGTCGATCAACCGGTCACGTCGGACGGGCGAGGATAAGCTCCAAAGGACGAAGCGTCGCGTCCCAGTCCAGCCGTACCGCTTGGGCATAGGCCTCGTCGCTCCGCGATTGCCACCGTCGTTCGACACGCATGGCATCGACGACGGATCGGAATGTCTGCTCGTTGTACGGCAGGGAGCCAGCCAGCAGGTCGAGGTGATCTCGCCAGTCGGGGACGAGCACCGGCAGGCCGTAGGCCAGGTAGTTGACGTGCTTCGAGGAGAAGCCTTGGCGCCGCAGCTCGTCGGTGCTGCAGGTGACGAGACCGAGCTGGTACTCCTGCAGGACGTCGATCGACGGTGAGTAGCCGAGGTAGTTGAGTCGGAGGCGGGATCGAGGCGGTGGCCCGCCGTAGACATCGATCGGATACTGCTGCGCGAGCCGACCGAGAAGCTCAGGGTTGTTGAAGCGTGCGCTGAGGTTGCCCAGGTAGACAATGCGCGGTGGGTCCGCGAACCGGGCCCGATGGCAGGAGGGTCGACAGCCGAAGTCCAGGCTCATCAGGTTGTCGCCGCTGATGCCGTACTGCTCCCGTGCGTACCGGGCGTAGGACTGCCAGTGAAACGCCAAATGGTCGACCTGTTCGAACAGCGCGACCTCCTCACTGCGCAGCTTGGCATGCTGCCGTGGGGTGAGCCTCCCTTCGAAGTAGAGCTCGTCGGCCCACGGGCAGGGACAGTCGTAGAGCGTGCGCGCCGACGTCGGCGTGGTGAGCACGCCGGCGTCGTACGGCTCCTCGCAGATCACCAGGTCGAACTCGTCCATGTGCAGGGATGACCTCAGCATCGCCCGTCGAAGACGGTGGTCAGCGATGAGCACGTGGTAGGAGAAGTGGCGGCGGCCGAACGCCCAGCGACGTACCAGGACCGCGCCGGCCACTTCGGTCGCGTAGAGGGCGAGCTGCCGCGGGCGTAGCCCCGGTAACCTGCCGCCGAGAGCATGCGGCCACCTGGTCGATCGGCTCAGGCGGTTGGTGTTGACCAGCTGCACCTTGTGCCCCCGCTCTTGGAGGAAGCGCAGGATCTCGGCTGGCTTGGCTGCGTTCGCGAAGTCGTCCGGCTGGCATATCACCGCAATGCGCCGCGATCGCACCGGTTCCGAGGACCTTCCCACCGTCATGTGCTTCCCCTCCCGAACGAACATGTCTGCTGTGGGCCGAGCTCGTCAAGGTCGCGGCCAACTCGTTCCTGGTGACCGAGCCGGTAGCCTGTCGACAAGCCACAGGTACCTGCTCGCAGGGGTCAAGACCTGCCCCTGTTGCGGCGCTGCCGACTCGGCTTCGGCGGCGCGGACTGAGAGGGGAAGGCCGTGCCGCTCGTGACCCTCCGCGAGGTCGCCCACCTTCTCGCCTGCCCGCGCTGCGGCTGCCCGCTCTCCCGAGCGCCTGACACCTCCAGCCTGTTCTGCACGAACGACGAATGCGGCCTAGCAAGGCCCGCCGCGTTCCCCGTGCTGGCCGACCGGTGGCCGGTGCTGATCGATTTCGAACGCAGCATCATGGCTCCCGACCAGGTGACTCAGCCTCGACCGACGCCGGGCCCGACCACCCGCAGCGCTGCGGCCGTGCGTGGAAAGGCCCGAAGCCTGGTCAGACCGGTCAACCAGGTGGCCGCACGCAATGTCTCCAGGCTCGCCCGCTTGCTGGACGGGGCTGCTCCGCTGGTCCTGGTCGTGGGTGGGGGAAGTATCGGCAACGGGGTCGACAGCCTGTACACCAGCGAACGACTGCAGTTGCTGGCCTTCGACATCGTCGCCAGCGAGCATGTCCAGCTTGTCGCGGACGCACACCAGATTCCCCTGCTGTCTGGCTGTGTCGACGCGGTGATCGTGCAGGCCGTGCTGGAACACGTGCTGAACCCATGGCAGGTTGTCGAGGAGGTCCACCGGGTCCTCAAGCCAGACGGACTGGTGTATGCGGAGACACCGTTCATGCAGCAGGTGCACGCCGGTCCGAACGATTTCACGCGGTTTACCGACAGCGGCCACCGATGGCTCTTCCGGCGCTTCGCCGAGATCGATCGCGGAGTCGTGACGGGCCCCGGCACGGCGCTGTCCTGGAGCATCGATCACGCGGGAAGGAGCCTGGCGCGATCGAGAACCGTCGGCAGGCTGCTGCGCCTGACCCTGTTCTGGGTTCGCTTCCTCGACCGCTTCTGCGGCACGTCCTTTGCCACCGACGGAGCATGTGCGCTGTTCTTCCTCGGGCGCCGCTCGGAGAGTGAGCTGAGCCCCCGCGCCATCGTGGCTGAGTACGCCGGCGGCCAGTGACTTAGCCCCGAGGGCTGCTTTGAAAGGTCCACGGCACAAGCGCTTGTAGTAGCGTGGTCTCGCCCGTTGGCGGAGCTGAGTTCGCACGGCCGAGGGACGGTCGCGGGTCACCACTCGTTGACGGCGCGACAACAGATCGTGCGACGCCACAGGACTGGACTGATGAAGGTCCCTCGGGGCGACCTCGACGTGGTGGTCGTCAACTGGAACACAGGCGGGTATCTCGCGGACTGCCTGGAGTCGGTCTATGCATCGGCCAAGGGTTCTAGTTGGCTCGGCCGGGTCATCGTCGTTGACAATGCGAGCACCGACGGCTCGCTGGAACTTGCCGCGCCGTGGCTACGGGAACCGCAAACCGTGCTTGTTCGCAACGCTGGCAACCGAGGCTTTGGCGTGGCCTGCAACCAGGGCGCGCGCGCTGGCACGGCGGCGCTGCTGCTCTTCCTCAACCCGGACGCTCGCCTTGCGCCCGGTGTCGTGGAGCGGATCGGTCAATTCCTGGCCAGTCCCACAGGCAGCAATGTGGGCATCTGCGGGGTACGCATTCTCGACGATGACGGTCGGCCGGGTGTCGTCGGAGGACCTTTCCCCACTCCGCGACTGCTCATCGGCCACATGACGGGGCTATGGCGGGTAGCGCCCTCACTGTTCCCTCGGCGGCATCCGCCGGCCCCGGCCGAGAGCCAGTTCATGGACCATGTGATCGGCGCCTTTCTGGTCATCCGGCGGCAGCTCTTTGAGCAGGTGAATGGCTTCGACGAGCGCTATTTCATGTACCACGAGGAGATTGACCTGTGCCAAAGGTGTCGCGAGCTCGGTTGGTTGACCTTCTACCTCGCCGACGTGCACGTCTTCCACGCGTCCAACGTCAGTTCCGACAAGATCCGTGCGAAGCGGCTGTTCTATGTCCTTCGCAGCCGTCATCAGTATGGCAATCGGCACTGGACCCGGCGGGAGAGCATCGGCATGGTGCTGCTGAGCCTCACCGTGGAACTGCTCGCAAGGATGGCGACGGAAATGGTTCGCCGACGGCGGCCGTTCCCCGGAGAGACACTGGCCGGCTACCTCATGTACCTGCGCTATCTGCTCGAACCCCGGCCCGATTCGGACAACCCAGGAGGTATCGGCTCGAAGCCCTCCCGGTTCGCCGCTCAAGCGGCGATGAGCAGAGTCCCACCACCGCCGAGGAGCTCGGCAACGGATGACTGACGATCGTTCGCGCCTACGTTGGCGGCGTGCCCAGCTGGCGGCGGCCGCACTAGCCGTCGCAGCCTTGATCGCGGGCAGCGTACTGACCTACGCGTGGGTGGCGGGCGCCTCGAAGGATCACTGGAACCAGCAAGCCGCGCCGCCGCATCACCGCTCACACCCGATCGGCAGGGTCGGCCACTCCACGACCATTCAAACCGCGCTCGACGCCACACCGCCCGGAGGCACGCTCACGCTTGCTCAGCGTCGCATCTATATCGTCACCGCTCCGTTACGGGTGCCACCGCGGATCACCGTGAACGGCCACAACTCGACTCTCAAGACACCAGCCAACTCCACCACTCTGCGCTCCGAGGACGCAATGATGCAGCTGTCCAACGGAGACGTTGTCCGAAACTTCATCTTCGATGGCAACGTGCACCATCAACACGGTGTTTGGACACAGCATCGGCACGCGATAAGCATCGGCGCTGCCCATGGCATTCGCATCGACCACAACACGTTCCGACGGCTCATCGGAGATGGCATCTATTCAAGCGGTGCGTCGTCGCTGACCATTGATCACAACCGATTCAACGGTGACCATTCCAACCGGAATGGCATCAGCATCATCAGCGGCAGCGATGTCTGGATCCACCACAATACGTTCTCTTCCATCGCCCGCCCTGACATGCCTGGCGCGATCGACGTTGAACCGAACCTGCCCTCGGAGACCGTGAACGGCATTCACGTAGACAACAATACGATCAACGATCCGGCAGAATTTGGCATGTTGGTTCAGGATTCTTCGCACGCCAGCGTCAGCCATGTCACGTTCAGGAACAACACCATCAACGGCGGGCCGGCGGTGACCCCGGGCGGCGCTGGGATCCTCATTGCTTATGCGCCAGCCACGGTCAGGGGCAACTACATCAACAATTGTCGCGGGTATGACGCGATCAGGTGGTACTACGCGCCCGGCGGTAGCGCGACGGGCAACCATCTCAAGGGGGCCGAATCCGGCATCAGGCGCTTCCACAGCCCTGAGGTGAGAGTAGCGGGTAATACCCATCAATAGGACGTCTGCTCACAGCAGATCCGCCCACAGAGGATCCGCTGGGATCCCACGTCACGAACGGCAAGGCTGGGTCGCATGACCCAAGCACCCGATCACACCGCCGGCCCGCTGGACGACCAGCTGACGATCCGGCTCCAGCACCAGCGCATCATCGTCCTGGGCCAGCAGGTCGATGACCCCATCGCCAACCGGATCTGCGCGCAGCTGCTGCTGCTCAGCGCCGAGGACCCACACCGTGACATCAGCCTCTACATCAACTCACCCGGCGGCTCGGTGACCGCAGGAATGGCCATCTACGACACCATGCAGCTGGTCCCGAACGACGTCTCCACGCTGGCGATGGGCATGGCCGCGAGCATGGGGCAGTTCCTGCTGACCGCCGGCGCGCGGGGCAAGCGGTTCGTCCTGCCCAACACCGAGGTGCTGCTGCACCAGGGCTCGGCCGGGCTCGGTGGCTCGGCGAGCGACATCGAGATCCAGGCGGCGCGGTTGGCTCGTCTGAACGAGCGGATGCTGCAGATCACTGCCCACCGCACCGGCCAGCCGGTCGAGCGGATCCGGGAGGACTCGCTGCGCGACAAGTGGTTCACGGCCCCCGAGGCGAGGGACTACGGGTTCGTCGACGCGGTGCTGAGCGACGTACGCGCGGTGACGCCGGCGCACCACGCCACCGTTGGCCTGGCCGCAGACCGCGAACCGGTGACAGTCCGATGAGCAGCTACACGATCCCGTCCGTGGTCGAGTCGACCCGGCACGGCGAACGCGCCGTCGACATCTACAGCCGGCTTCTGAGCGACCGGATCGTCTACGTCGGCACGCCGATCGACGACGGGGTCGCGAACGTGGTGATCGCTCAGCTGCTCCACCTGGAGTCGGCGAACCCGGAGTCCGAGATCAGCCTCTACCTCAACAGCCCGGGCGGCGAGCCGACGTCGATGCTCGCCATCTACGACACCATCGAGTTCATCCGTGCACCCGTCGCCACGGCCTGCGTGGGCCAGGCGGCCAGCACGGCGGCCGTGCTGCTCGCCGCTGGTGCTCCGGGCCGGCGTAGCGTCCTACCGCACGCCCGGATCGTGCTCGACCAACCCTCGGCGGGGCGGCAGGGGAGCCTGCCCGACCTGGAGGTCGAGGCCAAGGAGGTCGCCAGGATGCGCACCGAGCTGGTGGAGCTGCTCGCGCGGCACACCGGCCGCAGCGTCGAGCAGGTGCGCGCCGACACCGAGCGGGACCTGGTGCTCGGCGCGAGCGACGCGGTGTCCTACGGCGTGGTCGACAGCGTCCTGGAGAGCCGCAAGCTGGCCACCGTGTGACGCTCTGGGTGACGCTCAGGCCGCGAGGTTGACCGGGCCCTGCGGCGGCCTCGACCGGGCGCGCAGGCGGTGGCTGATCCGCTCGGTGAGGTCGAGCAGCGTGAGCCCCAGGGCGCCACCGACCGCCTCGACCACTTCCGAGCTCGGCTCCTTGCGCCCGCGCTCCACCTCGGAGAGGTACTGCGTCGAGACGCCGGCCTGGCCCGCGACGTCGGCCAAGGTGCGCTGCTGGGCCATGCGCTCCTCGCGCAGCTCGCGGCCGGCTGCCTCGCGCCACAGCGGCGCCGGCTTCGCGCCCTCGGACGTCATCGCGCCGGCCGGACCCGAAGGGAACCGAATCACCTCACCCACGTCTGGATGCTAGGCCCGATCGCGCCGGCCCGGGTGCTGCGTTCGCGGCCCGCGAACAGCGCGCTGTCGATCGGCGGCGCTCCCGATCGTCATCTCCCCGACCTATCGGTTCACGAGGAAGGATGGAGCCATGCGCTACACGCTTCTGCTGCACTACCCGGAGATGACCGCCGAAGAGCTCGGTGAGGAGGCGCTCAAGGAGGGGATGGCCGCCTTCGACGCCTACGCGAAGGCGCTCGACGACGCCGACGTGCTGCTCTCGGCGGAGGTGCTCGCCCCGAGCTCCGCCACCACGACGCTCAGCCGCAAGACCGGCGAGCTGCTCGTCCAGGACGGTCCGTTCGCGGACACCAAGGAGCAGCTCGGAGGCACCTTCGTGATCGAGGTGCCCGACCTGGACGCAGCGATCGCGTGGGCCGAGCGGGCGCCGTCTGCCAGCTACGGCGACGTGGAGATCCGCCCGACGGCGACGCGCTTCGTCGACGGCGCGTGGACGGACTGGTCCTTCCCGGGCGCATGACGGGCGAGGCGACCGACGTGCAGGTGCGGGCGGCGCAGGTCGCCCGCACCTGTTACGGACGCCTGGTCGCTCTCATCGCCGCGTCCACGCGCGACCTCGCTCTCGCCGAGGACGTGCTTGGCGACGCCTTCGAGCGGGCGCTGCGGACCTGGCCGACGGCCGGCGTCCCCGCCCAGCCGGAGGCGTGGCTGGTCACCGTTGCCCGCAATCGTCTGCGCGACGTGCTGGGGTCGGCGGCCGCGCGGACCTCCCTGCCGCTCGATCCCGAGGACCGACGCTTGGCCGTGCTCGAGTCCTTCGACCCGGACAAGATCCGACAGACGGCTGGAGCTGCTGTTCGTCTGTGCCCACCCGGCGATCGACCCCGCCATTCGCACGCCGCTCATGCTGAACACCGTGCTCGGCATCGACGCCGCTCGCATCGCCACGGCGTTCGCACTACCGCCCGCCACCATGGCCCAGCGCCTGGTGCGCGCCAAGCGCAGAGTTCGGGATGCCGGCATCCCGTTCACGGTGCCCACCCGCGCCGACCTTCCCGTCCGCTGTGACGCGGTGCTCGAGGCCATCTATGGCGCGTATGCGATCGAGTGGCAGGTCTCCGGCGCGCAGGAGCGCACCTCCCTCGCCGACGAAGCCCGCTACCTGGCGGTGCTGCTCGCGTCGCTCCTCGATGACGCCGAGGCGTGCGGGCTGGCGTCGTTGATCTCCTTCGTTGCCTCGCGGGCGGCCGCTCGAGAGGTCGACGGCGCGTTCGTTCCGCTCGACGAGCAGGACGTGACGAGGTGGGACCCGACCCAGATCTCGGACGGCGAGCGGCTGCTGCAGCGGGCGACGCAGGTCCGTGCGCGCGACAGCGAGCCGATCGGCCGCTTCCAGCTGGAGGCCGCGATCCAGGCCGCCCATGCCGCTCGGCGCCACACCGGAGCCGTGGACTGGCGGGGAGTGGTGCGGCTCACCGAGGCGCTCGCCCACGTCGCACCGACCCGGGGAGCGCGCGTCGCGCTCGCGGCCGCCCGCGCGCACGTGGACGGGCCGGAGGCGGGACTCGCCGAGCTGGATCGCGACCAGGATCCGCTGGTCGACAGGTTCCAGCCGGCATGGGCGACGCGCGCGCAGCTGCTCGCGGAGGCCGGGCTCTTCGAGGATGCGGGCGTCGCCTACCGAAGGGCGATCTCGCTGACGACCGAGCCGTCGGTCCGTCGGTTCCTGGAGCGCCGGCTCGGCCTGCTCGCGGGTCACTCGCGACGGGCCGGTCGATAGTGGCCACCCGTATGGTGGCGGGATATGGTCGATCACCTAGTTCGAGTCCTGCCGCTCGAGGAGGCCTCCGGCGATGACGACTGATTCGGATGTGCTGGCTCGCATCGAGGCACTGGTCGCGGAAGAGCATGATCTGCGTGCGCGGCGCGAGCGCGACGAGCTGGCTGCCGACACTGAGCACCAGCGGTTGCAGGCCGTGGAGGTCGAGCTCGACCGCTGCTGGGACCTGCTGCGGCAGCGCCGCGCTTTGCGGGAGAGCGGTCAGGACCCGGACCGGGCATCGGTCCGTCCGGGCGAGGAGGTCGAGGGCTACCTCGGCTGACCGGACAGACGGCGGCCCGGTTCAGAGCCGGTCGTCGCTGGCCAGCTTGCGCACGAAGACGATGCTGGCGAGCAGCGCCGCGGAGCAGACGAACCACATCGAGGCGTAGCCGTGTGTCGACGTGAGCAACGGCGCGAGCAGCATGATCGCGGCACCCGCCACCAGCGGGCCCAGGGTCCCGCCGATGCCGCGGCTGATCCCGAACAGCCCGGAGGCGGCGCCGTGCCGCTCCTCCGGCAGCAGCCGCATCAGCATCGACAGCGGCAGGGTCATCACCGTGGCCGCGCCCGCGGCCACGACCGGGATGAGTCCCGCGACCCAGGTGGCTTGCAGGATGCCGGGGATGGCCATGCACCCGCCGTACACCACCAGCGCCCCGGTCAGCAGCCGGACGTGCCCGAACCGGTCGGCCAGCCAGCCCGACGTGGGCGCGGCGATCGCGATGCCCACCGCGACGAGCGGGAAGATAATCGTGGCCACGAAGGACGAGGGCTTGCCGAGCCCGACGGTGAAGAACAGCACCACGAAGGCGCGCAGCGCCGACAGTGCGAAGTTCCACAGCCCGTTGGCGATCATCAGCATCACGATGGACCGGTCCTGCAGCAGCTCGCGCATCGCGCCGAGCGCGCGGAAGCCGGAGTCCTGGCCGTTCTCGACGTCCTCCTTGCGCCGCTTGCGCAGCCCGTAGACCAGGGCCGCGGTGACGGCCAGCATCAGCAGCGCGGCGAGGAAGAACGGCAGCCCGGCCGAGACGGACAGCAGCAGGCCGCCACCGATCAGGGCCAGGCCGACGCCCGTCACCCGGAAGCTGCTCTCTGCGCTGCGGGACCGCCCGCTGGCCTCGTCGGGGACCAGGTCGGGGTAGAGCGCCCAGTACGGCGCGAGGAAGGCGTAGTAGCCGATGTACAGCACACACAGCGCGACAGCGAAGCCCCACAGGCCGGCCTGGGCGATGCCCAGCACACCGACCGCGGCCACGGCCAGGCACAGCAGCACGCCACTGGCCACCATCCAGGCGAGTCGGCCGCCGACGGTGCGGTGCCGGTCGGCCAGCCCGCCGACGATCGCCGGCACGAAGATGCCGAAGAAACCCTCCCCGCCGACCAGCAGGCCGACCATCAACGGGCCGGAGATCTGCTGGACCAGGACGGGGACGTACGTCGAGGTGACCGAGATCGTGAAGGCGAGCCCGAGCGCGGGCACGCCGAGCAGCAGGAGCAGCCGTCGCTCCGGCCAGCTCAGTGACCGATGCTCCTCGCTGGATCTGCCCTCGTCCTGCTGGGTGCTGCTCGTCATGTCCGCGCCTCCTCCGTCTCTCGGACTGCCTCGTCGGAGGCGACTGCGGTGGCGACGTCACGCGGGTACGTGAGCCGTGCCCAGAACACGATCAGCAGCCCGGCCACCAGCAGCGGCAGCAGCATGATCGAGAACGCGTCCGCAAGGCCGGCTGCCGCCTGCCCGCTGACCGCGCCCTGCCCGGCGGTGTGCGCGGAGATGTCGCGCTCGCTGGCGCCGCCCAGCCAGGCCGACACCAGGCCGAACAGCACCGGCGCAGCCGCCCCCAGCCCGTAGCGGAGCACCGTGCGTACCGCCTCGGCGCGGCCCCACAGCCGGCCTGGCATCAGGTCGAGCCGGGCGGCGTCGAGCGGCGGGTTGGCGCCACCGAGCCCGGCAGCGGCCAGGAAGAACAGCGGCGCCGCGATCGCCAGGATGGTGGTCGAGAGGGCCGGCAGGAACAGCCCGACCGCGATCAGGAAGCAGATCCCGGACACCACCGGCCGGGCGGAGACCCGGTGCCGCTCGAGCAGCCGGTCGGCGATCCGGCCACCGGCCAGCACACCGACGATGGCGCCGATCCCGATCATGAACAGCAGCATGTTGGCGGTGCCCTGGCCCAGGTCGTACCGGCCGCGCAGGAACACCACCGCGAACGTGCGCAGCCCGGAGAAGAAGAAGAAGCCAAGCGCCGACGAGACGATCAGGACCCGGTTGGTGGGGATCCGCAGCACGTAACGGACCGCCCACCACAGCGACTGGCGGGTCGGGTCGTCGTGCAGCACCAGGTCCGGACGCGGGTCGACCCCCTGCTCGCGGACCTGCTGGCCGGCCCTGTTGTCCTCCACCGGCTCCTGCTGGTCGACGGTCTTGTCGTCGGCCCGCTTGTGCGGCCGGATCCGCTGCGCGCCGTACGGCAGCCGCCAGCTCCCGTCCCGAGCCGGCTCGGGCAGGTGTCGCCAGATCACCCAGGCCAGCCCCAGCCCTGGCAGCGCCAGCGCCCAGAACGCGAACCGCCACGACAGGGCCGCGGCAATGTCGCCGGACACCAGCAACCCGACGCCGGCGCCGACCAGCTCACCGCTGAGCACGAAACCGTAGATCCGGCCCCGCTCGGAGACCGGGAAGTAGTCACCGGTCAGCGACGCCACCGCCGGCCCGGCGGTGGCCACGATGGCGCCGAGCGCGACGCGGGTGAGCAGCAGCATGGTGTACGACGGGGAGAGCCCACCGACGGCGAGCGCGGCCGACCACAGCAGGATCGCTCCGGCGAGCAGGCCGGTTCGGTTGACCCGGTCGGTCAGCGACCCGGCCGGGAGGGTGGCGACCGCGCCGATCCCCGTGGACACCGAGACCAGCAGACCGACCTGGGTGTTGCCGATGTTCAGCGACGCCTCCAGCTGCGGCGCGGTGGCCCCGATCGTGGCCGCGTCGGCGGACTCCAGCGCCAGTACGCAGGCCAGCAGCGCGATCACCTTCAGCCGGGCACGGCCACCGACCTTCTCGGGCACCTGGCGCACGAGAAGGCTGCGGAGCCGGTCGACGGTCGTGCTCGCGGAGCCGGGGCGGTGGGACGTCATCGCCCGGTTCGTACCCGTTCCGCGCCGGAGCGAACGGTCCGGGGGCTCCGCCGCCCGCGTGAGGTCAGTCGCCCCAGGTCATGCTGAACACCTCGAACGCGGTGCCGTGCATCACCTGCATCCGGCTGCCGACCGGGCGGGACACCCCCTCCAGGAACTCCGCCGGGTCGAAGTTGGCCCAACCGAGGCCCTCGATGTAGGCCCGGTGCGCGGCCAGCGAGGCGATGCCGGCGTCGAAGGAGTCGGTGATGTCCACGCCGCGGTTCGCGCGCGGTGACCCGGCGGCCCAGACCTGCTTCACCCCGCCCCACGGCCCCAGTCCCGCCTCGACCTGGTCGTGGAACACCCACCGGTTCCCGGCGTCTCGCACGGCGTCGACGGTCGCCCGTCCGGCCGCGATGTGGTCGGGCTGGTTCAGGCTCAGGCCGCCCCAGCTCTCCCGGAAGTTGTTGGTGATCACGATCTGCGGCCGGTGCCGGCGTACGACGGAGGTGATGGCCCGTCGCAAGGGAACGCCGTACTCCAAGATCCCGTCCGGCAGCCGCAGGAACTCGACCACGTCCACGCCGACGATCCGCGCGGACTCGATTTGCTCGGCCTCCCGCACCTCGCGCGCCTGGTCCGGCGGCATCCCGTCGATGCCGGCCTCGCCGCTGGTGACCATGCAGTACACGACGCGCTTGCCCTGTCGGGTCCAGCGGGCGACCGCCGCGGCGGTCCCGAACTCGAGATCGTCGGGGTGCGCGACCACGCACAGCGCGCGCTCCCAGTCCTCGGTGACCGGTTCCAGCGGGGCCGGTGGCTGTTGGTCCATGGCCCGAGCATGCCATGCCCTGGAACGCTCCGCCGGACGATAGGCTGCCGTGCCGAGCGGGCCCGCCCGCTCGCGGGGCGGTAGCTCAGCCGGTTAGAGCAGAGGACTCATAATCCTTGGGTCGTGGGTTCGAGTCCCACCCGCCCTACTCCACCGCGGTCGCCTTGTGGTCACATCTCCTCGTGGTGGTCCGGATCCCCGCCGAACAGCCTGCCCTCGGGGCGGGCCAGCGCCGTGATCGCGGCCACCTCGTCGGCATCGAGCTCGAAGCCGAACGTGTCGAGGTTCGCCACCTGGCGCTCTGGTGTCGCCGACTTGGGGATCGGGATGCAGCCCAGCTGGACCTGCCAGCGGAGGATCACCTGGGCGGGGGAGACCCTGTGCTTCTCCGCCGCCTCGGCGACGGGCGGCTCGGAGAAGGGAGCCCGGCGCTTGCCCAGCGGGCTCCACGACTCGGTGCGGATGCCGAGCTCCTCGTTCACCCGCCGCATCTCCGGCTGCGGGAAGTGAGGGTGCAGCTCGATCTGGTTGACCGCCGGCGTCACTCCGGTGGCGTCGATGATCCGGGCCAGGTGCTCCTCGGTGGAGTTGGAGACGCCGATCGAGCGTACGAGCCCTTCCTCGCGAAGCGCGACCAGGGCGCGCCATGCTTCGACGAACTTCCCGACGCTCGGGTTCGGCCAGTGGATGAGGTGCAGGTCGAGGTAGTCGAGGCCGAGCCGCTCCAGCGAACCGCGAGTGCTCTTGATCGCCGCGTCGTACCCGTGGTGGCGGCCGGGGATCTTGCTGGTGACGAAGAGCTCGTCGCGGGGCACACCGGAGCGCCGGATCGCTTCGCCGACCTCCGACTCGTTCTCGTAGTTCACCGCCGTGTCGAGAAGCCGATAGCCCACGTCGATGGCGCTCGCGACCGCCGCGACACCCTCGCCCCCGCGCAGCGGGTAGGTGCCGAACCCGATCGCCGGGATCGCGTGGCCGTCGTTGAGCGTGTACGTCGGAACCATGAGCCCCAACCTAGGGAAGGGGCGCAGGCACTCCGCACGCGCCCCCGGGGGTCAGGCGCCTCTAATTCGGTTTCCTGCTGGCGTTGACTCTGCTTGGCTGGCGCGACCATGCAGATCCGCGAAGTGTCACCGTCCCAGTCCGCCGAGTTCGCCCGTTGGCACACCGCGCTGGAGGCCGGCGCCGTCGACGGCCGCGTCGGCGCCAGCGTGTCCTCCCTCACCGAGTTCACCGACTCCTTAGCGGCGCCCTCGCCGGTGAAGCGGCGCACCGCGGTCGCCGCCCTCGCCGGCGAGGAGTGCGTCGGGGCCGTGCTGTTCGAGCTGCCGTTGCAGAGCGACCTCGACACGGTGCTGCTCGAGCTCGCCGTACCCCCGCCGTACCGGCGTCAGGGCGTGGGCGCCGCGCTGTGGGACTGGGCCGCCACCCGGGCGCGCGAGCTGGGCAGGTCCATCGTCCAGACCGAAATTTTCGTCCCGGCCGGCCACACCGTCGACACCTGGCCCGGCGCAAGGTTCGCGGCGGCTCGGGGGTTCGTCAGCGCGAACGTCGAGGACCACCTGCTCGTCGACCTGCCGTACGACGAGGGGCGGCTCACCGCGCTCGAGACGGGCGGCGACCGGTCGGACGGCTATCGCATCACGTCCTGGGCAGGACGCTGCCCGGACGAGTACGTCGAGGCCTGGGCCGCCCTGCACACGGCGATGTCGGCCGACGTGCCCACCGGGGAGCTGGCCCGTGACGTGGTGGTGCACACCGTGGACGGAGTCCGGCTCAACGAGTCGCGGATGGCGAAGAACTGGACCGCGCTGAACGCGCTGGCCCTCGACGCGGGCGGGGAGCCGGTCGGGTACAGCACGCTGTTCCTGCCGCGCACCCAGCCGGAGCACGCCTACCAGGACGACACCCTGGTGCTGCGCGCACACCGCGGTCACGGCCTCGGTGCCAGGCTGAAGGTCGCGAACCTGCGCCGGCTCGCGGGACTTCCCGACACCGACGTCGCGCGGCGGCGGTGGCTGCACACGTACACCGCCAAGGGCAACGCGCCGATGCAGGCGGTGAACGCGCGGTTCGGCTTCCGCGCGGTCGAGGAGATGCACGAGTTCGAGAGGCGCGGCTAACCCGAGGCCTCGACCTCGAGGTCGAGCCACGTGCCGAGGTCGCGGATCTCCCTGTCGACCGCGGCCCTCATGGTCGTGGTGAACGACGCGTCCTCGTGCACCGCGGCGACGCGCAGGACGCCGGCCTCCCGGTCGGCGGTCGCGTCGAGCTTGCCGACGAGCCGGTCGCCGTACAGGATCGGCAGCGCGTAGTACCCCCACCGGCGCTTGGCCTCCGGCTTGTACATCTCGAGCTGGTAGTCGAACTCGAAGATCTCCGCCAGCCGCTTGCGGTCCACCACCAGCCGGTCCAATGGCGACAGCAGCGCAGCGCGACCGCGGAACGGCCGGCCGAGCTGGTCGGGGTCGACCCGCCAGCTGCCCCGGACGCCGTCGATGACCGCCGGCTCCCCGGCATCCGCGGCATCCAGCGGCTCGGCCGGACAGCTCGGTCCCGTCCCGCGCACGATCCCGAGTGCCTTCAGCCGCCGGCGGTCCCGCTCCGCGCGGGCCTCCGGCGCAGGCACGGCCGGCTCGTCGGGGTAGACCCGGTCGGCCAGGTCCCACAGCGGCGCCCGGTTCTCCCGCGAGGACACCGCCACCTCACCTCGTGCCTCCATGAAGGCCAGCAGCTTGGTGACGTTGCGGTTGTTGGTCCACCCGGTGGAGCGCCAGGGCACAGCGCAGCTGTCCGGGGAGCTCGCGCGCCGGCAGCGGCCCCTCCGACCGCAGCACTTGGAGGATCTCCTCGCGGCAGGCCCTGTTCACCTCGACCCAGTCGCCGATCTCGACCTGCCAGTCGCGCAACGGCTGCTGGCCGGGCCAGGCGGCCAGTTCCGCGCGGTAGAGCGCGATATCCTCGGCGGGTCGGATCATGCCCTGGAGCTCCACGACCGTGCGGTCCACGAGCAGTGCTTCCAGGTCGGCGGGGGAGTACGACGAGCCGAGGCGGCTCCAGCACACGATCTCCGGGCTGGGTGCCACCGCGGCGGTCAGATCGACCTGGACACAGGTGAGGTGCCGGATCACCTCGAGCAGATCGGTCGGACGCGGCGCGTCGAGCAGCTGCGCGCGCACCGCGATGCGACGGGCTTCCTGGCGGGACAGCCGGTGGACCATGGTCAGCAGGGTAGGGGAGCATCCGGACGCTCGGCGTCCGCAATGAGCCCGCGGGACGGCTACCCGCGGCGGCCTCGGGGAAGCAGGAACGACACGATCAGCACGAGCGCGCCGGCCACCGCCACGGGGACAAGGATGGAGATCACCGTCGGGTACGACGCGCCGCCCGCCACCGCGGCCAACGCATCGGCCCAGGGCTGGTGCGACACCAGGCCGGCCAGCCCCGGGATGGCCCACCACAGCACCGCGGTGGCGGCGCAGCTGGCCAGGATGGTCCAGCCCACGCCGCCCAGCGTCCGTCGCCGGTGCCGCGAGATCAGCAGCGCGAGCAGCAGCAGCGCGACCGCGGCGATCCCGCCGACCCAGGCGACGGTCCGCGCGGTGTGCCGCGCCTCGGCGTAGCGGTGCGCGACCGGCCGTGGCAGGTGCACCGTGACCGGGCCGCCCACGGCAGCCAGGATCGAGGCTGCAGGTGCTTCGCCGTGGGTGCGCAGCCAGCGCTCCAGCTGGTGCCGGAGCGGCGCCAGCTGGACCGTGCCGTCGGCCTGGATCCGCACGTGCTTCACCGCAGCGTCGAACTTCCGGTTCCGGGCGATCTTGTTGAGATCGTCCTGCACCGGCGATGGCAGGGTCTCGTAGCCGGGCACGACCGCGGCGAGGATTCGGTGGCGCAGCGCCGGCTGCTGGAGCGCGGAGGAGATCACCTGTCCCGAGCCGTGGGTGCTCAGCGCGGTCTGCGAGGCGACGTACGCCGTCAGCGCCACCGTCCCGACGACGGCGGCGAGCAGGAGCGCCAGGGCTGTGAGGAAGGAGCGCATGCCCTCATCGTGCCTCCCCGGTCCGAGCGGCGAGGTGGTCGGGTACGGCCTCAGGGCGTGACGGTCAGCGGCACGGGGGCCGAGGCCGTCCGCTCTCCGTCGACGTCCAGCAGCACGACGAGGTGCCACGGACCCGGGGGCACCGCGTAGCCGAGCCGCGGGACCACCGAGTCCGTCCCGACCAGCACCGGCACCTCGGTGCCGCTGCCCGCTTCGACCGCGAACCCCACGAACGGCAGGTTCTGGGCTCCGACGTAGCGGCCCACCACGGCTCCCGCGTCGTCGACTACTGCCGACTGAAGCTGCCCGTTGGTGCTGAGGACCTTCTTCTCCTGCGAGTGGTTCACCACCCGCACCCGCGATATGGCGCTCCGCCCGCTGCGGACCGACAGCGGGGTGATCGCCTCCACGCTCAGCCCCAGGGAGTCCGCCGGAGTCTCGGGCAGCGTCCGGAGCGGGCCAGCGTCGAAGTCCCGGCCGGGGAAGCGGATAGCGCCGACCTCGAGGTCGACCGTCTCGCCGTACTTCTCGTGCAGCGTGGCCGCGATGTCGCTCGCCCAGCTGGCCAAGTGGATCGCGAAGGTTCCCGTCTCGGGACGGTCACTGCTGGGGTCGGGGTAGCCGAGCAGGGCATCCGGCGTCTCCTCGGAGATCCGTCGGAGGTC
This sequence comes from Nocardioidaceae bacterium, assembly GCA_035765755.1. Taxonomy (GTDB): domain Bacteria; phylum Actinomycetota; class Actinomycetes; order Propionibacteriales; family Nocardioidaceae; genus DASSKA01. Next base: position 36,414 of record DASTWW010000081.1, read on the forward strand.
CACGCGCAGCTCGCTCCACCCCGCCACGTCGCGAGGTTAGCGACCCGAAGCCGCGGCCGCTACGACTACTCCTTCATGCCGGGGGGCCCCGACGCGCCGGCCTTCTGCTGCCTCACCCCTGTCGTTGCTCGGGAACCGAGGCCTCCTCGAGAGCCACGGCAACCCCGAACGCACCGCGCAGGATCTTGCCGGCGGCTGCGGCGACCCGGGCGCTGCCCACCATCGGGGCGATGCCGATGAGGACGCCCTGCACGTCCTCGACGGTGACCCCGGCGTCCGCGGCGAGACCGAGGTTCATCACGTACGACACCGGGGCGGCGTCCATGGCCACGAGCGCCGCCAGCCGGGTCAGGAAGTAGGTCTTCTCGTCGAGCCCGGACCCTTCCAGCGAGTCCAGGTTCATAGCGATCAGGCGCTCCAGGACGGGGGCATCGCCCTGGGCGATGCTGCCGAGTGTGCCTTCCGGAGCGGTCTGCGAGGTCACTGGTGCACCCTCTTCCTGGCGGGCATCGAGATGATGCCTGTTGTTCGGACTCGGTGAGGGTCGGGGTGACGGCCTGGCGAGGTCGCTCGCGAAGGGCCAGCATGACACCGCCGCCCCCGGCTCTCCTGAGGCTGTAGACCGGCATCAGAAGGACGCGCCGCAGAGCGCCAGTCAGTGACCGCCCGGCAGGCAGCCTCCTCACCGAGTCGTCGCTGCCAACTCAAGGAGAGTCCTTGTCTGACTGCTTGTCTGCGCCGGTCGCGTTGTTCCACGTCGGGATCGACTGGGCGGCCGAAACCCACGCTGTGTGCGTCCTCGACGACGCCGGCCGGGTGAAGTCCACCTTCACCATCACCCATACCGCCGAGGGGTTCACCGACCTGATCCGCAGGCTCGGCAAGCTCGGTGACCGGGCTGATGTGTCGGTCGCGATCGAGCGGCCCGACGGGCGACTGGTCGACGCCCTGCTCGAGGCCGGTCACCCGGTAGTGCCGGTCAGCCCGAACGCGATCAAGGCCTGGCGCGACGGCGAGGTGGTCTCCGGCGCCAAGTCCGACGCCGGCGACGCCGTGGTCATCGCCGAGTACCTGCGGCTGCGCCAGCACCGGCTGCGGGTCGCGGTCCCGTTCAGCGACCAGACCAAAGCACTGCGCACCACGGTCCGCACCCGCGGCGACCTCGTCGAGATGCGGGTCGCAGCCACCAACCAGCTGGCCGCGCTGTTGGACATGCACTGGCCCGGCGCCAAGGCGATCTTCGCCGACGTGGAGTCGCCGATCGCGCTGAAGTTCCTCACCCGCTACCCGACCCCGAACGCCGCAGCCCGGCTCGGGGAGAAACGCATCGCCGCGTTCTGCACCGCCAACGGCTACTCCGGCCGCCGCCCGGCCAGCGAGCTGCTCGCCCGGCTCCGCGACGCACCCGCGGGCACCACCAGCCCGGCACTCACCGACGCCTTCAAACACACCGTGCTGGCCCTGGTCGGCGTGCTCACCGCCCTCAACGCCGCGATCAAGGACCTCGACAACACCGTGGCCACCCACCTCGGGGAGCACCCGGACGGGAAGATCTTCACGTCGCTGCCAAGGTCGGGTCGGATCAACGCCGCCCAGATGCTCGCCGAGTGGGGCGACTGCCGAGAAGCCTACGACTCCGCCGACGCCGTCGCCGCCCTCGCCGGACTCACCCCGGTAACCAAGGAATCCGGCAAACACCGAGCGGTCAGCTTCCGCTGGGCCTGCAACACCCGCTTCCGGGTCGCGATGACCACGTTCGCCGACAACAGCCGACACGCCAGCCCCTGGGCGACCGACATCTACGACCGAGCCCGCGCCAGCGGCAAAGACCATCCCCACGCGATCCGCATCCTGGCCCGCTCCTGGACCCGCGTCATCTACCGCTGCTGGCAAGACCACGTGCCCTACAACACCGCCAACCACGGCGCCGTCCAACGACTCGGCCAACCGCCGCAAACGGCCTGAGGTTGACTCAGAGGGTGTCATGGGTCCTCCAGGCGGTCGGGATCAACGGTCACCGCCAATCTGGCCGACGCCTGCCATCGGGGCATCACCCGCTCCGGATGAGGCAACCGACCCGAGCTCCCGTCCGTCGTACCCCTGCCGATCAGGCCTTGCCCCATCCCCTCGTACGCTCGATGGTGCCCATGGATCTGCTGGTCCAGTACGTCGCGAAGGCTGCGCAGGCGCGAAGGCTTCACGCCGCGAGCGCGGGGTATGTTGCGGGTGAGGGCCTTCCAGGAGCGGGAGTGCGAGCGATGCCCATCGGCCGTTTCGCAGCGAACACTTCGGCGCGCGTCGCGACGGATCGGGAAACACGCGGAGCCGCCGAGTGAGGGGGCGCGAGTCAGGGAACCAACCGGGCATGGGTTCCAGCGGCCGCTACACCCGACTGCGCCTCTCGATGGGGCGGCACCCGCTCGACCTGACCCTGATCGCCGTGGCCGCCGGTGTCGTGCTCGGCTGCCTGGTGGCCGCGAGCCAGTCGTCGGTGAACCCCGTCGAGTCGGCGATCTTCACCCAGATCGAGCAGCTGCCGGCCTGGTCGACGCCGGGGTGGGGCGCGATCACCTGGATCGGCTCCTGGCCGGGCATCGTCGTGGCGGTCGGCATCGCGCTGTACCTCGCCCGGATCCGGATGGCCGCCGCGCTCGCCGCCGCCGGGGCGGTCAGCTGGGTGCTCGCGCTGGTGATCTCCTGGCTGGTCGGCCCCAGACCGGTGCCCCCTTGGCTGATGAACCACGCGCTGCGCGCACCCGACCACGGCGGCTTCCCGTTCCCGGCGGTGGAGGTCGCCGTCATCGCCGCGCTGGCCACCGCGGCCGGGCCGTACGTCGGACGGCTGACCCGACAGCTGCTGTGGGGCCTGGTCGTGCTGGTCGCGGTCGCCGACGTGTTCTTGGGCCAGAACCTGCCGCTGGGAGTGTTCGCGGGTGCGGTGCTCGGCTGGGGCACCGGCCGGCTGGTGCACCTGGTGCTCGGCGCGCCCGGCCGCCGCGCCTCCGAGCAGACCGTGCTGGTGGCCCTGCGCGAGAGCGGGCTGCGTCCGGACTCGGTGGTCACCACAGGGCGTAGCCTGCTCCGCCCGGAGAAGTTCGAGGTGCTGACCACCGACGGCCAGCGGCTGCAGATGAAGCTGGTACGCCGGCTGCACCGGGTCGCCGGCCCCGGCCACAAGCTGCGCCGGGTGGTGGCCTCGCTCGACGTGGAGCACGAGCCCCGGCTGTCGACACCGCGGCACGAGGTGGAGCACGAGGCGTACGTCACGCTGCTCGCCGAGCGGGCCGGGATCGGCGTGTCTCCCGTGCTGCTCGCCGGCGAGATCGAGCACGGCCCGCCGTTCCTGATCCGAAGGTGCGTCGAGGGCAGGCCGCTGTCCTCCCTGGCCGCGCACGACGTCGACGAGACGCTGCTGGACCGGATCTGGAAGGACATCACCCGGCTGGAGGACCAGCACATCGCCCACCACGACCTGCGCGCCGCGAACATCCTCGTCGACCGAGAGGGCTGCCCGCGGATCACCGACTTCACCTTCAGCCGGGCCGGGGGACCACCGGACCAGGCCGCCCAGGACGTCGCCGAGGCCCTGGTCTCACTGGTGTCCGTGGTCGGGGTGGACCGGGCGGTGGACAGCGCGGTGCGCTGCCTGCCGCCGGAGAAGCTCGAGCAGTCACTGCCCTACCTGCAGTGGCTGGCACTGCACCGGCGGATCAAGCGGCAGGTGGAGGGCGGCAAGATCACCGTCACCTACCTGCGCGAGTCGCTGGCCGAGGCGATCGGCGTGCCACCGCCGTCGTTCCGGTCGCCCGTGCGACCCTCCACGCTGGGAATGCTGCTCGCCGGCGGGGTGGCGGTCTACCTGCTGCTTCCCCAGCTCTCCAGCATGTCCGACGTGGCCGACTCCATGGAACACGCAAGCTGGGCCTGGCTGGCGGTGGCAACGGTCACCGGCCTGCTGGCGATCGTCGCCTCGGCGTACACCGTGCTCGGCTCCACGCCGCTGCACCTGCCGGTCGGCAAGACCATCGCGGTGCAGATCGCCGCCGCGTTCACCGGGCGGACCACCGCGGCGGGGGTCGGGTTCTACGGCGTCAACCTGGTGTTCCTCGAGCGGCTGGGCCTGCGGCGTGCCCACGCGGTCGGCGTGATCGTGCTGAACCGGGTAGCGATGGGGGTGGTCAGCGCGGTGCTCACCGCTCTGGGCGTGCTGGTGATCGGCAACGCGGTGCCGGTCGGCGACATCAGCCCACCGACCAGCCCGGCGGTGCTGGCCGGGATCGGTGCGGTGGTGGTCGCCACGGTCGCGGTGCTCGCCTCGCCGTTCGGGCGGCGCAAGGTGTGGCGGCCGGCGGTGAACGGGGCGCGGGAGACCATCCGGGAGCTGCTGCCGGTGCTGCGGCACCCGGTGAAGACCGCCGAGCTGTTCGGGGGAGGGGTGGTGTTCCTGGTGCTGTCCGCCTACGGCCTGGTGGCCACGCTGACCGCGTTCGGGGCGGAGTTCTCGGTGCTGCCGGTGATGGCGGTCTTCGTGGTCGGCTCCACACTCGGGCAGATCGCGCCCACCCCGGGCGGGCTGGGTGCGGTGGAGGCCGCGCTGGTGGCCGGGCTGACGGCGCTCGGGATCGCCCCCGGGGTCGCGGTCGCGGCGGTGCTGACGTCGCGGGTGCTGACTTTCTGGCTCCCCGTGCTGCCCGGGATCGCGGCGTTCCGGACGCTGCAGCACCACGGCGTGGTGTGACGAGGGTCAGTGCCAGTAGGCGAAGTACGCACCCACCAGGGTCGGCAGCCAGCCGAGCAGCAGCCACGGGCTGAGCAGCGGCTTGCGGTGGATGGCCAGCGCGGCGACGACCGCGCACACTCCGGTGACCCCGGCCAGCAGGAGCAGCGGGAGGCGGCCGCCCTGGTGGGCGGGGCTCGCGGTGAGCGCGGCGAGCACGATGCCGCCGGCGAAGTGCGCGATGGTCACCATCGTGAGCGTGGAGATCACCCAGCGCTGCACTTGGGTCAGGGTCATCGGCTCGGCCCGCCGCGGCGGGGGCGGGTTGTCCCAGTCGATCAGGTGTCGGGGCTTGCGCCGCTCGGGTGGCTTCGAACCGTCGACCAGCAGGTCGTCTCCGCTCATGTGTGTCCCTGGGGGTTCGCGCACCGACGATTGGTGCATCAACTATTGACAGTTTAACGAATCGACCAAGGCGGGGCATCCGCACGGACCCGGCCGCCCCGTCCGTCGTACGACGGGAGGAGGGACGGTGCGAGGATCGGGGCATGCACGATGCGGCGCCGGCGGAGGCTGAGCCCAGAGACCCCTACCTGCAGCACCGGCCGCACCTGCTCGGGGTGGCGTACCGGATCCTCGGCTCCCACGCCGAGGCCGAAGACGTGGTCCAGGAGGTCTGGCTGCGCTGGAACGCCGACCAGGACCGGGTGGAGAACGCCAAGGCGTGGCTGCTGACTGTCACCACCCGGCTGGCCGTGGACCGGCTGCGCCGGGCGAGGGCCCGCCGGGAGAGCTACGTCGGCCCCTGGCTGCCCGAGCCGGTGCGCACGAGACCCGACATCGCCGAGGACCTGGTCCGCGCCGACAGCGTCAGCATGGCGATGCTGGTGGTGCTGGAGGCGCTGTCCCCGCTGGAGCGGGCGGTCTTCGTGCTGCACGAGGCGTTCGCCTACGGGCATGCCGAGGTCGCCCAGATCCTCGGCCGCACCGAGCCCGCGGTGCGCCAGCTGCTGAAGCGGGCCCGCGACCACGTGGCCGCCGACCGGCCCCGCTACGACACCGACCGGGCCACCCGCCAGGTGGTGACCGAGCGCTTCCTGCAGGCCTGCCTCGACGGCGACGTCGACTCGCTGCTGGAGGTGCTCGCGCCCGACGTCCAGCTGGTCAGCGACACCGGAGGCCTGGGCAAGGCCCCGCTGCGGATCATCGACGGGATCGAGAAGGTGCTCCGGTTCTTCCTGGCCGTCGCCCAGCAGCCGCTGCCGGACCAGCGCCTCGAGCTCACCGACGTCAACGGCGCACCGGCTGTGATCGCCTGGTCCGGAGCCGAGCCGAAGTACGTCGCGGTGCTGGACCTGCGGCAGGGCCGCATCGAGAGCATCAAGCTCGCCGCGAACCCCGACAAGCTCACCGGTGTCGCGTCCGGGACGGTGCTCACATGAGCGCGGACCTGACCGCCCTGCCGAAGTGCGAGCTGCACGTGCACCTGGAGGGCTCGCTGCGCCCGGACACCCTGCGTGCGCTCGCCGCCCGGCACGACACGTCGATCCACGAGGACCTGGGGAAGGCCTACGAGTTCGGCTCGTTCGACGAGTTCGTCCGGCTGTTCATGCTCGGCCTGTCGCTGCTGCGCGACGCCGAAGACTTCTGCGCGGCCACGATGGCACTGGCCACCGAGCTGGCCGACCAGAACGTCCGCTACGCCGAGGTGACCACCACCGCGTTCAGCCACGCGCGTCGCGGGGTGCCGGTGGAGGAGTACGTCGCCGGCCTGGACGAGGGACGCCGGCGGGCCGGCGAGATGGGCGTCGAGCTGGCCTGGGTCATCGACATTCCGCGCTCCCTGGAACCGCCCGACTCGGGGTTCACCGCCGACCTGCTGCTGTCGGGGCGGGCACCGGCCGGGGTGGTCGGGATCGGGCTGGGCGGCCCGGAGGTGGGCCACCCACCGAGCCTCTACGAGGCGTCGTTCCGCCGCGCCAAGGCGGCCGGGCTGCTCTCCCTGCCGCACGCCGGGGAGACCGCCGGTGCGGACGACGTGTGGCAGGCCGTCGACCTGTTGGAGGCAGACCGGATCGGACACGGCGTGCGCTGCCTGGAGGACCCGAGGCTGGTCGAGCACCTGGCCAGCACCGGGCTCCCGCTGGAGGTGTGCATCACCAGCAACCTGCTGCTCGGCGTCGCCCCGTCGGTCGAGGAGCACCCGATCCGCCGGCTGCGCGAGGCCGGGGTCCGGCTCAGCGTGAACACCGACGACCCGGGCTACTTCTCGACCACGCTGTCCGACGAGCTCGGCCTCGCGGTCGACCTGCTGGGCTCCGACGAGGTGGTCGGCCTGGTCGAGGACGCGTTCGCGTGCTCCGCGCTGGACGGCTCCAGGCGCGCGGCCCTGCTCGCCGAGCTCCGTGCGGCGATCCGCGCCACCCCCTCGCGGTAGCTCGCGACCTCCGGGACCCAGGCCAGCTCGCGCCGGGCCTTCGCGTTGGAGGCGCAGACGCCGCCGCGCACCACCGTCCGGATGTACGGCGTGGCGGCCAGCGCCCAGGAGGGCAGCGCGAACGGTGGCCGGGCTCCGAGATCGCGGGCCAGCTCGGTCATCAGCGCGGTCCAGCTGACCGGCTCGTCGTCGACGACGTTGTAGGCCTCGCCGGGTTTGCCGCGCTCCACGGCCGCGACGGTGGCCGTGACGGCGTCGTCGAGGTAGACCCAGGACAGTGGACCCGCGTTGCGCAGTGCCGGCATCTGCCGTTTGCGGATCGCGGCCACCATCTGGTCGTCGGCGGCGCCCACGCCGTAGAACAGCCCGTAGCGCAGGGCGACCCCCTCGAGGTCACTGTTGTCGAGCACCAGCCGCTCGTTGGTGCGCATCGCGGCCAGGTGTTCCTCGAACCTCCCGCGTCCGCGGGGAGCGAACGGGTCGTCCTCGGTGTAGACCTTCCCGGTCGCGTCGTCGTACCCGTAGCCGAACAGCATCGACTGGGTCACGAACCGGCGCGCGCCCACCAGGCCGGCGGCCCGCACCAGGTTCCGGGTGCCCAGGTCGCGCAGCCGGTCGGTGCCGCGCATGCTGCGGTGGAACAGCGGCGGCTTGCGCAGCTGGGTGAGCTGGTGCACCACCGCGTCGGCCCCGATGCCGTCCAGCGCCGGACCGAGCGACTCCCAGTCGAGCACGTCGGCCGCGACCGGCCGGGCACCGAGGGCGCGCAGCCGGTCGTGGCTGCGGTCGCTCCGGGTCAGGCCGACCACCTCGTGGCCGCCGTCGATCAGCATGCGGGTCAGCGGCAGGCCGATGGCTCCGCCCGCTCCGGCAAGCAGCACCTTCACGGTTTCTCCTCTCGATCACGGTTCACCTTCAAGACGCAGGAGAGCCGGGAACTGTGACATCGTTGGGCAACCGGTCGCTTGGAGGAGCGTGCGAGGGCCGTCCGAGACAGAACACGGGTCCTCACCGGGCGACCGGCAACCAGGACGCGTTCTACTGCGAGGTGGGGGCTTGACCGAAATGACGACGCCTACCTACGTGACCCGTCTGTTGGGCGCTGACACCTGGGACGACTTCGCCAGTCTGGTGGAGGCGAACAACGGCGTCTGGGGCGGCTGCTGGTGCATGGGCTTCCACCCCGAGGGGGTCGGCGGGGATCGCACGGCTGCCCAGAACCGCGAGGCCAAGCGTGCGCACGTCCGCAACGGGACGGTCCATCAGGTCCTGGTCTACGCGGACGATGCATGCGTGGGCTGGTGCCAGTTCGGCCCGCCCGCCGAGGTCTCGACCATCAAGAACCCGAAGACCTACACGCAGGGACTCGGCGAGCTTCCGGACTGGCGGATCGGCTGTATCTTCACCGGCAAGGGCCACCGCCGCGAGGGAGTCGCTCGCGCAGCGGTGACCGCCGCCCTCGACGCGATCAAGGAGGCCGGCGGCGGGCTCGTGGAGGCCTATCCGGAACAGGTGGACGGCCGCGAACCCCAGCGCGGCGCCTACTTCCACACCGGACCGGAGAACCTCTTCGACGAGCTCGGGTTCGAGCGCGACCGCAAGATTGCCAAGTGGCGCTGGGTGATGCGGCGCCGCGTCGAACCCTGACGGCCGTCCCTCGTCTCGGACGCAGTCCTCGTCAGAGCTCGCCGCGCAGCACGCTGTAGACGACCAGGTCGTGCCAGTCACCCGCGCGGTACTGCGCCCGGCGCAGCACCCCCTCGCGTTGGTATCCGGCCTTCTCCAGCGAGCGTTGCTCGGCGACGTTCTCGACGTCGGTGCTGGCCTCGACCCGCTGCACCCCGGTGGACCGGAACAGGTAGCGAGCCAGCGCGGCCTGGGCCGCCGACCCGTAGCCGCGGCCGCGGTGCCGCGGCAGCAGCGCGATGCCGATGTTGTAGGCCCGGGACGCCGCGGTGGGGCCGTAGTGCACCATCCGCCAGCTGATGTCGCCGAGCATGGTGCCCGCCTTGTCCTCGATGACCAGGGTGCCGTTCTCCTCCGACACCAAGCCGGTCTCCGCGAACCGGCGGTGCCACACGTCGCTGGCCCGGAAGCCGAAGAAGTTGAACGGGTCGTCCGCTTCACTGTTCAGGCTGTCGAGGGCGTCGAGGTCGGAGGCGCGGACAGGGCGCAGGTTCACGTCGGGCACGGGGCCAGACTAGGGCCTGGCCTCGACGGGCTGCTCGATTCCCAAGCCCGATCGCGCGAAGCCCGGCCGGATGGCCACGGTCGCGACGATCGAGGCCGCCGCCATGACGAGCATGGTCTGCCCGGCTGCGGACGAGCCGGACCCGAGCCGCTGAGCGATGGCCCCGGCCACGACCGCCCCGACGGCCTGGCCGAGCATGAGCCCGGTGCTGGCCAGCCCGAAGACCTGTCCGCGTGCGGCGCCCGGCGTGTGCCCGACGAGGCGTTCCTGGATGGGCAGCGACGCCGAGTAGCCGAACGAGGCGACCAGCGCGAGGGCGCAGGCCGGTCCGAGTGCCGGGTGCAGCCAGAAGGCCAGGAAGGGCACCGCGAGGAGCAGCCGCAGGGGGATGGCCAGCCGGTCGCGCAGCGGGTCGTGCACGAAGCGGCCGATGACGATGTCGCCCAGGAGCATGCCCGCGGCTCCGGCGCCGAAGAGCCAGCCGGCGTGCTCCCCGGCGTACGGGATGAAGACCGCCTCGCAGCCGACGACGAGCCCGTTGGGGATCCACATCATCAGGTAGATCGGGCGGACGACCCGTGACCCGAGGAGTTCCCGGTTGATCGCGCGGGTGCGCGCCACGACCTTGCCGGTCGCGCGCGGCGGGTGGTCGGCCAGCCCCAGCCGGGCGATCAGCGCGCCGGCGATGCACACCGCCCCGGAGAGGAAGAAGATGTCGGTGGTGGTCAGCGCCAGGAGGAGCACGGCGCCCAGCGCGTTGCCGAGCACCTGCATCCCGCCGACGGTGATGTTCAGCGTCGACCGGCCGAGCACGAACGCCTCCGGCGGGACGATGTCGGACAGCAGCCCGATCACCGTGCCCGACGTGGCGGCCGCGACCACGTAGCCGACGGCGAGGAGGCCGAACCGCCAGCCCCAGGCCAGGCCCGGCAGCGTCTGCAGCAGGTCGGTGGCGCCCGCGGTGAGGCCGACCCAGACCATGGCGTTCCGGGGCCGCACGAGGTCGGCCGTCGCGAGCAGGAAGTGGCTCGAGACCAGCTGGACGAGCGGGCCGCCGAACATCGCCAGCGCGGTCAGGATCGGCGAACCGGTCGCGGCGTACATCAGCGTGCCGAGCGCGAGACCGCCGATGACGATCCCGGCCATGAAGAACGAGCGGGCGATGAAGAGAACCCGGAACTCGCGGATGCCGAAGATCTCCCCGTAGGTGCGCACGAACGTCAACTCTGGCCCAACCGGCAGCGTCGCGGCAATCCGATTCTTTGCGCAAGCAACTGTGCGTGTGGCAACCGAACCGCGCGGCAGCGGGTCTACCTTGTGTGAACCTGTTGCCCCCGAAGCCTGACCCACCGCCCGTGGCGGTGCTCGAGCGCGCCTCACGGCGCCGCCGGACCCGGCTGACGACGCTGGCGGTGGCCGCCGCGACCGCGGTCGTCATCGGGGCCGGGACGGTGATCGCAAGCCTGCAGCCGGGAGCCATGCCCGTCGCCGGGTCCGGTCCCAGCTCAGGGCAGCATGCATCGACCACTCCCGGCACTCACTCAGGCACGGGTGTGCCCGCCTGCGGGCCGGAGGACGTCGCCGTGTCGTGGCTGCGGTTCAACCACGTGTCGATGCCCGGGGTCGTGTACTTCCTGCGGCTGAGGAACACCGCCGGCTACACCTGCGTGATCAAGGGGTACCCGGCGTTGACGGTGGTCGGACCTCCCTCGCTGCACGGGAACCGGGCGTACTACGCGCCCGGCAACGCCGCCCTCGGGCGGATACCGGTCGCCAGCGTCCACCTGGCGCCCGGCCACGCGGTGCTGTCCCAGGTCATGTTCGGCGGCTCGGTCGGCTGGACCGGATGCGTGTCGCCCGTCTGGAAGGTCACGGTGCCCCTGTCCAGAGGTCGCCAACCCGTCCGGCTGGCCATGCCGAAGACGACCGAGGCCCAGCTGTGCAACGACATGCCGTACAGCGTCTCACCCGTCTATCCGGCATCGCGTAGTGGTCTGCCGCCCACGCCCACCGGCACACCGGCCGGGTCCGGGCGCCACCAGGCCGACTACCGGCACGCGCTGGCCACCGTGCGGGCCTATCTCGCCACGTGGAAATCCAAGGGTCTCTGGGTGGCCAACGACAAGTTCCTGCCGCCGCAGTACGGGCCGGGGCCCGGCCCGTACGGTCCCAGGTTGCTGAGCGGGAGGGTGACCGGGTTCCAGCCGGTGTCGTGGACCTCGCCGCGCCACTTCACCCTCGTGGTCGACCTGGACCTTCGGTTCCCGGGCGATGCGCAAGCGTGGGCAGCCTGGGGACAGGGGGTGAACACCCGGTTCGTGACCTTCACCACGGCGCCGGGAACACCGACCGGATACCGCATGGCGCTGGCGACAGGCCCCTAGCCCTGAAGCAGGGCGAGCAGTGTCATCGCGTCGTGCGGGGCGTATCCCTTGGCGTCGTTGTCGAAGAACACGTACACGTCCTGGCCCTGCTCGGCCCAGCCGCGACACTTCGCGGCCCAGCCGCGCAGGCTCGCCTCGTCGTACCCGCTGGCGTAGAGATCCTTGTCACCGTGCAGCCGGACGTACATCAGGTCCGCGGTGACATGTTCGGCGTGCGGCCAGCGGCCGGCGGTGTCGGCGACCACACAGCCGATCCGGTGCCGACGCAGCAGGTTGAAGCAGTCCGGGACGCAGAACGTCTTGCTGCGGAACTCCAGCGCGTGCTGCAGCGGCCGGTCCTCGAGGGCGGTGGTCAGGGCGTCGGGCACCTTGGCGTCGTGGTGTACGGCGAGGCGGGCTGCCGCTCCCGTCGTACGCGGGAGCAGCGCGAAGAACGCCTCCAGCTTGTCCGGGTCGAAGCGGAGGTTCTCCGGAAGCTGCCACAGCATCGGACCGAGCTTGGGCCCGAGGGCGAGCACCCCGGAGGCGAAGAAGTTGGCCAGCGCGGTCTCAACGCCGACCAGCCGCTTCAGGTGGGTGATGAACCGACCGCCCTTGACCGCGAACACGAAGCCCGGCGGCGTCTGGTCCCGCCAGGTGGCGTAGGAGCTGGGCCGCTGCAGGGAGTAGAACGAGCCGTTGATCTCGATGGCGGTCAGCCGTTCGGCGGCGTACGCCAGCTCCAGCCGGCGCGGCAGCCCGGCCGGGTAGAAGTCCCCACGCCAGCCGGCATAGGTCCACCCGGAGATCCCGACCCGCACACTGCCCACCACACGGCCTACGTTCCCCCGATATCGGTTCGTCAACCGCGACGTATGGGTCGCGATATCGACACGATGTCGGTACGGCTACCGCGACGTATGGGTCGCGATATCGACTGTCCGTGGCCATGAAAAAGTCCCCACTGGTGGCCAGGTCGAGGTCCCCACTGGTGGCCAGATAGAAGTCCCCACCCTTCGCGTCGTGTCGTAGCCGACGGTGAAGGCCCTGCGTGGCGACGGTGGCGGTGCCAACCAGTCACCGAGCACCACGCAGGGGCTTCCATTGAAGAACGCGAAGGAAAGAATGGACGTGATTGCCGCCTACCG
>DASTWW010000082.1:0-7296 GCA_035765755.1 Nocardioidaceae bacterium
TGACGTGCGGCTACAGGTCAGTCCGGACTTGTCCAACTCACCGGAGTTCACGATCGCCGCACCGATCACCGTCGACGGGGTGACCGCGATGAAGACTTCGCTGCGGTGCACCAGCGAAGGTAGCCTGGCGTCACACCGCTCCAAGCTCTGCACCCAGTCGCTCTGGATAGAGCAGGAGCAGGCACAGTTCACGGTCACCTCTCCCCACGCGCGCACCGTCCGGCGACTGCTCGACAGCGTGCGCGTCGACGAGGGGTACGTCGCAGTGCCGTTCACCTACAACCAGGCGTCCGTCCGCGACGCGCAGTCTTTCGTCGAGGCGGCGAAGTCGCTAGGTCTGCAGGTACAGACCCGCTTCGACCGCGCAAGCAACTCACCGGCGGGGTGGATCGTCGGCGTCGACCCGGCCGTCGGCAGCATGCTGAAGCCGGGCGCCACTGTGCAGGTGACCGTCTCCTCGGGGGCCGGACCCCAGTCCGGGCACGGCACCGCGCCACCGGCCACGGTTTCGGCTGCTGCGTGTCCCCTCAGCCCGAACGTGCAGCGCCTGGAGGTCACACGCACCGCCCTCCCCGGCAACGGGCTCACCTTCGACTTCCCGCGTCGCGTGACCATCCGCGATCCGGCAGCCATCGCCAGCGTGGTCTCCGCGCTGTGCGCCGCCCCGCAGATGCCCCGAGGCGCGGTGTACAACTGCCCCAACGACATCGGCCCCTACTACCGTCTTGCGGCATTCGACGGTAGCCCGGCCGCTGCCTGGACTGTGAAGGTCGGCGCGACCGGCTGCAGCACGATCAGCGGCATCGGCAACCGGGGCCGGTGGACCACCGGGCGCATGTGGCATGCGCTGGCGACCGCGATGGGAATCCGCCCCCCGACGTACCAGACCCTCGCCGGCCACCCAGGCGCTTAGCGGCAGGTCTACCGCTCGGGCAGCAGAATGCCCTGGTGGTGCACCAGGTCGAAGCGCGGCCCCAGACCCGCCGCGAGGCACGACCTCCTCGAGGTCCTAGGTGCCGCTCGAGGGTTCAGAGTGCCTTGACGAAGTGCACGTCGGCCGCACCCTCGACGGGGAGGCCTTCGGACCGTGCGAACTCGGTGTACCCGTGCCTGCGGTAGAAGTCCGGCGCCTGGAACGTGAATGACGAGACCAGCAGCTGGCGACAACCTCGGTCGCGGGCCAGGTTCTCCGCGGCGTCGAGCATCCGGCCGCCCCAGCCTTCCTTGCGGCTGTCCTCGCGGACCCAGACCATCCCGATGCCGGCGCAGGTCCCCCAGGTCCAGCCGCTCAGCCCTGCGGCAAGCTCCCCGCTGGCGTCGTCGACCTTGACGGTGAACTCCTCGAGGTTCGACTCGCCGACCGCTGCAAAGTTGTGGGCGTCGAGCTCCTTGCTCAGGCGCGAGTCGAGGTCGGAGTCGCCGCCGCCGACCGTCAGCTGGTGGGTGTGGGAAGAGGGTGCGGATGAAGACATGCGCGGCAGCCTATCCACTACCCGGAGAGCAGATCGGCGCCGGACTAGGGTCGCGCTATGTCGGAAGACAGGTGGGCGGAGCTGGCCGACCCGTTCGTGGAGGGCGCGTACGCGACGGTGAAGGGCCGGGTGCGCACCTTCGTCCTGCACCAGCAGCTGCTTCGGCATCTGCCGGAGCCACCGGCCACGGTCCTCGACGTCGGAGGCGGCGCGGCTCACCAGTCTCTGCCGCTGGCGCGGCTCGGCTACAGCGTCACCCTCGTCGACCCGTCGGCGGCCATGCTCGCCAAGGCGCGCGAGCGCATCGCGGCCGAACCGGAAGAGGTACGTCGCCGCATCCGACTCGTCGAGGCCGACGGCCGCGACGCCGACCAGGCCACGGGCGGGGAGCAGTTCACCGCGGTCCTCTGCCACGGGGTGCTCATGTACCTCGACGATCCTGGACCCGTCCTCGACACCCTCTGCCGTTGCGTCGAGCCCGGTGGCGTGGTGTCGATCATGGCGCTCAACGCCAAGACCTTGGCCGTCCGAGCCGCGCTCGAACGCCGCTGGGGCGACGCGCTGGCCGCGTTCGACGCCGACCGCGAGGTCGGGGTGCTCGGAACAGACACCCGTGCCGACACCGTCGAGGGGCTCTCGCGACAGCTGCGGGAGCGCGGCGTCGAGCCGCTTGCCTGGTACGGCGTGTGGCTGTTCGCCGACTGGCTCGACCTACCTCTCGACGCCACAGACCTGGCGGCGGTGTGTGCCGTCGAGCTCGAGGCGAGCCTGCGCGATCCGTACCGGCAGCTGAGTCGCGTGTTCCACCTCGTCGGGCAAGCCCGCCCGGCCGTTGACCCTGCGCCGTTTCCTCGGAGGCGACACGCCTGTCTGGAGCCTTCGGGCTGTTCGCGCGGAGAGGCAGACTGAGGCGCGTGACATGTTTGGCGTCTACCAGCGCCATGGGACCTGGTAGCCATCGATGGGTCGTGAGGGCCTTCGTCCGGTGACGGCACGATGGGTCCGTGGCCGGGTCGGGGCCGCGCTGTTCGCCACGGCGTGCTTGTTCCTGAGCTCCTGCACCGCGGCATCCTCAACCGGCGCGAGCGTGCAGATCTCCCAGCGGGTGTCTCTGGTCGACAGCGTCGCACCGATCACGGTCCGCGGTGTGCCGGCCCACCACAGCGTCGTGGTGCGTGCAAAGACCCGCAACGTGGACGGCACCGTGTTCTCCTCCCGGGAGACGTTCCGCTCCGACGCCCACGGCGAGGTGGACCTGAGCCACGACCCGGCCGTCTCCGGGTCATACCGCGGAGTGTCCCCGATGGGCCTGCTGTGGGCGATGCACCCCAAGCGCCACCTTGAGGGGCCAGTTGGTTACTCCGACCGGGTCGATCGAGTCGGGCAGAAAGTGAAGGTGTCGGTCAGCGTCGATGGCCAGTCGGTCGCGTCAGCCACCTTCAAGCGTCTCGCGCAGTCCCCTCGTGTGCACACTCGCAAGATCACGGTCCAGGAGGGCGGGTTCGACGGGCTCTTCTTCCAGCCCGCCAGCAGCCGGACACCGCGACCCGGCGTGGTGCTGCTCGGCGGCTCCGAGGGCGGGCTGCCCGACACCCTGGAGGCTGGGCTGCTTGCCTCCC
Organism: Nocardioidaceae bacterium; assembly: GCA_035765755.1. Lineage (GTDB taxonomy): Bacteria > Actinomycetota > Actinomycetes > Propionibacteriales > Nocardioidaceae > DASSKA01. The sequence continues at coordinate 3,092 of DASTWW010000082.1, forward strand.
GCGGCTACCCGACGCTTGCGCTGGCCTACTTCAAGGCCCCTGGGCTGCCCGACCAGCTGAACAACATCCCGCTGGAGTACTTCGCCAAGGCGCTGCGCTGGCTCGGCCACCAGCCTGGGGTGGACGCCAAGCGGTTGGTGGTGTCTGGGGCCTCCCGCGGCAGCGAAGCCGCCCTGTTGCTGGGTGTGCACGACCCGAACCTGGTGCACGCCGTCATTGCCCTGGTGCCCAGCAACGTGGCGCTGTGCGGCTACCCCGACTGCAGCCAGCCCGCCTGGACCTTGCACGGCAAGCCGGTCCCGTACTCCCAGCTGATGGGACCCACACCAGGCGACCCGGCCGCGGTCATCCCGGTCGAGGACATCAACGGGCCGCTGCTGCTCGACTGTGGTGGTGTAGACCAGGTGTGGCCGTCGTGCCCGATGGCGAACGCCATCGTCCATCGCCTGCAGGCCCACCGCGATCCCCACCCGCACGTCCTGCTGTCCTACCCGCACGCCAACCACTACATCGGCACCCTCATCCCGAACATCGCCTACCGAGCCCCCGGCACCGACGACAGCGACTGGACCGCCAACATGAAGGCACGCACCCGGGCCTGGCCAGCAGTGCTCGGCTTCCTGCAACACCTCAGCCATTGACGTTCAAGCTGCGTGCACCCCGGATAAACGACTCCTAGGAGCCGAAATCTGCTTCTTAACCGATCGCCATGTCCACGAAGCGTGAGTAGTGGCCCTGGAAGGCGACCACCACGTCCCGCGTGGGACCGTTACGGTGCTTGGCGACGATCAGATCAGCTTCCCCCGGACGCGTGGATTCCTTTTCATACGCATCTTCACGATGCAAAAGAATAACCATATCCGCATCCTGTTCAAGGCTGTTGTGCGTGGATATGCCATTTGCTACAAAATTGTGTAACCCCAGGACGGTGGCGTCGTACACGGGTTGCTCTCCGAGCGGGGCGATGGCCACGACCGCGTCCCAGAACACGTCGTTGGTGGCCAGCACGTCCAGTTCGGCGTCGTCGAGCACCGCAGCCACTCGCCGCATGCGTTGCCGGCTGGGGGCGTGCTCCCACAGCGTCGAGTCGCGGAATTGCGTCCCCACGGCTGCGGCGAACTGCCGGTGACTCGTCTCTCGCTCTCGCAGCACCTCGCGTACACGGTCCCAGACATCAACCGGGATCGTGTCCAGGTTGGTGTTGGGTCGGACGGTGCGCAGGTGCTCGACCAGCTCCTTGGCCATCTCGTCCCGGGCACCGTGCACGCCGATGTCATCGAGGAACCGGAGCTGGTTCTCCGCGCCGTCGACGTGGACGTGATAGCACTCTCGGTAGCCACTCTTGCGGGCCACCTTGGTGCGCGCGAACACGTTGAACCGACCGAGCAGACGGCTGACATCGTCGGCGAGTCGTCGACTCGTAGTCGCGTAACAGATCTGACCCTGGCCGTTCTTGGCCAGCTGCACCGAGCCGTCCGTGGCCCACAGGTTCCGCAGGAACAGCCCCACCTGTTCCTTGGGCAGAGCGAACACCCAGTCGGGGATGAACTTTTCGTGGCTGCGCAGCCCGAACAGCCCCATCCCGTCCAACCAGGCGGCGATCGGGTTCCGCTTGCCGTGCGTGAGGTGGTGCGGCGAGGGCAGCCGAAGGCTGGTGACCCGGGCTTCCGGGTATTCGTCGCGGACCCCGGTGATGCCGAACAGGTGCCAGACTGCGGACTCCACGGTGGCCAGGCATGCCTCGTCGGTGCTGGCGTACCGGATCGGCAGACGCTTCACGAACGAGCCGTCACCGATCAGGTGCGCGAGCAGCGTGACCTCGTGGTCGTTGCGGGGGGTGCACTCCAGCGGCGGCGGAACGTGCCGGATGCTGCCGATCCGCGCGCCGGCGGTCAGCTCGCTGAGCGGCATCCACCCGTCGTACGTGAGGAACTTGTGGTTGCCGGTGGCCTTGATCCGCCGACCGGAGGCGAGGGTCATCTCGTAGACCGGCTTGGTGCCGCTCGGGAACGCGTGCGTCAGCGTTCGCGGCACCAGCTTGAGCCGCTCGTCGAGCGCCCACACCGGGATGTCCTTGGCACCGGACTCCATCAGCTCGCCGAGCGAGATCTCGGCGTTGGTGTCCGCTCGCATCAGCCGGGTGTCGGCGGTCAGGCAGCCGGACTCACGCAGGTCGCTGAGCATCGGCCGCTTGTCCGAGCGCTGCTCGGGGCCACGGTTCAGCTGGGAGAGCGCGATGATCGGGACATCGAGCTCCTTGGCCAGCAGCTTGATCTGCCGGGAGAACTCCGACACCTCGAGCTGCCGGGACTCGACCTTCTTCCCCGAGGTCATCAGCTGCATGTAGTCGATGACGATCAGCCGCAGGTCATGGCGCTGCTTGAGCCGGCGCGCCTTGGCGCGGATCTCCATCATCGTCATGTTCGGCGAGTCGTCGATGAAGAACGGCGCCGAGGAGACCTCGCCCATCTTCCGGGCGAGCTTCGCCCAGTCCTCGTCGGTCATGTTGCCGTTGCGCATGTGGTTGAGCGGGATCTTCGCCTCCGCCGACAGCAGACGCATGGTGATCTCGTTGCGCGTCATCTCCAGGGAGAAGATCACGCTGGCCATGTTGTGGTGGATCGAGGCCGCCCGACAGATGTCCAGTCCCAGCGTGGAGTTGTGCGTCGGGATCATCGACTCGCCGGCGAGGTACAGGTGGTCGGCATTGTCGACCTGCACGCACCGCACCGGCACCGAGACGATCGGCCGCACCGCCTCGACCTTGACCGAGCCGCCGTCGGGCATGGCGAGCACGTGGCCGTCGGCAAGCGAGGCGGCGATCTGCTCCGTCGTCCGGACCTCGGCACCGGGGATGCCGAGCAGGGACGTGAGCCACTGGTGCTGCGCGTCCGCGACGATCGTCGACCCGTCGGAGAAGGTGATCTCGTAGCACGGCCGGCCGGTCATCACCTCGGTGGCGGCGACGACAGTGGTCGGCCGGCCCTGCGCGTCGTACAATGTGTCCCCGACCCGCACCTCGCCCATCGTCGTCCAGCCGACGGGCGTGGGCAGCGGGGTGTCGAGGGCGAGCGCCTTCCCCATGGCCGGCCGCGCCGCGATGATCACCATCTGACCCGGGTGCAGCCCGTTGGTCAGCTCATCGAGGTCGGCGAAGCCGGTAGGCACGCCGACCATCTCGCCGTCCCGGTTAGAGATCGCCTCGATCTCGTCGAGGGTGCCCTCCATGATCGCCGACAGCGGGGCGTAGTCCTCCGAGGTGCGCTTGTCGGTGACGCCGTACACCTCGGCCTGCGCCCGGTCGACGACCTCGTCGACCTGGCCCTCGCCGGCGTACCCCATCTGCGCGATCCGGGTGCCGGCGCCCACCAGCCGCCGCAGGATCGCCTTCTCGCGGACGATCCCGGCGTAGTACGACGCGTTGGCGGCGATCGGCACGTTGGCCGAGAGGGTGTGGAGGTACGGCGCGCCGCCCACCCGGGCCAGCTCCCCACGACGCTGCAGCTCGGCCGAGGTGGTGACCGGGTCGACCGGCTCGCCACGGCCGTACAGGTCGACCATGGCGTCGAAGATCGTCTCGTGCGCGGGTCGGTAGAAGTCGGTGCCGCGCACCGACTCGACAACGTCGGCGATCGCGTCCTTGGACAGCAGCATGGAGCCGAGCACGCTCTGCTCGGCGTCGTTGTCCTGGGGCGGGGTGCGGTCCCCGGCGCGACCGGGGTAGACCTCGTCGTAGTCGTGCGACCACGACGCGCCGGCGTCGGGTCGGGCGCTGGGACCGTTCGGCAGCTCCGCGATGCTCACGTGGCCCCCGTCCTTCCATGGTGCTGGTTTCATCGGGTGCCGAAGACGGTACGGACCGCCACCCCCAGACCCGGGCAAACCGACCCCGCGCCGCATGGGCCGGAGCGCGGGGTCACTCCGCCACGAGGGCTGACGCTACGTTCTCAGGCAACACTCACAAAGCCCGTCGTCCACAGGGGTCTGGGGATAACCGCCGGATCCATGTGGAACACGCCTAGGACGATGTGCACAGCCTGTTTACACAACTGTGGAAGAACCCGACGCTATACCGGACAAAGGGCCTTTGACCTGCGGAAACGATGTCCACGGTGTGTGGACCGAAGAAAGTTCCGGGGCAATTTGCCCCGTTCTGAGCCGGACCCCTCCGGGGCGCACGGCCACGATGGCCCGGCTGGGCGGGC
>DASTWW010000083.1:0-4399 GCA_035765755.1 Nocardioidaceae bacterium
GGAGCTGCGCTTCACCCCGTCGGGTGCGGCCGTGGCCAACTTCCGCATCGCCTCGACGCCGCGCACCTTCGACCGGCAGAGCAACGAGTGGAAGGACGGCGAGGCGCTGTTCCTGTCCTGCGCGGTGTGGCGGCAGGCGGCCGAGAACGTCGCCGAGTCGCTGCAGCGCGGCATGCGCGTCGTGGTCCAGGGCCGGCTGAAGGCCCGCAGCTTCGAGACCCGCGAGGGCGAGAAGCGCACCGTGTTCGAGATCGACGTCGACGAGGTCGGCCCGAGCCTGAAGTACGCCACCGCGAAGGTCACCAAGACCTCCCGCTCCGGCGGTCAGGGCGGTGGCTACGGCGGCGGCGCTCAGGGCGGCTACGGCGGGGGCGGCCAGGGCGGCGGCAACAGCTGGGGAGGCGACGACCCGTGGGCCACCGGAGGTCCGACCACCGGCAGCCAGGGCGGCAGCCAGGGTGGCGGCCAGCCGGCCGGCCAGGCCAACGACCCGTGGGCGGGCGGCTCGAACGACGAGCCCCCGTTCTAACAAGCAAACGACCATTCCGGCGCACGTCGCCGGGCTTTTGAGGAGAAAGCACCACAATGGCAAAGCCAGTACTCCGCAAGCCGAAGAAGAAGGTTTGCCAGTTCTGCAAGGAGAAGGTGTCCTACATCGACTACAAGGACACCACGCTGCTTCGCAAGTTCATCTCCGACCGCGGCAAGATCCGCGCCCGTCGGGTGACCGGCAACTGCGTGCAGCACCAGCGCGACGTCGCGATCGCGGTCAAGAACGCCCGCGAGGTCGCCCTGCTCCCCTATACGTCCACGGCCCGCTGAGAGGAGAGGCGAGATGAAGCTCATCTTGACCCAGGAGGTCAGCGGCCTGGGCGCCCCGGGTGACGTGGTCGAGGTCCGTGACGGCTACGGCCGCAACTACCTCGTCCCGCGGGGCTTCGCGATCCAATGGACGCGCGGTGGCCAGAAGACCATCGAGTCCATCAAGGCGGCACGCAGCAGCCGTGAGGTCCGCGACCTCGACCACGCGCAGCAGATCAAGGCGCAGCTCGAGGGCTCGACCTTCAACCTGTCGGCCCGTGCCGGCGAGGGCGGCCGGCTGTTCGGTGCGGTCACGGTCAACGACATCGCCGAGGCGATCGCTGCGGGCATCGGCTCCACGGCGGTGGACAAGCGCAAGATCATCGTCGGCAACCCGATCAAGTCCCTGGGCGCGCACCAGGTGAAGGTCAAGGTGCACGACGACGTGGACGCGACGGTCAACCTGAACGTCGTCTCCGCCTGACGCACCGCCTGAGGCTGACCCCTGTGACGCCCGGGTCGCCGGCGCCCCCCTACTGCTGGGCGCCGCGGCCCGGGCTTCCTGTCACCATCCACCGGTCCCCGTGTGAGCGGTGCAGGAGTACGACGGCGCGGCTGCCCATCAGCCCGACGCCGAAGGCGACCCACAACCACACCAGACCGGTGCCCGTGCCCGCGGCAACCCAGACGGCCAGCGCTGCCAGCGGCACGAACGCGACCAGGGTGACCACCCCGCCCCAGGCCAGGTAGCGGCCGTCCCCCGCGCCGATCAGCACCCCGTCCAGCACGAACACCACCCCGGCCACCGGTTGGAAGCAGGCGGCCACCAGCAGCACCGGGGTGAGCAACCCCCGCACCGCGGGGTCGGTGGTGAACAGGTCCCCGAGGACCGGGGAGATGGCCGCCAGCCCGATGCCGGTCACCACTCCGCTCGCCAGACCCCAGCGGGTCATCCGGTCGGTCACCGTCCGGGTCACCGATACGTCACCCGCGCCGAGGTACCGGCCGGTGATCGCCTGCGCGGCAATCGCGATCGCGTCCAGGGCGAACGCCAGGAAGGTCCAGATCGTGGAGGCGAGCTGGTGGGTCGCCACCGAGGTGGCCCCGAGCCGCGCCGCGCCGTACGTCATCACCAGCAGCGACACCCGCAAGGTGAGGGTACGGATCACCAGCGCGACCCCGGCGTGCGCGGCACGGCCGATGCCCGGCAGGTCCGGGCGCAGCGAGGCGCCGTGGCTGCGGGCGTTGCGGACCACCACCCCGATCAGCACAGCGGCGGACAGCAGCTGGGCCAGGTCGGTGCCGATCGCGGAGCCGGCGATGCCGAGGCCCACCGGGTAGACCAGGGCGTAGTTGAGCGCGATGTTGAGCAGGTTGCCGCCGACCGCGATGACCAGCGGGGTGCGGGTGTCCTGCAGGCCGCGCAGGATCCCGGTGCCGGCCAGCATCACCAGCAGCGGGGTAACGCCCAGGAAGCCCCAGTGCAGGTACGTGACGGCCTGCGTCCTGACCTCCCGGCCGGGCCCGAACAGGTCGACCAGCGGACCGGTCAGCGCCAGCCCGACCAGCGTGGTCACCACCCCGATCAGCACCGCCAGCCAGACCCCGTCGATGCCCTGGTTCAGCGCACCGCGCAGGTCGCCGGCGCCGATCTGCCGGGCAACCGACGCGGTGGTGCCGTAGGCCAGGAAGATGCACAGACCGACCGCGGTCTGCACGATCGCCCCGGCGATGCCCAGCCCGGCCAGCGGTGGGGTGCCGAGATGGCCGATGATGGCCGCGTCGGCGAGCAGGAACAACGGCTCGGCGACCAGGGCCAGGAAGGCCGGCACCGCCAGCCGCAGGATCTCCCGGTCCTGGGCGCGCGGGTCCGCGGTCGTGGCTATGGACTGCCCAGTGGACTGCCCAGTGGACTCCCCAGTGGACTCCCCAGTGGACTGCCCGGGTTGCCCGGGTCGCGCTGCGGCCATGGCGGTGATCCTACGGGCGTAAGAGGTAGTCCCGCAGGGTGCACATGACAGGACTATGTCCGAGATGACTGTGAGTAACTATGGTCAAGTTGTGGGTAACCACTTGCCCGCCCAGCCGGGCCATCGTGGCCGTGCGCCCCGGAGGGGTCCGGCTCAGAACGGGGCAAATTGCCCCGGAACTTTCTTCGGTCCACACACCGTGGACATCGTTTCCGCAGGTCAAAGGCCCTTTGTCCGGTATAGCGGAGGGTTCTTCCACAGTTGTGTAAACAGGCTGTGCACATCGTCCTAGGCGTGTTCCACACGGATCCGTCGGTTATCCCCAGGGCCCTGTGGATGGCGGGCTTTGTGTGAGTTCCCTGAGAACGTAGCGTCAGCGCTCGTGGCGGAGTGACCCCGCATTCGGCGACCATGCGGCGCGGGTTCGGTTTGCCCGGGTCTGGGGGTGGCGGTCCGTACCGTCGTCGTCACCCGATGAAGCCAGCACCAGGGAAGGACGGGGGCATGTGAGCATCGCGGAGCTGCCGAACGGTTCTAGCGCCAGACCCGACGCCGGTGCGCCGTGGTCCCACGACTACGACGAGGTCTACCCCGGTCGGGCCGGGGACCGTACCCCGCCTCAGGACAACGACGCCGAGCAGAGCGTGCTCGGCTCCATGCTGCTGTCCAAGGACGCGATCGCCGACGTGGTCGAGTCGGTGCGCGGCACCGACTTCTACCGTCCCGCGCACGAGACCGTCTTCGACGCGATGGTCGACCTGTACGGTCGCGGCGAGCCGGTCGACCCGGTCACCACGGCTGCCGAGCTGCAGCGTCGTGGGGAGCTGGCACGGGTGGGCGGCGCGCCGTACCTCCACACCCTCTCGGCCAACGTGCCGATCGCCGCCAACGCGTCGTACTACGCCGAGATCGTCCGCGAGAAGGCGATCCTGCGGCGGCTGGTGGGCGCCGGCACGCGGATCGCGCAGATGGGGTACGCCGGCGAGGGCCAGGTCGACGAGGTGGTCGATCGGGCGCAGGCCGAGGTGTACGGCGTCACCGACAAGCGCACGTCGGAGGACTACGCGCCGCTGTCGGCGATCATGGAGGGCACCCTCGACGAGATCGAGGCGATCTCGAACCGGGACGGCGAGATGGTCGGGGTGCCCACCGGCTTCGCCGACCTCGACGAGCTGACCAACGGGCTGCACCCGGGTCAGATGGTGATCATCGCGGCGCGGCCGGCCATGGGGAAGGCGCTCGCCCTCGACACCCCGCTGCCCACCCCGGACGGCTGGACGACGATGGGCGAGGTGCGGGTCGGGGACCGGTTGTACGACGCACAGGGTCGGCCGACGACCGTCGTGGCCGCCACCGAGGTGATGACCGGGCGGCCGTGCTACGAGATCACCTTCTCCGACGGGTCGACGATCGTCGCGGACGCGCAGCACCAGTGGCTCACGTTCCTGCTCGGCATCCCGGGCGCCGAGGTCCGGACGACGGAGCAGATCGCCGCCTCGCTTGCCGACGGTCACGTGATCGCCATGCCCGACGGCGGCTCGGTCAAGATCGAGGCGGTGCGACCGATCGTCTCGGTGCCGGTGCGGTGCGTGCAGGTCGACAACGCGGACCACCTGTACCTCGCCGGC
>DASTWW010000084.1:0-30110 GCA_035765755.1 Nocardioidaceae bacterium
GGCCGTGGTCGGGGGCGTCGTCGAAGGTCAGCGCCTCCTCGTCCCACAGCGCCCGCGTCTGGTCTCCATCGTCGCCCGCCATCGTCGCCCGCTTCCGTCGAGTGTGGGGTTGTTCCACCGTGAGTGTGGGGTTGTTCGCGATCGCCCGGGAACAACCCGGCACTCGTGGGCGAACAACCCCACACTCAACAGCTCAGCTCAGCTCGGTGCCCAGGCGGGGTCCCAGCCCTCGACCTGGTCCGCGCCGCGGCTCGCCGGCCCGGTGTAGATCGCCGAGGGCCGGATCAGCCGCCCGGTGCGCTTCTGCTCCAGGATGTGTGCGGACCAGCCGCCGGTGCGCGCGCAGGTGAACATCGAGGTGAACATGTGCGGCGGCACCTCGGCGAAGTCGAGCACGATGGCCGCCCAGAACTCCACGTTGGTCTCCAGCACCCGGTCCGGCCGCCGCTCGCGCAACTCCTTGAGCGCGGCCTTCTCCAGCGCCTCGGCCACCTCGTAGCGCGGGGCGTCGAGCTCACGGGCGGTGCGCCTCAGCACCCGGGCGCGCGGGTCCTCGGCGCGGTAGACCCGGTGCCCGAAGCCCATCAGCCGCTGGTGGCCGTCGAGCAGCTCCTTGACGTAGGACTCGGCCTCCCCGCGCCGCTCCACCTCCTCGATCATGCCGAGCACCCGCGACGGCGCCGTGCAGCGGCCCGCTCATCGCGCCGACCGCCGCGGACAGCGCGGCACCGACGTCGGCGCCGGTGGATGCGACCACCCGGGCGGTGAACGTGGAGGCGTTCATGCCGTGCTCGGCCGCGGAGGCCCAGTACGCGTCGACCGCCTTGACGTGCTTGGGGTCCGGCTCCCCCCGCCAGCGGATCATGAACCGCTCGGTGATCGAGGCGGCCTTGTCCACCTCCGACTGCGGGACCATCGGCTGGCCCTGGCCGCGGGCCGCCTGGGCGACGTACGACAAGACCATCACCGCGGCGCGGGCCAGGTCGTCGCGGGCCTGCCTGTCGTCGATGTCGTAGAGCGGCCGGAGCCCCCACACCGGCGCGAGTAGCGCGATCGCGCTCTGCACGTCGACGCGGATGTCTCCGGAGTGCACGGGCAGCGGGAACGGCTCGGCGGGCGGCATCCCGGGCTGGTACCCGCCGTCGACGAGCAGCCCCCACACGTTCTCGGACGGCACCCGGCCGACGAGGTCCTCGATGTCGACGCCGCGGTAGCGCAGTGCGGAACCTTCCTTGTCCGGCTCGGCGATCTGCGTCTCGAACGCGACGACGCCCTCGAGGCCGTGCTGAACTTCGCCCATCTGCGGCTCCTTCGTCTTCTCGGGTCCCAGCATTGTCGCGCGGAGTCGCGTGCGAGGAGTCGGCGGGCCGATACATTCGAGCCATGAATGAGCGGGACCTGGCCGAGCTGCGGCACGAGTACGCCGCGGAGGGACTGTGCGAGGACGACCTGCCGGCCGACCCGCTGGCGATGTTCCGGCGCTGGATGCACGACACCGTCACCGCCGGGCTGCACGAGCCGAACGCGATGGTGCTGTCCACGGTCTCGGCCTCCGGTGCGCCGTCGGCGCGGATGGTGCTGCTCAAGGGGCTCGACGAGCGCGGCTTCTGCTTCTACACCAACTACTCCTCCCGCAAGGCAGGCGAGCTCGCGGCGCAGCCGGAGTGCGCGCTGCTGTTCCCGTGGCACCCGCTGCAGCGCCAGGTGCGCATCGAGGGCACCGCCCTGCGGATGACGCCGGCGGAGAACCAGGCCTACTTCGACACGCGCCCGCGGGCCTCGCAGATCGGCGCCTGGGCCTCGCCGCAGTCGGAGGTGGTCGCCGACCGGGCGGTCCTCGACGCGTCGTACGACGCGGTGGCGGCCCGGTTCGGGCGCGACGAGCCGATCCCCGTGCCGCCGCACTGGGGCGGCTACCGGGTCGAGCCGCACGTCCTCGAGTTCTGGCAGGGCCGGCCGGGTCGGATGCACGACCGGCTGCGCTACCGGCGTACCGACTCCGGCTGGGAGGTCGTGCGACTCGCGCCGTAAAACAGGTTGTGAGTGAGCGCTCACTCATTTAGTCTGTACGGCGTGCCAACCACCTCCCGCGGCGGCCGAGCCGCCCCGATGTCTCCCGACGAGCGCCGCCAGGCGATCGTCGATGCCGTCATCCCGCTGCTGGTCACCCACGGCGCGACCGTGACCACCCGGCAGATCGCCGAGGCCGCCGGAGTGGCTGAGGGGACCATCTTCCGGGTCTTCGCGGACAAGCACGAGCTGATGCACGCCGCCGCGCGCGCCGTGTTCGACGCAGAGCGCGGCCGGCGGACGCTCGAGGCGATCGACCCCGAGGTCGACCTCTTCGGCATGGTCCGGACGGTCGTCGTGGAGATGCTGGCCAGCATGGAGCGCGTGTTCGCCGTGCTCATCGCGGTCCGCGGGATCGTCGGCCGCGAGCCGATGGGCGAGCACGACGATCCCGACCGGCGCCCGGGGCCGCCTGAGTTCATCCTCGAGGCGAACCGCGTGCTCCTCGACGCGCTGACCGGGTTGTTCGCACGGTACGAGGACCAGCTGTCGGTGCCTCCGGCCCGGGCCGCGCTCGCGCTGCGTTCGCTGGTCTTCGGCTCGAGGCACCCCGGGATGTCCCCGGACGAGGGCATGTCGCCGGACGAGATCGCGGAACTGGTGATCCACGGGGTCGCCGACACGAAGGAGACACGCCGATGCTGCTGAGACTGCTCCGGGAGCACCTGCGCCCCTACCGCCGGCTGCTGAGCATGGTGGTGGCGCTGCAGTTCGTGGGCACGATCGCCGCGCTGTACCTGCCCACCCTCAACGCCGACATCATCGACAACGGCGTGGCCAAGGGCGACACCGGCTACATCCTGCGCATCGGCGCGGTGATGCTGGCGGTGTCGCTGGTGCAGATCGTGTGCAGCGTGTGCGCGGTGTACTTCGGCTCCCGCACCGCGATGAGCTTCGGCCGCGACGTGCGGGCCGCGATCTTCCACCGGGTCGGCACGTTCTCCGGGCGGGAGGTGGGCCGGTTCGGCGCACCGAGCCTGATCACCCGCAACACCAACGACGTGCAGCAGGTCCAGATGCTGGTGCTGCTCAGCTGCACCCTGCTGGTCACCGCGCCGATCATGATGGTCGGCGGCGTGGTGATGGCGATGCGCGAGGACATCGGGCTCTCCTGGCTGCTGGCGGTGTGCGTGCCCGTGCTGGTCCTCGTGGTCGGCCTGATCATCACCCGGATGGTGCCGGGCTTCCGGAAGATGCAGACCCGCATCGACGCGGTGAACCGGATCCTGCGCGAGCAGATCACCGGCATCCGGGTGGTGCGCGCGTTCGTCCGGGAGCCCTACGAGACCGCGCGGTTCGGCCGGGCCAACGACGAGCTCACCGGCCTGGCCATCAACGTCGGCCGCTGGCAGGCCACCATGTTCCCGTCGGTGATGCTGATCCTCAACCTTTCCAGCGTCGCCGTGCTCTGGTTCGGCGGGCACCGGGTGAACGACGGGCTGATGGAGGTCGGCGCGCTCACCGCGTTCCTGGCCTACCTGGTGCAGATCCTGATGTCGGTGATGATGGCCACCTTCATGCTCGTGCTGGTGCCCCGGGCCTCGGTGTGCGCGGACCGGATCGGGGAGGTGCTCGACACCGCCACCTCCGTCGTACCTCCTGAAGAGCCGGTCATCGACCTCGCCGCCTCCGGCGAGGTGGAGTTCCGCGGCGTCTCGTTCAGCTACCCGGGCGCGGACGCGCCGGTGCTGCGGGACATCGCCTTCACTGCAGCACCCGGCCACACCACCGCGATCATCGGCTCGACCGGCGCCGGCAAGAGCACCCTGGTCAACCTGGTCCCGCGGCTGTTCGACGTGACCGATGGCGGCGTGTACGTCGCCGGGGTGGACGTACGACGGCTCGAGCCGGAGCTGCTCTGGAGCCGGATCGGGCTGGTGCCGCAGAAGGCGTACCTGTTCTCCGGCACGGTGGCCAGCAACCTGCGCTACGGCAAGCCGGACGCCACCGAGGACGAGCTCTGGGCCGCCCTCGAGATCGCCCAGGCCCGGGACTTCGTCGAGGCGATGTCAGGCGGGCTGGACGCGCCGATCGCGCAGGGCGGCACCAACGTCTCCGGCGGGCAGCGGCAGCGGCTCGCGATCGCCCGGGCGCTGATCCGGCGGCCGTCGATCTACCTGTTCGACGACTCGTTCTCCGCGCTGGACGTGGCCACCGACGCACGGCTGCGGCAGGCACTGCGCCCGGTGACCGAGGACGCCACCGTCGTCATCGTCGCCCAGCGGGTGTCCACGATCGTCGAGGCCGACCAGATCGTGGTGCTCGAGGACGGGGAGATCGTCGGCCGCGGCCGGCACCAGGACCTGTTGGAGACCTGCCCGACCTACCAGGAAATCGTCGAGTCCCAGCTGAGCGCCGAGGAGGCAGCATGAGCACCCCCACCGGCGGGCAGCCGGCCGGCGGCGGCCAGCCGGTCGCGCCGCAGAACGGCCAGCTGAGGAAGACCGAGCGGATCACATCCGGCGGCGGACCGGGACGCGGTCCGTTCGCTGGCGGAATGGTCGGCCAGAAGGCGATGAGCTTCGGGCCGTCGGCGCGCCGGATGATCGGCCGGATGCGGCCCGAGCGGGGCAAGGCGACCGCGGTGCTGCTGCTGGCCGCCGCCAGCGTCGGGCTGGCCGCGGTCGGACCGAAGATCCTCGGCCAGGCCACCAACCTGATCTTCGCCGGGTTCATCGGTGACAACCTGCCCGCCGGGCTCACCAAGCAGCAGGTGGTGCACGGTTTGCGCGCGCACGGACAGGACCAGCGGGCCGACCTGCTCTCGGGCATGAACGTGGTCCCCGGCCAGGGCGTCGACTTCGGCGCGGTGGCGGACGTGCTGCTGCTGGTGCTGGCGGTGTACGTCGGCTCCGCGCTGCTGTCCTGGCTGCAGGGCTACCTGCTCAACGACGTGGTGCAGTCCACGGTGCGGCGGATGCGCGAAGAGGTGGAGGCGAAGGTCAACCGCCTCCCGTTGAGCTACTTCGACCGGCAGCCACGCGGGGAGCTGCTGTCGCGGGTGACCAACGACATCGACAACGTCAGCCAGAGCCTGCAGCAGACCATGAGCCAGCTGCTCACCTCGCTACTGACCGTGGTCGGTGTGCTGGCGATGATGTTCTGGATCTCGCCCACGCTGGCGTTGATCGCTCTGGTCACCGTGCCGGTGACCATGCTGGTCGCGGCCACGATCATGAAGCGCTCGCAGAAGCTGTTCATCGCGCAGTGGCGGCGCACCGGCACCCTGAACGCCCACATCGAGGAGGCGTTCACCGGCCACGCGCTGGTCAAGGTGTTCGGCCACCAGCGGGAGGCCGAGGACGTGTTCGCCGCCGAGAACGACGAGCTCTACAAGGCCAGCTTCGGCGCCCAGTTCGTCTCCGGGCTGATCATGCCGACGATGATGTTCATCGGGAACCTCAACTACGTGGTCATCGCGGTGCTCGGCGGGCTGCGGGTGGCCTCCGGCACGATGAGCCTGGGCGACGTACAGGCCTTCATCCAGTACTCCCGCCAGTTCACCCAGCCGCTGACCCAGGTCGCCTCGATGGTGAACCTGCTGCAGTCCGGGGTGGCCTCGGCCGAGCGGGTCTTCGAGCTGCTCGACGCCGAGGAGGAGCGGCCGGAGGAGCACGCGCCGCTGGCAGTGGGTGGCCGCGGTGAGGTGGTCTTCGAGGAGGTGTCGTTCCGGTACGACGCGGAGAAGCCGCTGATCGAGGACCTGTCCCTCGTCGCGCGGCCCGGCCGCACGGTGGCCATCGTCGGGCCGACGGGGGCCGGCAAGACCACCCTGGTGAACCTGATCATGCGGTTCTACGACGTGGACTCCGGCCGGATCACCCTGGACGGGGTGGACGTGTCCACGATGCGGCGGGCCGACCTGCGCGGCCGGATCGGCATGGTGCTGCAGGACAGCTGGCTGTTCAACGGCACGATCCGCGAGAATATCGCCTACGGCCGGCCGGACGCCTCGGAGGAGGAGATCCGGGAAGCCGCCCGCGCCACCTTCGTGGACCGGTTCGTGCACAACCTGCCCGCCGGCTACGACACCGTCATCGACGAGGAGGGCAGCAACATCAGCGCCGGGGAGCGGCAGCTGGTCACCATCGCCCGGGCGTTCCTGGCCGACCCGGCGCTGCTGATCCTCGACGAGGCGACCAGCTCGGTGGACACCCGCACCGAGCTGCTGCTGCAGCAGGCGATGGCGGCGCTGCGCACCGACCGGACCAGCTTCGTGATCGCGCATCGGCTGTCCACGATCCGCGACGCGGACCTGATCCTGGTGATGGAGCACGGCCAGATCGTCGAGCAGGGCACTCACGAGGAGCTGCTGGGTGCCGGAGGCGCCTACGCGGCGCTGTACCAGGCGCAGTTCAGCGCCCCGGTCGAGGAGGAGGGGGTCGGCGCGCTCGCCGCCACCTGAGCGGTGGGCGCCCGGCCCGGGTCCGGACATGGAACGGCCCGTGGGCGTTGCGGTTCCCTCGGTGAGGGCCGCGTACTCCGGGCGGACTTCTCCGGAGCGCCCACGGGCCGGGTGACTGCTTTGGTATTACCAGCGCGCACTGCGAGACAGCAACGCTGGCCGGTGCGCTGCTAGCGAGCAGCCACCTCACGAGTCCGTAAAGAATTCACTTCTGGACCACCTCCTTTCCCGTGTCCCATCACGGTACGTCTCGGCGCGTGGCCCTCACAACCCATTTCGTCCGCAGTTGCGCGTGTGTCACAGATCTCGCCGGCCCTCGGTGCCCCGGGTGAGAGAGTGAGCGTCGTGGCAGAGCGGGGCCGGGTGCGCGGTTCGTGGTGGCGTTCGGTGCTCACCGACATTCGCCCGCTGCAGGTCTCCGCGCCGTACCGCCGGCTCTTCTTCGGCAACTCCGTGGCCCAGCTCGGCCAGCAGATGACCACCGTGGCGATCGCGATCCAGGTGTACTCGCTGACGCACTCCTCGTTCTACGTCGGGCTGGTCGGGGTGTTCGCGCTGGTGCCGCTGGTGATGCTCGGCCTGTACGGCGGGGCGATCGCCGACGCCATGGACCGGCGTACCCTCGCGCTGGCCGCGTCCGCCGGACTGTGGGCGGTCTCCATCACGCTGGCGGTGCTCGCCTTCCGGCGGGTCGACTCGGTGTGGGCGCTGTTCGGGTGCGTGGCGGTCCAGTCCGGCTTCTACGCGCTGAACAACCCGGCCCGCAGCGCGATGGTGCCGCGGCTGATCCCCGGTGAGCTGATGCCGGCGGCCAGCGCGCTGAACATGGCCTCGTTCAACCTCGGGTTCACCTTCGGGCCCGCGCTCGGGGCGCTGCTGATCAAGTGGCAGGGCTTCGGCGCGGCGTACACCCTCGACGTGGTCACCTTCTCCGCCGCCTACTACGCGCTGATCCGGATGCCGCGGATGCCACCGCTGGAGAACAGCCCGCGCGCCGGCCTCCGCTCGGTGGTCACCGGGCTGCGGTTCCTGCGCCGCTCGCCGAACCTGCGGATGACCTTCGTGCTGGACCTGTGCGCGATGGTGCTCGCCCAGCCGCGGTCGCTGTTCCCGGCGCTCGCCTTCAAGGTGTACGGCGGCGGAGCGGCCGTCGTGGGCGTGCTCCAGTCCGCTCCCGCCGTGGGGGCGCTGATCGCGTTCGCGCTGTCCGGCTGGGTGAGCCGGGTGCGCCTGCAAGGCCTGGCGATCGCGGTCGCGGTGATCGGCTACGGAGCCGCCGTGGGCGCGGTCGGGCTCACCTCGCTGCTCTGGCTCGGCGTGCTGCTGCTCGCCGTGTCCGGGATGGCGGACATGATCAGCGCGGCGTACCGCTCCACGATCCTGCAGGTCGCCGCCCCCGACCAGCTACGCGGCCGGATCCAGGGGGTGTTCATCGTGGTGGTTGCCGGCGGGCCGCGGGCCGGTGACTTCGTGGCCGGCTCGGTGGCCAGCGTGGTGGGCGAGCGGCCGGCGCTGGTCCTCGGCGGGCTGGCCTGCATCGTCGGGGTGCTGCTCGCCGTCGCGGTGCAGCGGCGGTTCATGGCGTACGACGCGACCCGCCCGACGCCCTAGTTGAACGAGTCCGGGTCGATCTCGATCCAGATGTGCTCGGCGCGGGCCACCACCCGGCCGTCGCTGTCGTAGAGGGTGCTGGCGGTGAACGTCTTGCGGCCGCTGCCGCCGGTCATCCGGCCCACCACGACGTGCGGCTCACCGACCGCGGGCAGCGCGTCCAGGGTCGCGGTGATCCGGCCGAGCACCATCTTGCGACCCTCCAGGTCGCCGGCCCAGCCGCCGACGCAGTCCAGCGCCGCCCAGGCCACCGGCATGCCCACCCGCTGCAGGCCGGCGTCGAGCAGGTCGCTGGAGACGGCCAGGCTCGGGTGCGGCACCCACAACGCGGCCACCCGGTCCTGGGACACCTTGCCGGGGAAGATCCGCAGCCCGTCGCCCTCCTCGCGGTCCACCCCGCAGCTGAAGCAGGTCGGGAACGGGTGCGACACCAGCCCGGGGAAGCGCGCCATCGCGTCGGCGGCGGTGCTCATGTCGACCGCCTCCACCGGCTCGAGCTCGGTGTTCACCGCCCGCGCCTCGGCGATCCGGGAGCCGCCGAAGGACAGCACCGTGGTGGGCAGCCCGGTCACGTTCGCCGGGTCGGACGGGTCGAGGCCCTGCACGGCCATCGCCACCTCGAGCGGCGGCGGCTGACGCAGGGTCACCTCGATCGCGCACTCGTCGTCGGTCTCCACCCGCTCGGCCAGCGCGCCGGCGGTGTAGCCCCCGTTGCCCGACCGGGCTGGCCCGCGGAACCGGGTCGCGATGGTCAGGTCGGCGGCGGTTGTTGCGGTCATGCTCTCTTCCGGATCTCGTGCAGTCGGGTCAGCGCCTCCCGGCGCTCGGCGCCGTGGTCGACGATCGGTGCAGGGTACCCGTCCGGCGGGCCGCCCGGGGCGCGGACCGGCTCGTGCACGTGCTTCGCGTCCAGGCCACGCAGCTCCGGCACCCAGGCGCGCACGTAGTCCCCGGCGGGGTCGAAGCGGTGTCCCTGGGCGGTCGGGTTGAACACCCGGAAGTACGGTGCGGCGTCGGCTCCGCAGCCGGCCACCCACTGCCAGTTGTGCTGGTTGGAGGCCAGGTCGGCGTCCACCAGCCAGCGCATGAAGTGCCGCGCGCCGTGCTGCCACTCCACGTGCAGGTCCTTGACCAGGAAGCTGGCGGCCACCATGCGGACCCGGTTGTGCATCCACCCGGTGGCGCGCAGCTGGCGCATCCCGCCGTCCACGATCGGGAAGCCGGTGCGGCCTTCAGTCCAGGCCCGGAACGCCTCGCCCGGTGCGTCGTACGTCATGGCGGCGAAGCCAGGTCGGAGGTACTCCCGCGCGGTCTCCGGGCGGTGCCAGAGCACGTCGGCGAAGAACTCCCGCCAGGCCAGCTGCCGGCAGTACGACGCGGCACCCGGCCCGCCCGTGGCGAGATCGGCCAGCATCGTGCGCGGATGGATCTCGCCCCACTTCAGGGGGACCGACATGTGCGAGGTCTCCTCGACCGGCCGGTCCCGCGACTCGTCGTACTCTCCGACCCGGTCCAGGAACTCCCGCCAGGCCGAAAGCGCCGCGTGCTCGCCGGCCTGCGGGAGCCGCATGCCGTCGGGCACGGCCGCCTGAGGCAGCGGGTCGCCGGGCAGGTCCAGCCAGGACACCGTCGGCTCCGAGACCGGCGGCTGCCAGCCGTGCTCGGCCCAGGCCCGGAAGAAGGGGGTGAACACCTGGTAGCCGGTGCCCTTGCCGGTGACCACCTCACCCGGCGGGACCGCGTAGGGGGACCCGGTGCGCTCCAGGGCCACGCCGGACGAGGCCAGCGCCTGCTCGACGTGCTCGTCGCGTCGGCGGCCGTACGGGCCGAAGTCGCCGGCCACGTGCACCGACCCGGCACCCACCTCCGCGGCCACCCGAGGCAGCACCTCGGCCGGGTCGCCGCGGCGCAGCACCAGCCGCCCGCCGCGGTCCCGGAGCTCGGCGTCCAGTGCGGCCAGCGACCGGGCGAGGTAGGCGCGGCGGGCCGGTCCGGCCGGCTCCCAGAGCGCCGGGTCGACCACGAACAGGGCCAGCACCGGCCCGGCCTGCGCGGCGGCGGCCAGCGCGGGGTTGTCGCCGAGCCGCAGGTCGCGACGGAACCACATCACGGCAGCGGGCTCGGGCATCGCCCCACTGTGCCACGCGGCACGGCCGGCTTCCCCGATGCGCCACAATGAGGGCGTGAGCGACCTGATCGACACCACGGAGATGTACCTGCGGACCATCTACGAGCTGGTCGAGGAGGGCATCGTGCCGCTGCGCGCCCGGATCGCGGAGCGGCTGCACCAGAGCGGGCCGACGGTCAGCCAGACCGTGGCCCGGATGGAGCGCGACGGCCTGCTCACCGTCGAGGGCGACCGGCACCTCCAGCTCACCGACGGCGGCATGCAGCTGGCGGTGCGAGTGATGCGCAAGCACCGGCTCGCCGAGCGGCTGCTCACCGACGTGATCGGCCTGGACTGGGAGTCGGTGCACGCCGAGGCGTGCCGCTGGGAGCACGTGATGTCCGAGGCCGTGGAGCGCCGGCTGCTCGAGCTGCTCGACCACCCGACCGAGTCGCCGTACGGCAACCCGATCCCCGGACTGCAGGAGCTCGGCGAGGACGCCGACGACGAGGACTTCATGTCCGACGTCGAGCCGCTCGACGCGGTGGCCTCCTCCACCGAGGTGCGGGTGCTGGTCCGCCGGATCGGCGAGGAGATGCAGAAGGACGAGTCGCTGATGGCCGCGCTGCGCCGGGTGGGCGCGCTGCCGGACAAGGTGGTCTCCGTCGCCTCGGCTCCGGCCGGTGTGCTGGTCGCCAGCGGCGGGGAGACCGCGGAGATCGACGCCGACCTCGCTGCCCACATGTTCGTCCGCCGCCTGTGACGCACACCGTCGAGGTGGTCGGCCTGTCCAAGATGTTCGGCACCCTGAAGGCGCTGGACGCGCTGACCTTCACCGTCCACCCAGGGCGGGTCACCGGGTTCCTCGGCCCCAACGGCGCCGGCAAGACCACCACGCTGCGCTGCCTGCTGGGTCTGCTCGCGCCGACTGCGGGGTCGGCGACCATCGGCGGCCGGGCCTACCGGGACCTGGACGACCCGCTCGGCACCGTCGGCGCCGCGCTCGAGTCCTCCGGCTTCCACCCCGGCCGGTCCGCGCGGGCGCACCTCGCGACGGTCGCCCTCGCCGGCGGCGTGGACCCGTTGCGGGTCACGACGCTGCTCGGCCTGGTCGGGCTCACCGAGGTCGCCGACCGGCGGGTGGGCGGCTTCTCCCTCGGCATGCGGCAGCGGCTGGCGCTCGCCCAGGCGCTGCTCGGCGACCCGGGGGTGCTGCTGCTCGACGAGCCGGCCAACGGGCTCGACCCGGCGGGGATCGCCTGGCTGCGGACCTTCCTGCGCGCCCTCGCCGCGGAGGGCCGGACCGTGCTGGTCTCCAGCCACGTGCTCAGCGAGGTGGAGCAGACCGTCGACGAGGTGGTCGTGGTGTCCCACGGCCGGCTGGTGCGGCAGGGCACCCTTGCCCAGCTGGGGGCCGCTTCCCGCGCCGTACTCGTGCGCACCCCGCAGCCCGAGGCGCTGCGCGACGCCCTGCCCGGGCAGCCGGTCGAGCAGCTCCCGGACGGCCGGCTCCGCGTCTCGGGGAGTACGACGGAGGAGGTCGGCCACGCCCTGTACCTGGCCGGCGTCGAGGTGCACGAGCTGGTGGCCGAGGCCGGTGACCTGGAGCGGCTGTTCCTGGACCTGACCGCCGAGCAGCCCGCGACGGTGGCGTCATGACCGGGCTGGTCCGCTCGGAGCTGCACAAGATCATCTCCACGCGGCTGTGGTGGGGGCTGCTGCTCGGCGCGGTCGTCTACACCGCCGTGCAGGCGGGGGTGACCGCCGGTTTCGCCGGTGTCACGCTGAGCACGGCGCAGCCGGACACCGCGGGACTTGACACCGCCGCCGGGATCCGCGGCGTCTACGCCGAGTCGCTGTTCACCGGCAGCTACATCCTGGCGATGATCCTCGGCATCACCGGGATGACCGGGGAGTACCGCTACCAGACCATCACCTCGACCTTCCTCGTCTCGCCGCGGCGCAGCCGGGTGGTGGGCGCCAAGCTGGTCGCACACCTGCTGGTCGGGCTCGGCTACGGAATCGCGGCCCTGGTCACCGCTCTCGTCGTGGGCGGGGTGGTGATCGTGGCGCGTGGTCACGGGCTCGGCTACGGCGCCGACCGGCTGTGGCCCTCGATCGTGCTCGCCGTGGTCGCGGTCGGGCTTTGGACCGTGCTCGGCATCGGCATCGGCACGCTGATCCGCAACCAGGTGGCGGCGATCCTGATCGGCGTCTTCGTGATCTTCCTGCTGCAGCCGCTGCTGACCCTCGGTCTGTCCGCGGCCAACCTGGACTCGGTCGCGAAGTGGCTGCCCACCAACGCCTCCTCGGCACTGATGGCGCCCGGCACGGCGATCGTGCAGTACCTCGCCTGGTGGGCCGGCGGGCTGGTGCTGCTCGGCTACGCGCTGGTCCTCGCTGCGCTGGGCATCGTGCTCTCGGTGCGCAGAGACATCTCCTGACCCCCTGCCAAGTCGGTGAGGAAGGGCGTCGTACCCGCCTCCAGCTTCACGGTGGCCAGCGGGTCGCCGCGCGTGGCGCCCCGGTTCACGATCACGACCGGCATCCCGAGCTTGTGCGCGTGCCGGACGAACCGCAGCCCGGACATCACGGTGAGCGAGGAGCCCACCACGAGCAGCGCTCCGCCCGACTCGGCAACCTGCGAGACGGCTTCGTAGCAGCCGAGCACCCGCGGCTTGGGCACGTTCTCCCCGAAGAACACCACGTGCGGCTTGAGCACCCCGTCGCAGAACACGCAGCCGGGGACCAGGAACCCGTCGGTGCTGCCCAGCTCCACGTCGCCGTCCGGCCGGATCACCGCGTCGCGGTGGGCGTCGGCGAAGCCCGGATTGAGGTCGGAGAGGCGCTCGTGCAGCGACTCCCGGCTGCTCACCTGCCCGCAGGACAGGCAGACCACCTCCGCGATCCGCCCGTGCAGCGCGCACAGCCGCTGCGAGCCGGCCGCCTCGTGCAGCCCGTCGACGTTCTGGGTGATCAGCATCCGCAGCCCGCCTGCCGCCTCCAGTCGGGCCAGCGCGTGGTGGCCGGGGTTCGGCAGCGCGCGGGCCATCCGCGACCAGCCCACGTGCGAGCGGGCCCAGTACCTCTGCCGCGCCGTCGGACCGGACACGAACTCCTGGTACGTCATCGGGGTGCGCGCCGGCGACCCGGGCCCGCGGTAGTCGGGGATCCCGGAGTCGGTGCTCAGCCCGGCCCCGCTCAGCGCGACGAGCGGCCGGTCCCGGAGCAGGTCGAGAGCCGGGCGCACGTCGTACGGCGAAGCGGCGAGCGCGACGGGACGATCCACGGCCCCAGGCTACGTCTGCCACCATGGGCCCATGAGCTCACCGCGGCCGGTGCGCACCTGGCTGTCCGACATGGACGGCGTGCTGGTGCACGAGGACGACGCGATCCCTGGCGCCGCGGACTTCGTCAAGCGGCTCCAGGACCGCTGCCGGCCCTTCCTGCTGCTGACCAACAACTCGATCTACACCCCGCGCGACCTCAAGGCCCGGCTGCACCGCAGCGGCATCGACGTGCCGGAGGACGCGATCTGGACCAGCGCGCTGGCCACCGCGCAGTTCCTGGACGGCCAGCGGCCGGGCGGTACGGCGTACGTGATCGGTGAGGCCGGGCTCACCACGGCCATGCACGAGATCGGCTACGTGCTCTCCGAACGGTCCCCGGACTACGTGGTGCTCGGTGAGACGCGGACCTACTCCTTCGAGGCGATCACCACCGCGATCCGGCTGATCGAGGACGGCGCCCGGTTCATCGCCACCAACCCGGACCCGACCGGGCCCAGCGTGCACGGCCCGATCCCGGCCACCGGCTCCGTGGCCGCGCTGATCACCCGGGCGACCGGGGTGCAGCCGTACTTCGTCGGCAAGCCGAACCCGCTGATGATGCGCTCGGCGCTGAACCGGATCGACGCGCACTCCGAGACCACGGTGATGGTGGGCGACCGGATGGACACCGACGTGGTCTCCGGCCTGGAGGCCGGTCTGCGCACCATCCTGGTGCTCACCGGCTCCACCCGCGCGGAGGACGTGGAGCGGTTCCCGTACCGGCCGACCCGGGTGGTCGGCTCGGTCGCCGACCTGGTGGAGCTGGTCGACGAGTGGGACGACATCGGACCGGACCGGGTGGTGGATTTCGCGACCTGACCCCCGGCCGCGGGATTTCGCCTTACCATTCCCCAATGCGCGCGCAATGGGTCCCGCTCTCGGCGTCGTCGCTGGTCACGGGAGTGATGGCCCTGGTGCTCGGCAGCGTGCTCGGGCCGACCAGCAACGGCGGTGACGCTGGGGCCACGCTGCGGGTGGTCACCACGCACGGTGACCGCTGGATGGCGATGGCGGTGCTGTTCTTCGTCGCCTCCGTGGCGCTCACCCTGGGCCTGCCCACCCTGGTGACGCTGTTCGACCGGCCCCGCGGCCGCTGGCTCGGGCTGGCCGGCACGGCGGTGTTCCTGGTCGGCACCATCGGCACCTGTGGCTACAGCATGCTGATGACCTTCTTCCACGCGCTGGTCCGCAGCCACGCGCTCAACGGCCGGCTGCTCGACAACGCGGTCGCCGGAGGCTGGCTGATCGTGCTGCTGTACGTCTGGCTCGGCGGCTTCATGCTCGGGCTGCTGCTGATCGCCTGCGGCCTGCTCCGGGCCCGAGCCACCTCCGTGTGGGTGCCCGTGCTGCTGCTCGTGTTCGTGGGCCTGACCCCGGTTGCGGGCGAGCTCGGCAAGGTGGGCCAGCTGCTGCAGCTGATGGCGTTGGCGGTCGCTTTCACCGGCATCGCGATGGCCGCCACCTCACCACGGCGGGGCCGGGAGCGCTCCGAGCCGTCGTTGGCCCTGCGCGGGATCCGATGAGCGCTAGGTGATCAGCGGCACGAACGAGTAGTACCCGTGCCGTTCGACCTCGGTGCGTGAGTCGGTACGTCGTACGACGTGCATCCGCCCGGCCACCGGCACCACCATCCGGCCGCTGGGGGCCAGCTGCTCCGTCAGTGCCGTGGGCAGGTCCCGTGACTCCGCGGACACCAGGATCCGGTCGTACGGCGCATGCTCCGGCAGCCCGAGCACGCCGTCGGCGGACTGGTGGATGTGCGCCCATGGGAGCGCGTAGCCGGCGAGGTTCTCCCGGCCCCACGCGACCAGCTCCGGGATGATTTCCACCCCGTCGACGCAGCCGGTCGGTCCGACCAGGACCCCGAGCAGGGCGGTCGTCCAGCCCGACCCGCAGCCGACGTCGAGGACCCGATCGCCGGGCTGTACCTCGAGCAGGTGGAGCATGTCCCGGACCGTGGTCGGCTGGCTGTTGGTCTGGCCGTAGCCGATCTGCAGCGCCTGGTCGGCGTCGGCGGCGCGGCGCAGGTCCGGGGGCAGGAAGTCGGCCCGGTGGACCGCCGCGAAGGCCCGGTCGACCGCCTCGGACGCCGGGTCGACCCTCTCGGACGCCCGGTCGACCGCCTCGGACGCCGGGTCGACCGCCTCGGACGCCCGGTCGACCGCCTCGGACGCGGCCCTGGGCCGGTCCCCGTCCTCCATGTCTCGAGCCTACGCCCGCCGGTCCTTACCGTTGTCGTGTCGGAAACGCGACGTATGGGTCGCGCTAGCCGCACCAATATCGTGTTGGGAACGCGACGTATGGGTCGCGCTAGCCGTACCAATATCGTGTTGGGAACGCGGTGAGAGGAGAGGCGTGGACAAGGCGAGCAGGGACTTCGACATCGTGCTGTTCGGCGCTACCGGGTTCACCGGGCGGCTGGTCGCGGAGTACCTCGCCCGGACCATGCCGCCTGGTGCGCGCTGGGCGCTGGCCGGCCGGAGCCAGGAGCGCCTGGAGGAGGTCCGCGACCGGCTGGCGGGTCGGCTGCAGGACGGGGCGCCGGGTGGGGCACCGGACAGGCTGCCGGGCGGGGCGCCGAACCGGGGCGACCTGCCGCTGCTGCACGCCGACGTCACCGACCCGGCGTCGCTGGACCGGGTCGCGCAGCGCGCCCGGGTGGTGGTCAGCACCGTAGGCCCCTACCTGACGTACGGCGAGCCGCTGGTCGCCGCCTGCGCGGCGGCCGGCACCGACTACGCCGACCTGACCGGTGAACCGGAGTTCGTGGACCGGATGTACGTCGGCTACCACCGGCAGGCGGTCGAGTCCGGCGCCCGGCTGGTGCACGCCTGCGGCTTCGACTCGGTGCCGCACGATCTCGGCGCCCGGTTCACGGTGCTGCAGCTGCCCCAGGCGGCGCCGATCCGGGTGCGCGGCATGGTCCGCGCCCAGGGCGCGCTTTCGGCCGGAACGTTGAGCACGGCCGTCACCGCGATGTCGCGGGCCCGGCAGATGCGGCAGGCGGCCGCCGAACGCCGGGCCCGGGAGCCGCGACCGGCCGGCCGCCGGGTCCGGTCCGTCGCGCGGGGCCCGCACCGCGACCCGGACACCGGGCTGTGGCTGATGCCGCTGCCGACCATCGACCCGCTGGTCGTGAAGCGCTCCGCGGCCGCCCTCGACCGCTACGGCCCGGACTTCGGCTACGCGCACTACGCCGCGCTGCGCCGGCTTCCGGTGATGGCGGCCACCGCGGCGGGACTGGGCGGCCTGGCCGCCGCCGTACAGCTGCCGCCGGTGCGCGACGCGGTGCTCTCCCGGATCCGGCAGGGGGACGGGCCCTCGGAGTCCAAGCGGGCCCGGTCCTGGTTCTGCGTGCGGTTCGTCGGCGAGGCCGACGGCCGCCGGGTGGTGACCGAGGTGACCGGCGGTGATCCCGGCTACGGCGAGACCGCGACCATGCTGGGGGAGTCCGCGCTCAGCCTGGCCTTCGACGACAACCCGGAAGTGGCGGGGCAGCTGACCACCGCGGTGGCGATGGGCGAGAACCTGACCGGCCGGCTGCAGCGCGCGGGGATGGGCTTCGACGTCCTGGACCGATCCGACCGGGGCTGAACGGGTCGCTTGACCCACCTGGGTCATGTCTTCATGTTCCCACCGA
The DNA here is from genome assembly GCA_035765755.1 of Nocardioidaceae bacterium. GTDB lineage: Bacteria > Actinomycetota > Actinomycetes > Propionibacteriales > Nocardioidaceae > DASSKA01. The sequence goes on from DASTWW010000084.1 coordinate 17,163, forward strand.
GTCATTTGTGCCCGGATGGGGTAACTCGGCGCAGACGGGCTACCTAGGCTCGGATGACGGGCAGGACGGGGAGAGCCATGGGTCGAGTGCTGGGCACACGTCATCTCGCGCGGTTGAGCACGCGACTGGCGGTCGGCGTGCTGCTCTGCGTGACCGCGACTCCGGTGGTCCAGCAGCTCGCCGGCGTCTCCGACGACCACGCCCGACCGCGGGCTCGCGTGTCCCCGGACCTGCCGCAGGCGCAGCTGGCCGTCGACGTACCCGACCGGGCCCTGCCGTGGCTCACCGACCTGCCGACCACCGACACCTCGCGCGACGGCGCCCGGTCCAGCGACAAGCACGGCGGTCAGGAGATCACCGGCCCCAAGGGCACCCGGGTCTGGGTGCCGAGCCTGCTCACCGACACCGGCATCCCGTACGCCGCGTCGCGCGCCTACCACCACGCGGCGGGCACCATGGCCTCGGTCGACCCGGCCTGCCACATCCCGTGGACGCTGCTGGCCGCGATCGGCCGCGTGGAGTCCGATCACGGGCAGTACGGCGGAGCGGTGCTGGACGCCCAGGGCATCTCGCACCCGGCCATCCTGGGTGTTCCGCTGAACGGGCAAGGTCGGGTGGCAGCGATCCCGGACACCGACAACGGGGTGCTTGACCACGACACGGTCTGGGACCGGGCCGTGGGGCCGATGCAGTTCCTGCCGAGCACCTGGCGGATGTGGGCCAGGGACGGTGACGGCAACGGACAGATGAACCCCAACGACATCAACGACGCGGCGTTGGCTGCCGCGGCGTACCTCTGCGCCGGCGGGCTGAACCTCGCCGACCCGTCCCAGACCAAGCTGGCGATCTGGAGCTACAACCAGTCCCACTACTACGTGGCGCTGGTGATGGCCTTCCAGCGCGGTTACCAGACCGGCGTCTGGATCATGCCGCCCCCGCCGAAGCAGCACCACAAGGCCCACCACAAGCACCACGCCCAGCACCACGCCACGAAGCGGCCTGCGCACCACCGGCACCACCGCAGCGGTGACGCGGTGCAGGCGGTGGTCACCCCGACCAAGCAGACCTCCGCGTCGGGTGGGTCGAGTCCGACCAAGAGCCCGTCGGGGAGCACCGGCCCGTCGCCGTCGGGCACGCCGTCGAAGTCGCCGTCGCCGTCGCCCAGGCCGTCCCCGTCTCCTTCGCCGAGCCCGTCGCCCTCGCCCAGCGCGCCGCCGACGGTGTCGCTGGTCTCGGTCACCGGGGCGCTGCAGACCTGCCAGCTGGGGTGGTGCGTGGGCGGCGTACCGCTCGACCTCGGGCCGGAGACCCAGCTCGTCGCTCCGGCGGCTGACGACTTCGACGCGGACGGGACCGTGGAGACCAACGCGCAGGAGCTGGCCGGCCTGGTCGGCACCAGCGTCGCGCTCCAGGTGACCAAGACTGTGGGCTCCGACGTGGTGTACGTGATCAACGGGATGGACTACCGGTTCGCCGACGGCACCTTCGCCTGACCGGGCCCGGGTGGAGCCGCCCCGGCCGGGCGCCGTTTTCGCCGGTACGACGCGGGTACTGAGCGCGCCGATGCACAGCAGCGATCGCGATTCCCCGCCCGGCAGCACCTCCGCATCTCCCGAGACCGCCTCCGCTGGGACGACCGCACCCGGGACCGCGGAGGGGGAGGGCTACCCGGGCCGCTGGCGGGCCCTGGCGGTGACTCTCGTGGTCGGCTTCATGACCCTGCTGGACGTCACCATCGTGAACGTCGCGATCCCGTCCATCCAGCGCGGCCTGCACGCCTCGCCGCAGGGGGTGCAGTGGATCGTGTCCGGCTACGCGCTGACCTTCGGGCTGACCCTGGTCGCCGGCGGCCGGCTCGGCGATGCGTTCGGGCGGCGGCGGATGTTCCTGGTCGGACTGGTGGCGTTCACCGTGACCAGCGCGGCGGCCGGCGCGGCGACCAGCGAGACCTGGATCGTGGCCGCCCGGCTGGCCCAGGGTGTTGCCGCCGGCCTGCTCACCCCGCAGAACGCCGGGCTGATCCAGGCGCTCTTCCGGGGCCCGGAGCGCGGCCGCGCCTTCGGCATCTTCGGTACGACGGTGGGCGTCTCGGCCGCCACCGGACCCGTTCTCGGCGGGCTGATCCTGACCGCCTTCGGCGAGCAGCAGGGCTGGCGGTACGTGTTCTACGTCAACATCCCGCTCGGCGTGCTGGCGATGGTGCTGGCGGTGCGGGTGATCCCGCCGCCAGAGCCGAGCGAGCGACGCCTCACCTCCCAGATCGACACGCTCGGTGCGCTGCTGCTCGGAGGCAGCGTGCTGTCCGTGCTGCTGCCGCTGGTGGCGGCGATGAGCGACCCGGCCACCCCGCTGTGGGGGATGGCCGCGCTGGCGCCGGCGCTCGGCTGGGGCTTCGTGCGCTGGGAGCGACGGCTGATCGCCCGGGGTAGGCCGCCGCTGCTCGACGTCCGGCTGTTCCGGGACGCGCCGGGCTACACCGCGGGGATCGTGCTGGCCTCGGTCTACTTCTGCGGGTTCAGCGGCATCTGGTTGGTGCTGGCGCTGTTCTTCCAGGACGGGCTGGGCTACTCGCCGCTGGAGTCCGGCCTCGCGGTGATGCCGTTCGCGGTCGGCTCGGCGGTCAGCGCGGTGCTGGCCGGCCGGCTGGTGGACCGGCTCGGCCGGCGGCTCACGATCGGCGGGCTGCTCCTCGTCGTCCTCGGCTTCGGCACCCTCGCGGTCGCGGTGCCGCTGGTGCCCCCCGGCCAGATCGGCTACCTGATGGCCGCACCGCTGCTGGCCGCCGGTGTCGGCGCCGGCGCGGTGGTCTCGCCGAACTTCACGATGACCCTGTCCGAGGTACCCCCGTGGATGGGCGGCGCCGCCGGCGGCGCGCTGCAGACCGGCCAGCGGATCGGCAGCTCGATGGGCGCCGCGGTGCTTGCCACGGCGTACCGGCTCAGCCTGCACGGCGCGGACCAGCGTGAGGCGCTGCGGGCCACCCTGGTGTGCTCGGTCGTGCTGATGGTGATTGCGCTCACGCTCGGGGTCGCCGACCACCGCGCCAGGCGGGCCCGAACGGCCCGCTGAGCGGGAAAGGCCGTCGGAGGCGCATGCCCGAGGCGGCCGTAAGGTACAAGGGATCGAGCCCCGCCGACTGGGCGGGCACCGCCGTCGCCCGAGCGAGGAGAGGGAGCGTTGCGCCCACACACCGAGGAGACCGTACGACGGACGGGCCGGTCGCCCCGGTGAGCGTCGAGACCCGCTCCGAGCGCTGGACCGACGAGGCCGTCACGTCGCAGCAGCAGCGCCACACCTGGCGGCTGCCGGCGGGCATCGTGCTGCTCCTCGGCTTCGTCTGGGTCACCTGCGCGGTGCTGTTCAGCGGGCCGCTGGTCAGTCTGGACCACCAGATCGACGCCTGGGTGGTCGCGAACGTGCCACACCCGGTGATCGTGGCCTGCCGGCGCTACGTCGTGCTCCCTGGCCAGCGGCTCTACAACGTGCCGCCGATGGCGATCCTCGCGGTGATCCTGGCCTGGCGCCGCAAGCAGTGGCGACCGCTCCTCGTGCCGCTGGCCGTGATGGTGTTCATGGCGCTGTTCGTGCCCGGGCTGAAGATCTGGACCGGGCGCACCAACCCGATCAGCGGCGGGGACCACCTGTGGGCGGGCGGCACGGAGTACCCCTCCGGCCACGAGATGAACGCGATCGTGATCTGGGGCATGACACTCGCGCTGGCCGCCTGCCTGGACTGGCCGGTCGGCCGCTGGTTGACCCGCCGCCGGCGCACCGTGATCAACACTCTGATCGCGCTGCTCATCGCGGTGGCGGTAATGATCGCGCGCACCCACTGGATGACCGATGTGATCGCCAGCGTGTTCTTCGGCATCCCGTTGCTGTGGGTCACGCTGTGGGTCGGGTTCACCAAGCCGCGGTCACTGCCCCGCCCGTGGCACGTGCCGCGGGACAGCGTCACCTCCCGCGAGACGACCGGTGGTTGAGGGGAACCACGCCGTCAGTGCTGGAGGGTGACCTCCCGGCCGGTCAGCCAGCTCACCGCCTGCAGCACGTCGGAGGGGGTCCACGACCCGAAGCCGGGGTGGTTCAGGTGCTGGTTGCCCTGCTCGTCGAGGAAGCCGCGCAGCTTGGTGGGGATCGCCTTGTGGTCCGGCACGTTTGCGTGCCCGGAGATCACGAACCGCTCGCGGCCCTTGCCGTCGAGGAGGAACACCTCGTCGGCGTGCTCGATGTCGTAGGTGAGCGGCTTGCCGGTCAGCCAGTCCTTCGGCGCCGGCTGCTCGTCGATGGACACCTTCTTGAAGTACACACCGAGGTACTTCCAGATCGCGGCGATCTCCTCCTGGCTGCCGGTGACCAGGTTCCAGTTGGGCAGCTGGCCGGGCGCGGCGTACAGCTTTCGGAACGCGGTCATCCGCCGCGGGGTGTCCTGGGCGGGGTCGATGGTCAGCGACAGGAAGGTGACCTTCTTTGACAGCCCGGCGGCGTCGACCGCGCGGGCGGCGGTGACGATGTTCGCGGTGTCCAGCGGGCAGTCCGCGGCGCAGGTGGTCATCGCCGGGTAGAGCACCACGACCTGGTTGTCGAGGTCGCCGAGGCGGACGGTGCGGCCCTGCTCGTCGGTCAGCGGCAGCGACATCACCGACGCCGCCATGGGCGCGTTCAGGTGGGTGCCCACGCTGGCCGGTGGCACCGGCGGGGTCGAGGACTCCGCGGCACCGCCACAGCCGGCCAGCAGGCCGCCAAGGAGTACGACGGAGGCGAGGCCGGAAACAGCACGGGTACGACGCGTCAACACGTCCTCGATTGTCCCTGACCGGACCAACTCCGGCTGCTACGGGGTGACCGCGACGCCGAGCGTGTCCGCGCCGACGATCTTCGGCGTTCCTGGCTCGTAGAACTCCTCGATCTCGGTGACGGTGAACCCGGCCGTCGCCACCAGGGCACCCACCTGCCGGGTCAGGTGGCAGCCGCCCATCACCACCTTGTTCACCGGCTCGAGCAGCCGTTGCAACCGCCGTACTCCCGGGTCGGGCGCCAGCCCGTGCTCGAGGAAGTGCAGCACGCCGCCCGGCCTGAGCACCCGGCGCAGCTCGGCCAGCGCCGCGTCGATGTCGGGGATGGTGCACATCGTCCAGGTGGACAGTGCCGCGTCGAAGCTGGCGTCGGGGAACGGGAGCCGCTGGCCGTCCAGGCCAGCCCTGCGGACCGGGACGTCGCTGTCGCGGACCCGGTCCTCGGCGAGCCGCCAACCCAGGTCGGCCGGCTCGACCGCGGCTACCTGCCGGACCGTGTCCGGGTAGTACGGGACGTTCGGCCCCGACCCGAACCCGAGCTCGATCACCTCGCCGCTCAACCCGTCACACACCCGCTGCCGGTACGGCGCGAGCGCCTTGATGCCGCAGCCCGCCTCGATGATGCGCGGAAGGACTCGTTGGGCGTACAGACCCATCGCCTTCTCCTCGCGTCGATGGTCTCCCGCCCGGTCCACGCTAGGCCCCGGTCGGCGGCGTGTCATGAGGCGAACAAGCCATCTGCGGACCGCCTGATCTGCCCCGTCCGTCGTACCCCGTCCGTCGTACCCCGGCCGCTGGCGGCGCGGCCGACCTGAGCCGTTTTCAAGCGTGTGGCCTGTTCAAGTGACATTCTGCGGGATAGGTTTCGGCCTACCCGAATTGCCGGGATCATTCCTGGCTCGGGATCTCGTCCGATTTCGAAGGAGAAGGCATGCTTGCCAACCGCCTGCTCCGGCGTCGAGGAGTGGCCCTGGCGGCCACCGCGACGTCGGCCATCGCGCTGGCGGCGGGGGTCTCGCTCAGCACCCCTGCCACCGCGCAGAGCACAGACAACGGGGCGATCACCTACCAGGTGCACCCGTTCGCGAAGCTCTACAGGTCCGGGACCAACCCCGGGGCGTTCCCCAGCCCGTCCGACTGCATCAAGACCTACGGACTGGCCTGCTACACGCCCAGCGAGATCCGCCAGGCCTACGACATCCCGGACTCCTGGACCGGTGCGGGCCAGTCGATCGCCATCATCGACGCCTACGGCAGCCCGACCGTCCGCTCCGACCTGCACGTGTTCGACCAGGCCATGGGGCTGACGGACCCGGTGCTGACCATCAGCTGCCCGACCGGCTGCCCCGGCACCATGACCGCGCACGACGGCCAGCCCGGCGGCTGGGCCGGCGAGACCAGCCTGGACGTGCAGTGGGCGCACGCGATCGCGCCGGACGCCCAGATCAACCTGGTCGTGGCGGGCAACAACTACGGCAACTCGCTGAACAACGCGGTGCAGTACGCCGTCGACCACGGCCTCGGTGACGTGCTCTCGATGTCGTACGGCTCGGACGAGGCCTACATCTCCGGCGGCGGCAACAACCTGCAGCTCGAGCAGGCCCACCAGGCGTTCCAGAACGCGGTCAACGCCGGCATCTCGCTGTTCGCGTCCTCCGGTGACTACGGCGCGAGCGACGGGTTCAGCAGCCCCACCGCGAGCTACCCGGCCTCCGACCCGCTGGTCACCGCCGTCGGGGGCACCAACCTGTTCACCAAGAAGAACGGCAGTTACGACCGCGAGACGGTGTGGAACGACTCCGACCCGTCGCTCTGCCCGTTCGGCTGCGCCTACGGGCCGTCGGGCGCCACCGGTGGTGCGGTGAGCACCATCTTCGACGACCCGGTGCAGGAGGCCGTCAGCGGCTTCGACAAGAGGTCCCCGTCCGACGTGGCCTACAACGCGTCGGTGTACACCTCGGTGCTGGTCTACCTCGGCTTCAACGCCAACCCCGACGACAACGGCTTCTACTTCTTCGGCGGGACCAGTTCCGGCTCACCGCAGTGGGCCGCGATCGGTGCGCTGGCGAACGCCAAGAACGGGGGCCAGAGCCTCACCGACTCCCAGACCACCTTCCGGGACAAGTTGTACGGCATCTACGGCACCCCCGACTACACCAACGACTTCCACGACGTGACGGTCGGCAACAACAGGTGGTACGGGCCGGGCTACGACGCCAAGGCCGGGTACGACGTACCGACCGGACTCGGCAGTCCGGACGTGCTGAACCTGGTCACCACCCTGACCGGCGGGTCGTCCAGCACTGGCTCATCCAGCACTGGCTCGTCCAGCAGCAGCAACGGCAAGGGCCACTGATCCTCGGGTCTTCCCGGCCGCCGATCCTGGGGACCTTTACCTGGGTGCCCTGGTAAAGAGCAGCCCCCCATGGTGCATTCACCATGGGGGGTTTCCCTTTTCCATGGGGAGCGTGCGCGAGCCGGGTTGCATCGCGGACCGGACGCGCCCATCATTTACCCGCGCGGACTCACCGTTGCGCCTCCGAGAAGGGCAGAATCCCGCCGTGGTCACCACTCGTGAAGAAGAAGAGTTCAACCCGATCGCAGCCGAGCACTACGGTGCCAGGACCGTTGCGGTCGAGCCGGGCGGCGTCGAGGTCATCCCGGACAGTGAGCGGCACGGGAACCCGCGCCAGCTGCTCTGGACCTGGAGCTCGCCGAACCTGGAGTTCGCCACCATCGCCGTCGGCATCATCGGGCCGCTGTTCTTCGGCCTGTCGTTCTGGCAGACGGTGGCCGCCATCATCGTCGGCACCGCACTCGGCTGCACCACCCACGGCGTCCTGTCCAGCTGGGGCCCGATGCACGGCCTCTGCCAGATGGTGCTCAGCCGCACCGCCTTCGGCTACCGCGGCAACATCCTGCCCGCCGGGCTGAACGCCGTCGTCGCCGGCATCGGCTGGTTCGCTGTCAACAGCATCAGCGGCGCCCTCGCCCTGCACGTGCTGATCCCGGGCCTGTCCAGCACGATCTGCCTGTTGATCATCGTGGCCGCCCAGCTGGCCATCGCGTTCTACGGGCACAACCTGGTGCAGGCGTTCGAGCGGTACGCCGGCCCGGTGCTCGCCGTCATCTTCGCGATCGGCGTGATCATCGTGCTGTCCCAGACCGACCCCGGCGCCGCCCGCATCGACCCCGGCTTCCCGTTGCCGACCTCCGGAGGCTTCCTGATCGAGGTCGCCGCCGCCTTCGGCTACGCCTGCGGGTGGAACCCCTACGCGTCGGACTACAGCCGCTACTTCCCGCGCAACTCCAACCGCAGGGCGGTGGGGCTCTACGCGGCCGTGGGCGTGTTCGTGTCCTGCGTGGTGCTCGAGATCGCCGGTGCCGGCATGGTCTCGGCCGCCGGCTCGAAGGCCGACGTGCTGCCCGGCGTCTACACCGGCCTGATGCCGACCTGGCTCGGTGACCTGACCCTGCTGTGCATCGCGGTGGGCGCGGTCGCGGCCAACGTGCTGAACATCTACTCCGGCGCGATGTCGTTCCTGGCCCTGGGCATCAAGCTGCCGCCGCGGCGGGCACGGTCCATCGTCGCGGTGGTCTTCGGCATCCTCGGCCTGATCCTGGCCCTGGTCGCGATCGCCAACCCGGGCGTCAACTACGAGAACTTCCTGCTGGTCATCGCCTACTGGATCGGCCCGTGGCTCGGCGTGGTGCTCACCGACCGCTTCATGCGGCGCCGGGACGCGTTCGAACCGTGGACGGTCAGCACCGGGTCGGTGAACTGGGCCGGCCCGATCGCGATGGCGGTCGGCCTGGTGGTCTCGATCCCGCTGTTCTCCAACCAGACCGAGTACCTCGGCGTGGTCCCGAAGGCGATCCCGGGCATCGGTGACATCACGTTCTTCGTCGGCTTCGTGGTCGCGGCCGTGCTCTACGCGGTGCTCCGCCAGGCGCTGCCGGACCGCACGCCCACGCCGCGCACCAAGGAAGCGGCAGCCGCGTGAGCACCCGCAGGAGCACCCCACGAAACTGCTCGCTGCGCTCGCACTTTCGCGGGGACCCCGCATGACCGAGGACCGGGAGATGCTCGCGGTCGCCGTCGAGGAGGCCAAGCAGGGGCTGGCCGAGGGTGGCGTCCCGATCGGCGGCGCGCTGTTCGCCGCCGACGGGACGCTCCTCGGCCGCGGCCACAACCGGCGGGTGCAGGACGACGACCCGACCATGCACGGGGAGACCTCCGCCTTCCGGAACGCCGGGAGGCAGCGCAGCTACCGGGGTACGACGATGGTCACCACGCTGTCGCCGTGCTGGTTCTGCAGCGGGCTGATCCGCCAGTTCGGCATCTCGCGGGTGGTGGTCGGCGAGGCCCAGACCTTCTACGGCGGCCACGACTGGCTGGCCGAGAACGGCGTCGAGGTGGTCGTGCTCGACGACCCGGAGTGCGTGGCGATGATGACCGAGTTCATCGAGAAGAATCCCGAGCTGTGGAACGAGGACATCGGCGTCGACTGAAACGACGCGGCATGCACCACGCGCTGTCCGGTTGAGTTAGACCAGCGACTCCGCGGCGGGAGCGGACGCCGGCTGCCGGGAGACGGCGATTGCGACGCCCGCGACCACAGTCCAGAGCAGGAACACGAAGTAGGTGAAGTAGAAGGGCGCGAGGATCCCGCAGACGCCGGCCACGACCGAGAACCCGCGCAGCCACGCGGGCATCGGCGTCCGGACCGCGAGCAGGATGGCGATCACGCCGACGCAGAGCGCCGGGCTGCACACCGCTAGGAGGTTCCCGATCTCGCTGATCGTGTAGACCACCGGATGCGCGATCGAGTCGCGCACCGGCGCCCCGCCCTCGGCCATCGCGGTGGCCAGCCCGCCGGTCAGGAACCAACCAACCAGGCTGGTGGCAGTGCCGGCTACGGCCAGCCCCCAGACCAGGTCGCCGCCCTCCCTCCGCATCCGGCTGCCGAACACCAGCACGGCCAGTGCGCCGGCGATTCCCAGGTACGCCAGGGCGAACGCGGTCCACATGTGGGTCCCGGAGATGAACCCGGTGACCGCGCTGTCCTTGTAGTCGCCTCCCGGTGCGTTGTCGGAAAACGCCAGGAACGTGGCCACGCCGTACGTCGAGAGCGCGACGCCGGCTGCTCGCCTTGTGTGCATGATTCCTCCTGTGTCGACGATGCCCCCGTCGGTCGGGGGCACCTCGAAGGTAGGGAGCGATGGGGCGTCTGGTCGTCCTGCGCGCCGACGAGTTCGCTCTCATCGGGCGGAAGGACCCGGCATCCTCCGCAAGTAGGACGCGTGCCGGAGCGCGTTGACCTACCCTCGTGCCATGTCGCGGCGCACCTGGGCCTTCGACGCCGCGATCGCGGCGGTCGTCGCCGTGCTCGGCGTCCTCGAGGCGTTCTGGGGTGTCAACGCCACCCACCGCCAGGGTCCGCACTGGGCCGAAGCGCTCCTGTACGTCGTCACGGCTGTGCTCCTCGTCGTACGACGCGTCAATCCGGTCGGCTGCCTGAGTCTCGTCGTCGTGGTCAGCATTGCCGAGTTCGCCGTGTTCGGGTCGCCGGAAGGGATGGGCGTCGCCCTGCCGGGTATCGTCGCGGTCTACACCGTGGCCCGCCGTGAGGACCGCCGCCGGGCGTGGTGGGGGCTGGTCCTGGCCATCGTGCTGTGGGCGGGCTGGACGGTCCTGGACCCGATGAACCGGGCCCTGTCCGACCGGGCCCTGACGGTGGTGTGGCTCTCGCCGTGGCTGATCGCCTGGTTGCTCGGCGCGCTGGTCCGCGCGACGCGGCAGGCGGCCGAGCAGCGGCGACTGGTGCGAAAGCAGCGGGCATCCCAGGCGGTCGCCGAGGAGCGCAACCGGATTGCCCGCGAGCTGCACGACGTGATCGGGCACAGCGTGAGCGTGATGACGGTGCAGGCCTCGGCGGTACGACGTCGGCTCCACCCGGACCAGGCCGTGGAGCGGCAGGCGCTCGAGACTGTGGAGGCAGTGGGGCGCGAGGCGCTTGCCGAGATGCGCAGGATGGTGGGGGTGCTGCGGCAGGCCGGCGACGCGACCGACCGCGAGCCCCCGCCCGGGTTGACCGAGCTGGGACGGCTGGTCGAGAACTTCCGCGCGGCGGGTCTGGCCGTCGAGCTCGAAGTCACTGGACCGCCGCGGCCGCTGGCTCCGGGCCTGGATCTCACGGCGTACCGGCTGATCCAGGAGGGACTCACCAACACACTGCGGCACGCTGTGTCACCGACCCGCGTGTCGGTGACGGTCGACTACCGCGAGGAGAACCTGGGGCTTGCGGTCCGCGACGACGGGCGGTCGGTGGCTGCGGACGCCGACGCCGGGCATGGCCTGCTGGGCATGCGGGAGCGGGTCTCGGTGTACGGCGGAGAGCTGTGGGCCAGGCCGCGCCGCGAGGGCGGGTTCGAGCTGCTGGCGACACTGCCCCTGGAGAGCGCACGCGGCGAGACCGCGTCGGCGGGGGCCTGATGCTGAGCGTGCTGATCGCCGACGACCAGGCGCTGGTGCGGCGCGGCTTCCGGATGGTGCTCGAGATCGAGGACGGCATCGAGGTGGTCGGCGAGGCCATTGACGGGAATGACGCGATCGCTCAGGCAAGACGCCTCGCTCCCGACGTCGTGCTCATGGACGTGCGCATGCCCGGCCTGGACGGAATTGCCGCCACGCAGCGGCTGACCGCAGGCGACGCCGTTGACGCGCGGGTGATCATGCTGACCACCTTCGACATGGACGAGTACGTCTACGAGGCCCTTCAGGCGGGCGCTAGTGGGTTCCTGCTCAAGGATGTGGAGCCGGAGCTGCTGGTGGCCGGCATCCACGCCGTGCACGCCGGTGACTCGCTGCTCGCTCCCTCGGTGACCCGACGGATGATCGAGTCGTTCCTGAACCGGCCGCAGGTCGTCGACGCCACCGCGCGCAAGCGGCTCGAGACCCTGACCGCCCGTGAGCAGGAAACGCTGGCGCTGTTGGCGCGAGGCCTGACCAACTCCGAGATCGCGGCCGAGCTGTATGTGTCGGAGACGACGGTGAAGACCCACGTGGGTCGGGTGCTCATGAAGCTCGGGCTGCGCGACCGGGTCCAAGCCGTGATCTTCGCCTACGAGACCGGAGTGGCCCGACAGACTCCCGCGGGCTGACCTTCGGGTTCGTCACCGGGGTCGGACGGTGAGGATCTGCGACAGGGTGCCGATGGGTCCGTGCTCGTCGTGGATGACGCTGCTGGTCAACCCGAGACCCTCGGGGCCGAAGGAGACGGTGGTGTCGAAGCCGATCCAGTCGCCTCGGGGCTCGGTGAAGAGGTGTGCGGTCAGGTCCACGTTCGGGAAGGCGACGTCGCGTGGGTCGGCGCGCACGGTCATCCCGTTGGCGATGTCGAAGAGTCCCGCGGCGCTGGCGAGCCGGCTGACCTTCTCGTCCTCGATCAGGGGGAGCGGTGTGCGCACCCAGTACGACGCGCGCCCCGGTTCGACCTGCGCCCGTCGTACCTCTGCCGAGGCGATGAACCCGCCCGGCCACAGCGTCGTCGGGTCCCAGGCGGGCATCGCGTCCGGAGACGCGATCCGCGGGAGCGGCGTCGCCTCCACCTGGGCGGTGTCGCGGGGCTGCATGAGCCAGGCGCGCAGGAGTACGGCGTCGCGGCCGGCGTGTCCAAGGGTGGCTTCGACCAGCTCGATGGTGCGCCCCGGGCGCACCACCCGGAGGGCGGTGTCCACCACGTCGACGGGGATGGTGCCGAGGATGTCGTAGGACAGCCGCGCGACCACCAGGTCGCTGCCGCGCCGGGCGTCCCGGTCGGCCTCCACGACGTGGGCCAGCAGCCCGAGCGCGGGCGCGATGTGCTGCTGGTCGGTGTCCCAGGCTCCGCTGACGTGACGGGTCGCCCGGAAGGTCGACTCGCCGAGCCGCTGGAAGTACGCCATCGTGGTGCTCCTGGGTGCGCAGCGTGCCCGCCGCGACCGGGCACTCCGTGGGTCACATGCCTTGGGTGCCCCCGGCAGGATTCGAACCTGCGACGCACGGTTTAGGAAACCGACGCTCTATCCCCTGAGCTACGAGGGCGGCGCATGGCTGAAACCTACGCGGTAAGCCTCGCTGCAACCCTCGCGGAACCCCGCCCGGGTCGGC
>DASTWW010000085.1:0-12719 GCA_035765755.1 Nocardioidaceae bacterium
GCGGCCACCTCGTTCTTCATGTCGACCGCGCCGCGGCCGTAGAGGTAGCCGTCGTCGTCGACGACCGCCTCGAACGGCGGGTGGGTCCAGTCGCGTGGGTCGGCCGGAACCACGTCGGTGTGCCCGACGAACGCAAGCGACGGCGCGCCGGAGGTGCCGGGAATCCGAGCCACCAGGTTGGCCCGCTCGGCCTTTCGCGCGACCAGCTCGCACTCGACGCCGGCGTCGGTCAGGTACTCGTGCAGCAGCTCCGCGGCGCGCGTCTCGTTGCCCGGTGCGTTGGTGGTGTCGAGTTTGATCAGCGCGCGGGTGAGCTCCACCACCTCGTCCTGGAGGGCGCTCTGCCCCTGGGCGTCGTCTGGCATGCGCCGGAGCCTACGCGATGACTACCCTGCCGACCATGGAGAAGCTGACGGTGCTGCCGGTGCCCGGATTCGGTGCGGAGGACGTGGTCCTCGACGACTCCGGCGTGGCCTACACCGGCACCGCGGACGGGTCGGTGTTCGCGATCGCGGCCGGCGGCCGGCGCATCGACCTGGTGGCCCGCACCGGTGGCCGGCCACTGGGGCTGGAGCTCCTCGGCGACGGTCGGCTGCTGGTCTGCGACGGGAACCGGGGCCTGCTCGCGGTGCACATTGACGGGCACCCGGACGGTCAGCGGGACGGACGGCCCGCCGTGCTCGTCGGCGCCGTGCACGGCCGCCGGATGCGGTTCTGCAACAACGCCGCCGTGCACAGCAACGGGGACATCTGGTTCACCGACTCCTCCCGGTTCTACGGCATCGACCAGTGGGAGGCGGACCTCGTCGAGGACACCCGCAGCGGCCGGCTGCTGCGCCTGTCCGTCGACGGCACCGTGGAGGTGGTCCTCGACGGGCTCCGCTTCGGCAACGGCGTGGCGCTCGCCGCGGACGAGTCCTTCGTCGCGGTCGCCGAGACGGCGGCCCGCCGCGTCGTACGCCACTGGCTGTCGGGACCGTCGGCCGGGACCACCGACACGCTGGCCGACGACCTGCCCGGCTACCCCGACAACATCTCGCGCGGCAGCGACGGGCTGGTCTGGGTGGCGGTCGCGTCGCCGACCGACCCGGTCCTGGAGCGAGTGATGCGTGCTCCGATGCCGCTGCGCCGCGTCGCCTGGCGGCTGCCGGGCCCGGTGCGGCCCAAGCCGAAGCGCACCGTCCGGGTGATGGCGCTGGCCGCCGACGGGTCGGTGGTGCACGACCGCGCGCTGCCCGCCGACGGTTTCCACATGGTCACCGGGGTAAGGGAGCACCGCGGGCGAGTGTGGCTCTCCAGCCTGCACGAGGCTGCCGTGGCCCACTTCGACCTATGACACCGCCACTAGACTCGAGTGACTGCCGCAACCAGGAAGGGCTTTGCATGGGACTGCTGCCGTCGATCACGGGACCGCGCGACTTGCGGGACCTGGACGCTGCCCAGCTGGAAGCGCTGGCCGGCGAGATCCGGGACTTCCTGGTCACCACCTGCTCGCCTCGCGGCGGGCACCTGGGGCCCAACCTGGGCGTCGTCGAGCTGACGCTCGCGGTGCACCGGGTCTTCGACTCGCCGCGGGACCGGGTCGTGTTCGACACCGGGCACCAGGCCTACGTGCACAAGCTGGTCACCGGCCGGGCGGGCGTGTTCGACACGCTGCGCCAGGAGGACGGGCTGTCGGGCTACCCGAGCCGGGCGGAGTCCGAGCACGACGTGATGGAGAACTCGCACGCCTCCACCGCACTGTCCTACGCGGACGGGCTGGCGAAGGCCTACGCCGTGCGCGGTGAGGACCGGCACGTCGTCGCGGTGATCGGCGACGGCGCGCTGACCGGTGGGATGGCCTGGGAGGCGCTGAACAACATCTCCGCCGCGGCCGACCGCAAGCTGGTGATCGTGGTCAACGACAACGGCCGCTCCTACACACCGACCGTCGGCGGGCTGGCCAACCACCTGACCACGCTGCGCACCAACCCCCGCTACGAGCAAGTGCTGGACCTGGTCAAGAAGAAGCTGACCGGGGTCCGCGGCGTCGGCCCGGCGGTGTACGACGCGCTGCACGCGGTCAAGAAGGGGATGAAGGACGCCCTGGCCCCGCAGGGGCTCTTCGAGGACCTCGGCCTGAAGTACGTCGGGCCCATCGACGGCCACGACCGGGCTGCGATGGAGCAGGCGCTGGCCCAGGCCAAGCGCTTCGGCGGGCCGGTGATCGTGCACGCGATCACCAAGAAGGGCTTCGGGTACGACGCGGCGGAGCGGCACGAGGCCGACCAGTTCCACTCGCCCGGTCCGTTCGACGTGGACACCGGACAGGAGAAGCCCAAGGGCCGGACCTGGACCGACGTGTTCGCCGAGGAGATGGTGGCGCTCGGCGACGAGCGGCAGGACGTCGTGGGCGTGACCGCCGCGATGCTGCACCCGGTGGGCCTGGACCGGTTCGCCCAGGCGCACCCGGACCGGATCTTCGACGTCGGCATCGCCGAGCAGCACGCCGCCACGTCGGCGGCCGGCCTGGCGATGGGCGGGCTGCACCCGGTGGTCGCGGTCTACTCGACGTTCCTGAACCGGGCTTTCGACCAGGTGCTCATGGACGTCGCGCTGCACGGGTGCGGCGTCACCTTCGTGCTCGACCGGGCCGGGGTGACCGGGGACGACGGAGCGTCGCACAACGGCATGTGGGACATGTCCGTGCTGCAGGTGGTGCCGGGTCTCCGGATCGCCGCGCCGCGCGACGGTGCCCGTCTGCGTGAGCTGCTCCGGGAGGCGGTCGCGGTGGAGGACGCACCCACCGTCGTACGCTTCCCGAAGGGCCCGCCGATCGAGGACATCGAGCCCCTCGACCGGGCAGGTGGCTGCGACGTGCTGGTCCGCAACGGGGCTCGGGACGTGCTGCTCGTCGGCGTCGGGTCGATGGCCGCCACCGCCGCGGACGTGGCCGGCCGGCTGGTCGCCCAGGGCATCGGGGTGACAGTGGTGGACCCGCGCTGGGTCAAGCCCGTCGACCCGGCGCTGGTGGACCTCGCTGCCGCGCACCGGCTGGTGGTCAGCGTGGAGGACAACGGCGTGGTCGGCGGCTGCGGGTCGGTGCTGCTGCAGACCCTCAACGAGGCGCGGGTGACCACTCCGGTGCGGCTGCACGGCATCCCACAGCGGTTCCTCGCCCACGGCAAGCGGGCCAGCGTGCTGGCGCGGATCGGCCTCACCCCGCAGGCGATCGCCCGCAGCGTGGTCGAGGACGTGACCAACCTGGACCGGGGCACGTCCCTGGTCGACGTGGACTGACTACAGGTTCTTCAGCGCGGGGAACGGTACCGGCCGGCTGCCCCGTAGGGTTGCCCTCAGGAAGGAGGCAGCCATGACCGAGGCCGCCCGCTTCGTGCACATCGTCGACGACGTGCCCGAGCTCGCCGGGGCGACCAGCCCCGTGCTGCTGCACGCGCTCGAGGGGTTCCTCGACGCGGGCAACGCGAGCGCGCTGGCGGTCGCGCACGTGATGGAAGGCTCCTCCGGCCGGGTGGTGGCCAGCTTCGACGTGGACGCGTTCTACGACTACCGGGCGCGTCGGCCGCCGCTGACGTTCGCCGAGGACCACTACGAGGAGTACGACGCGCCGCGGCTCGTCGTACGTCTCGAGCACGACGCGCAGGGCACGCCGTACCTGCTGCTGCACGGCCCGGAGCCGGACACCTACTGGGAGGCCTTCGCCGTCGCCGTTCGGGAGGTCGTCGAGCGGTTCGGGGTGCGGCTGGCCGTCGCGCTCGGCTCGGTGCCGATGGCGGTGCCGCACACCCGCCCGGTGATGCTGACCAACCACGCCACCTCGCCGCGGCTGATGGTGCAGGACAACGTCTGGAAGGGCCGGATCCGGATCCCCAGCAGCGCCCAGGCGCTCCTCGAGCTCCGCCTCGGGGAGTGGGGGCACGACGCGATGGGGTTCGTGGCGCACATCCCGCACTACGTCGCCCAGCTCGACTACCCGCTGGCAGCGGCCACGGTGCTCGAGGCCGTGCAGGGGGTGACCGGGCTGGCCTGGGACCTGTCGGCGCTGCGCAGCGCGGGCGAGGAGCGGCTGTCCGACATCGAGGCCCAGGTCGCCGCCTCGCCCGACGTGCGCGACGTGGTCGCCGGCCTGGAGCAGCAGTACGACGCGTTCCGCGACGCCGAGGGCGGCAGCACGCTCCCGCTCGCCGAGGAGCAGCGCCTGCCGACCGGCGAGGAGCTCGGGGAGGAGTTCGAGCGCTTCCTGGCCGGCCTCAACCGTCCCGACCAGCCCGAGGAGTAGCCGCGTGCCGAGTTCCGCAGAGGAGCTGCTGGACCTGCTCGACCTGGAGACCATCGACGTCAACCTGTTCCGGGGCATCCAGCCGGACACCATCCTGCAGCGCGTGTTCGGCGGGCAGGTCGCCGCGCAGGCGCTGGTGGCCGCGGCTCGGACGGTCGATGAGCCGCTGGACGTGCACTCGCTGCACAGCTACTTCCTCCGCCCGGGCGACACCGCGGTGCCGATCGTGTACGACGCGGAGCGGATCCGCGACGGACGGTCGTTCTGCACGCGGCGGGTGGTGGCCCGCCAGCACGGCCGCCCGATCTACTACATGACCGCCAGCTTCCAGGTCCCCGAGCCCGGGTTCGAGCACCAGGACCGGATGCCCGCGGTGCCTTCCCCGGAGCAGGCGCTGGACATGGCCGAGCTGGTGCGCCGCGGCTCCCCCGAGGACGGCGAGCGATGGGTGCACGAGTGGTCGGCCCTGGAGATGCGCTGGATCGGCGACTCCCGCCCCGGCGGCGAGCTCCCCGCTGACGAGCGGCCCGCCCAGTCCCGGCTGTGGATCCGGATCAGCGGCAAGCTCGACGACGCCCCACTGACCCACAAGGCTGCCTTCACCTACGCCAGCGACATGACCTTGCTGGCCTCCGCGCTGGTGCCGCACGGCGTGATGATCCACGACCCACAGATGCAGTCGGCCTCGCTGGACCACACGATCTGGTTCCACCGGCCGTTCCGGGCCGACGAGTGGCTGCTCTACGACCAGGTTTCACCGTCGGCATCCGGGGCACGAGGACTGGCGATAGGGAGGGTTTTCGGCGAGGACGGGACGCTGGTCGCGACCGTGGCACAGGAAGGCCTGATCCGGCAGCGCCGTACCTCCGCAACGTGAGGACGGTGCGTGTGCGAGCAGACGAGCAGGTCGACCCGAGCCGACAGGACAACAAGGGCTCAGGGCAGGAAGACGGGAGCGGCGACAGCACGATCACCGTGGTGGTCGCCCTGCTGGCCAACCTCGGGGTGGCCCTGGCCAAGACGTTCGTCGCGATCATCACCGGCTCGGCCTCGATGCTCGCCGAGGCGGCGCACTCGTGGGCCGACACCGGCAACGAGGTGCTGCTGCTCATCGCGGACAAGAAGTCCCGCCGGCCACCGGACGACACCCACCCGTTCGGCTACGGCCGGGAGGCCTACGTCTGGTCCCTGCTGGCCGCCATGGGGCTGTTCTTCGCCGGTGCGGTCGTCTCCGTCTGGCACGGGATCACCCAGCTGACCGGCGGAGGCGAGGAGGCCCCGTCGTACCTCTGGGCCTACATCGTGCTCGCCGTCTCGTTCGTCTTCGAGCTGATCTCCTTCATCCGTGGGTTCAAGCAGACCCACCAGGAGGCCAGCAAGTTCGACAAGGACGTGTTCACCTACGCCCTCCAGACCTCCGACCCGACCCTGCGAGCGGTGGTCGCCGAGGACTCCGCGGCGCTGATCGGCCTGGTGATCGCCGCGGTCGGGATCGGGCTGCACCAGCTCACCGGCAACGCCGCCTTCGACGCCGCCGGCTCCATCCTCATCGGCCTGGTGCTCGGCGTGGTCGCGGTGGTGCTGATCAACCAGAACCGCCGGTTCCTGACCGGCCAGGAGACCGACGACCGGGTCCGGGACGCGGCCCTGCAGGAGCTCTGCGAGCTCCCCGAGGTGGACCGGGTCACCTACCTGCGCCTGGAGTACGTCGGACCGCGGCAGGTGCTGCTGGTGGCCAGCATCGACCTGGAGGGCGAGGCCGTGGAGTCCGAGGTGGCCACCACGCTGCGCCGGCTGGAGCACCAGCTCGAGGAGCAGGACCACATCACCGAGGCGGTGCTCACACTGTCCGCCCCCGACGAGGCGACCATCGGGCGCGACTAGCACACGATTTGCCGAAACCTGGGCAGACGCGCCGAACTCTTGTTTACGGTTGGGTGTTCCTGAGACGGACTGTGCTCACTGAGTCCCCTGTGGTCGGTGAGACGGGCGTCTCCGCGCCGAGAGGATGCCGTCGTGAGTCGTCGCCCCCTGCGTTCCGTGCTGCTCCGGCCGGTGCCGCCCGCGCTGGCCGTGCTGGCCGGCCTGCTCGTCGGCGGACCCGCCGTCGCGGGCACCCCGACGACCACCCCGACGACCACCACCGCGCCGCCGGTCGACTACGAGATGCCGTTCGCCTGCGGGCAGGCGTGGACCGGGGACACCCGCGCCTCGCACAGCCCGAGCCCGCTCGCCCTGGACTTCACCCGGCCCCGCGACTATGGGCGGCTGGTGCTGGCCGCGGCCGCGGGCACGGTGACCCGGGTCGCGGACCTCGGCGACACCAGCTACGGGCGCTACGTGATCATCGACCACGGCGACGGCAACAGCACGGTGTACGCCCACCTGAAGGCGGTGTGGGTGGTGCAGGGCCAGCAGATCGACCAGGGTGGCATCGTCGGCCAGGTCGGCGACACCGGGAACGCGACCGGCGCCCACCTGCACTTCGAGGAGCGCGTCGACGGCGTGGATCGGGCGGTGTGGTTCCACGGGGCGGCGTACACCGCCGGCACCACGCTCGCCTCGGCGAACTGCCCCGACGTTCCGGTCAGCGCGGACCGGAACGCCGACGGCGCGGACACCGTCGGGGTGTACCGCAGCCGGGCGCGCGCCGGGGTGTTCCGGTTCGCCGTCGACGGGGGCACCCCCGAGGTGGTCGGTTTCGGCCGCGGCCGGGACGTGCCGGTGACCGGCGACTGGGACGGCGACGGTACGACGGACGTGGGGGTGCGCCGGCCCGGCGCCCGCAAGTTCCTGCTGCGCAACGGCGACGGCACCAGGACCGATGTCGTGCTCGGCCGGCGCACCGACCGGCCGGTCACCGGGGACTGGGACGGCGACGGACGCACCGACGTCGGCGTTTTCTCGCCGACGACCGCGACCTTTCTGCTGCGCAACGGCGACGGCACGCTCGTCCGGGTGCAGCTCGGTGCCGCGGGCAGCATCCCGGTCACCGGGGACTGGAACGCCGACGGGGTCACCGACGTCGGGGTGTTCGACCCGGCCACCGCGACGTTCACGCTGCGGGTCGGCTACGCGGACGGCTCGGTCACGCTCACCACGGTCCCGTTCGGGACTGGCAGCGACCTGCCGGTGACCGGGGACTGGAACGGCGACGGCACCACCGACGTCGGCACCTGGGACCCGAGCACCGCGACGTTCTCGCTGCGGCTCACCCCGACCAGCAGCCGGTCGACCAGCGACGTGACCACGATCCGCTTCGGCCGGCACCGCTGACACGATATTGGTACGTCAAGCGCGACGTATGGGTCGCGATATCGACACGATATTGGTACGTCAAACGCGACGTATGGGTCGCGATATCGACACGATATTGGTACGCCAAGCGCGACGTATGGGTCGCGATATCGACACGATGTCGGTACGCCAAGCGCGACCTATAGGTCGCGATATCGACACGACATCGGTATCAGGCAGGGGTGGCCCTCCCGAGCAGGTGCGGCGCGCCCGACCGGGGGCTGGTCAGCGAGAAGTCCCAGCACGCCAGGAACGCCGAGGCGATGGCGTTCGCTCGCACGCCATCGCCGGCGGGGTGTCGCCCGGCCCTGCCTCCATCGGTACGACGGGTCCCGAGGGCGACCGTGCCGGGCAGCAGCACCGGCTTCTTGAACGCGACCTCGACGGTGACCGCGTCGGGCAGCCGGCCCTCGAGCGCGGCCAGGCAGCGGGCCTTGCTCCACATGCCGTGCACGATCTGGCGGGGGAAGCCGAACGCCTTGGCGGTCAGCCGGTAGAGGTGGATCGGGTTGTGGTCGCCGGAGACCGCGGCGTACCTGCGGCCCAGGTCAGCGGGCAACCGCCAGGAGACTCCCGACGGCGGCACGTCAGCGAAGGCGGGTCCGGACTCGGCGTCCGGCTCGTCACGGCCGCGCCGCAGCAGGGTGGTGGTCTCCTCCCAGACCAGCTCGCCTGCGGAGTGCACCTCGGTGGTGAGGTCGAAGGCTCGTCCCTTCGGGTGCGGCCGGAGGCTCTGTGGCCGGCAGGTGACCTGCAGGCGCTCACTCGCGGCGATCGGTCGATGGGCGGTGATCGCGTTGCCGATGTGCACCGTGCCGACCGCGGGGAACGGGAACGAGGGGTCGGTCATGATCGCCATGTGCAGCCCGAAGGCGAGCACGTGCGGGTAGGTCAGCGGCAGCGACTCCTTGAGCGAGAACCCGCACACCCGTGAGTACCTCTCCACGTGCTCGCGGTCGATCGCCACGTCGTGCCTGGTCAGGGTGAGCTGCGGCAGCGTGTCCCCGGACTTCCGGACGCCCGGGATCGCGGAGACCCCGGGCAGCACCGGCAAGGCTGCCTTGAGCATCAGCGGCAGCGTGGACGGCTCGCCGCGCACCTCACGCGTGGTGCTCACGGCTCACGCCCCCAGCATCATCTGGCCGCACACCCGGATCACGTTGCCGTTGACGGCGGTGGAGGCTGGGTTGGCGTACCACGCGATGGTCTCGGCGACGTCCACCGGCCGGCCGCCCTGGGACATCGCGTTGAGCCGACGACCGACCTCGCGAGTGGCGAACGGCACCGCCGCGGTCATCTTCGTCTCGATGAACCCCGGCGCCACCGCGTTGATCGTGATGCCGTCCGTGAGCTCGTCGGCCAGCGAGTCCACGAGCCCGATCACGCCGGCCTTGGAGGCGCCGTAGTTCGTCTGCCCGACGTTGCCGGCGATGCCGGCCACCGAGGCGACACCGACGATCCGGCCGTTCGGCCGCACCAGGCCCTGGTCGAGCAGCTCGGCGGTGATCCGCTCCGGCGCGGTCAGGTTGACCGCGATCGTGGCGGCGAACCCGTCGGCCTTCATGTTCGCGAGCTTCTTGTCCCGGGTGATGCCGGCGTTGTGCACCACCACGTCCACGCCGCCGTGCTTCTCCTTGACGTGCCGGGCGATCCGCTGCGGCGCGTCCTTGGCGGTGATGTCGAGGGTCAGCGACTCGCCGCCGACCCGGTCCATCACCTGCTTCAGCCCGTCGGCTGCCTGAGGTACGTCGACGCCGACGACCGTCGCGCCGTCGCGGGCCAGCACCTCGGCGATCGCCTCGCCGATGCCTCGGCTCGCGCCGGTGACCAGGGCGACCTTGCCGACCAGCGGCCGGGTCCAGTCCGAGACCGCCTCGGCCGGTCCGGTGGCGCCGTGCGCGCCGATCCGGACCACCTGCCCGGAGACGTAGGCGGACTTGGGGGAGAGCAGGAACGCCAGCGTGCTGGTCATCGCGGACTCGGCCCCCGGTGCGACGTAGACCAGCTGCACCGTGCCGCCCCGGCCGATCTCCTTGCCGAGCGAGCGGGTGAACCCCTCCAGGGCACGCTGCGCGACGCGCTCGCCACCGGTGAGGCGCTCCGGCGGGGTGCCGAGCACCACCACGCGCGGGCAGCGCTCCAGGCTGCGCAGCACCGGGGTCAGCGCATCGGTCAGCGCGACCAGGCGGTCCGAGGAGTCGAGGCCGGTCGCGTCCAGGACGATCCCCTTGTAGCGCTGTCCGTCGACGCGCTCGCCGGCCACCGTGACGCCCAGCCCCTCCAGCGCGCCGGTGACCGGCTTGGCCAGCCGGCCGTCGCCGGTGACCAGCACCGTGCCCGAGACCAGCGGCGCGCCCTCGACGTACCTCTCCAGCGGCACCGGGTTCGGCAACCCGAGGCTCTTGGCCAGCTTCTGGCCGAGCGGGGTCTGGATCAGGGACTGGTACCTGTCGGTCATGCCGTGCTTCCTCCTGGTCGGTGCGGCTCCCACGGACTATGTAACCTCGTGTGTAAACCGGCGTCCACATTTGGTGACGTGGCCCTCACTACGTTCCCTTGGGGGCGGGCCGGAGGCAAGGATGGGTACGACGTACCGCCGTCTCGTCGAGTTCAGGAGCTGACTGATGCAGCAGAGCACCCGCCGCGTGGCCGTGATCGGCGGCAGCCGGATACCGTTCGCGCGCTCGAACACCGCCTACGCCCACGCCTCCAACCAGGACATGCTCACCGCCGCCCTCGACGGCCTGGTGAGCCGCTTCGGCCTGGAGGGCGAGCGGCTCGGCGAGGTGGTCGCCGGTGCGGTGCTCAAGCACTCGCGCGACTTCAACCTCACCCGCGAGTGCGTGCTGGGCTCCCGGCTGGCCGCGGAGACCCCCGCCTACGACATCCAGCAGGCCTGCGACACCGGTATCCAGGCTGCCACGGCGGTGGCGAACAAGATCGCCCTCGGCCTCATCGACGTCGGCGTCGCCGGGGGCACGGACACCACCTCCGACGCCCCGATCGCGGTCAACGAGAAGCTGCGCCGGATCCTCCTCGACGCGAACCGCGCCAAGAGCATGCAGGCCCGACTGGCCGCACTGGCCCGGATCCGACCCGGGCACCTCACGCCGGCCATCCCCGCGAACAAGGAGCCGCGCACCGGGCTGTCGATGGGGGAGTCCGCGGCACTGACCGCGCTGGAGTGGGACATCGGCCGGGAGGAGCAGGACGAGCTCGCGGCCACCTCGCACAAGAACCTCGCCGCCGCCTACGACAGGGGCTTCCTCGACGACCAGGTCAGCCCGTACCTCGGCCTGGAGCGGGACCAGAACCTGCGTCCGGACTCCTCGGTGGAGAAGCTGGCCACACTCAAGCCGGTGTTCGGCAAGGGCGAGACGGCGACCATGACCGCCGGCAACTCCACCCCGCTCAGCGACGGCGCGTCCGCGGTGCTGCTGTGCTCGGAGGAGTACGCCGAGCGGCGTGGCTGGGAGCCGCTGGCCTTCCTGCGTACGACGGAGACCGCGGCGGTCGACTACGTGCACGGCGGCGAGGGGCTGCTGATGGCACCGGCCTACGCGATGCCCCGGATGCTGGCCCGCGAGGGGCTGACGCTCCAGGACTTCGACTTCTACGAGATCCACGAGGCGTTCGCCTCGCAGGTGCTGGCCACGCTGAAGGCCTGGGAGGACCCGATCTTCTGCAAGGAGCGGCTCGGTCTCGACGCCCCGCTCGGCTCGATCGACCGCGCCAAGCTGAACGTGAACGGCTCCTCGCTGGCCGCCGGTCACCCGTTCGCGGCCACCGGCGGGCGGATCCTGATGACGCTGGCCAAGCTGCTCAAGCAGCAGGGCTCCGGGCGCGGGGTGATCTCGATCTGCGCCGCGGGCGGCCAGGGCGTGACCGCCATCCTCGAGCGCTGACCGGGCTCACTCGGCCGCGGGCACCTCGCCGCCACCGTCAGGGGGCTGCCGGCCGGGAACTACGAGCGCGGCGCACAGCGCGCCGAGAAGGCCGATCGCCGCGGCCACCACGAACGCGGTGGTGAACGCCGCAGGGGCCGGCGAGCCGTCCGGCAGCGTGATCAGGGCGAGCAGGGCGACCGACACCTGGGCGCCCACCGCGCCGCCGGCGCGGCGCAGCACGGACGTGATCGCGGTGGCGACGCCGGTCTCGCCCACCGGGGCGGCCAGCGCCACGATGCTGCCGCTCAGGCTGACCGTGGTGCCGAAGCCCACGCCCAGCACCAGCAGCTCGACCAGCATCACCCACAGGTCGTCCCGGAAGAACGCCAGTGCGAACCCGCCGGCGGAGACCAGCAGCATGCCGGTCGCGAAGAGCCGACCCAGGCCCACCCGCCGCGACAGCGGCCCGGTGAAGGTGGAGCTGATGGTCTGCCCGACGGCACGCGGCAGCAGCACCAGGCCGACGACGAACGGCCCGACCACCAGGCCCGTGCCGACCAGGGGGTCCTCGGCGCCGCCGCTCTCCAGCAGGAACGGGAGCAGCAGGTTCACCCCGAACACCGCGTAGCCGCCGAACGTCGAGGTGAGGTTGGTCAGCAGCACGCCGCGGGAGCGCAGCACCGAGAGGTCCATGAGCGGCTCGTCGGTGTGCGTCTCGCGCCAGCACCAGCCGACGGCGACCGCGACGCACAGCGCGAAGGCGCCGAGGGTGAGGGGAGACAGCCAGCCGCGCTGTGGACCCTCCGTGATGCCGACCACCAGCAGGCCCATCGCACCGCCGAACAGCAGCGCGCCGGGGAGGTCGAGCCGGCGCTTGGCCCGCGGCGGGATAGCCGGGACGGTCAGCCGGACCAGCAGTGCACCCAGGGCGAGCGCGATCGCGCCGACCCCGAAGATCCATCGCCACGACAGCCATTGCGCGATCGCACCGCCGATCGGCAGCCCGAGGATCGAGCCGAGCCCGAACCCGCCGGCGAGCACCCCGATGGCGGTGTGCACCCGCTCCCGCGGCAGCACCTCGGTGGCGATCGCGAAGCTCAGCGGGAACACCACCCCGCCCACGCCCTGGATCATCCGGAAGACCACCACGAGCTGGATGCTCGGCGAGAGCGCGGTCGCGACGCTACCGAGCATGAACACCACCAGCGCGCCGAGGTAGACCCGGCGCTGGCCGGCCCGGTCGGCCAGCTTCCCGA
>DASTWW010000086.1:0-10722 GCA_035765755.1 Nocardioidaceae bacterium
CTGGGCGCGGATCTTCTCCACCTCGTCCTCGACGATGTTGACCATCGTCCAGGTGGGCCGGCAGCCGGCGATGTTGAGCAGGAAGTGGGACAGCACCGCCTGGCCGTGCTCGGTGTGCATCACCTCCGGGTGCCACTGCACCCCGGCCAGCCCGCGGGAGACGTCCTCGAAGGCGGCCACCGGCGAGTGCGTGGACGCGGCCAGCGGGGTGAACCCGTCGGGCGCGGAGCACACCGAGTCGCCGTGGCTCATCCAGACCCGGTGCTTGGCCGGCACCTCGGCGAGCAGCGTGCCGGGATCCGTGACGGTCACGTGGGTCCGGCCGTACTCCGACCGCCCCGTCCGTCGTACTTCTCCGCCCAGGGCCAGCGCCATCGCCTGGAACCCGTAGCACATGCCGAACACCGGCACCCCGGCGGTGAAGACGCCCGCGTCCACCGCCGGCGCTCCCGGCTCGTAGACCGACGACGGCCCGCCGGAGAGGATGATCGCCGCGGGCTTGCGCTCCAGCATCTGCTCCAGCGGCATCGTGTGCGGGACGATCTCGGAGTAGACCCGCGCCTCGCGGACGCGGCGGGCGATCAGCTGGGCGTACTGGGCGCCGAAGTCGACGACGAGCACCAGGTCGTGTTCGGTGGTCACCGGGGCCCTTCCACGAGACGTGCCGGTTGGAGTGGGCAGTCTATCGCCGCGGCCGTCGGCGGGGCCGGTCGCCTCCGATGCGGAAAATGCCCCATGTGGGGGATGGCGGGACGCCATATGCCCCGGCACGGTGGGCGGATGACTTCTGACACCAGCTCCTCGGCTGCTGCCGAGCCCACTGCCGCGCTCCGTGGTCTCTGCTCCGGCGCGGTGCACCTCCGCGGCGACGCCGGCTACGATACCGCCCGCACGGCCTGGAACCTGGTCGTCGACCAGCGCCCGGCGGCGGTGTGCCTGCCCGCCAACGCCGACGAGGTGGCCGACGTGGTGCGGGCCGCCGCGGCCGCCGGGCTGAAGGTGGCCGCCCAGACCACCGGCCACAACGCCGGCCCGCTCGGCGACCTCTCCGACACGGTGATCGTGCGCACCTCGGCGATGGTCGGGGTGTCCCTGGACGTCGAGAACCGGGTGATGCGTGCCGAGGGCGGCACGGTGTGGCTGGACGCGGTCGAGGAGGCCGGCCGGCGCGGGCTGGCCACCTTGCACGGCTCCTCCCCCGATGTCGGGATCGCCGGCTACACCCTGGGCGGCGGGCTGGGCTGGTACGCCCGCAAGCTCGGCCTGGCCTGCAACAGCGTCACCGCCGTCGAGCTGGTGACCGCGGACGGCAGCACGGTGCGCGTGGACGCCGAGCACGAGCCGGACCTGTTCTGGGCGCTGCGCGGCGGTGGCGGCAGCTTCGGCGTGGTGACCGCCGTCGAGTTCGCGGTCCACCCGATCGAGTCCAGCTACGCCGGGATGCTGGTCTGGGACCAGACCCAGGCCGAGACCGTGCTGCCCCGCTGGCTCGAGTGGTGCCAGGACGCCCCCGAGTCGGCCACCACCTCGTTCCGGCTGCTGAACCTGCCACCGATTCCGGAGATCCCCGAGCCGTTCCGGGGCCGGTCCCTGGTGGCCATCGACGGGGCGGTGCTCGAGGACGACGAGCGCGGCGAGGCGCTGCTGCGCGGGCTCCGCGAGCTGGGCCCGGAGCTGGACACGTTCGGACGTACGCCGTGCGCAGCGCTCGCGCACCTGCACATGGACCCCGAGCAGCCCTCCCCGGCGGTCGCCGACACCGCCCTGCTGGCCGAGATGCCGGCCGCCGGCGTGGACACGCTGATCTCCACCGTCGGGCCGGGCACCGGCTCGATGCTGCTCGCCGCGGAGCTGCGGCAGCTCGGTGGCGCGGTGGCCCGGCCGCCCGAGGACGCCGGCGCGCGGGCCACCCTCGAGGGCGAGTACATGCTCTTCGCGGTGGCCATCGCGCCCACGCCGGAGATCGCCGAGATCGGCCGGGCCCAGGCCGAGGGGCTCGTCGAGGCGCTCGCGCCGTACTCCTCCGGCGGTCCCTACCTGAACTTCGCCGAGCGCCCGGTCGACGTGAGCACCTGCTTCGACGCCGACACCTGGGCGCGACTGTGCCGGGTCAAGGCCGAGGTCGACCCGACGGGCCTGTTCCGGGCCAACCACCCGGTACCCGCCGGCACGGCCGGCGAGAAAACTCCGGTTACCACGTAACCTGCCGTCACCGGGCTCGTTGTGCAGGGCGGACCCGGTGACGCACTCCCTCCAAGACCGGGTCCCTCCGTCCGTGCACGTGCGGACGCCGTCAGGGCCCGGCCACTCCCTCCCTCCCCCCGGCCGGGCCCTGACCCATGTCTTACCGATATCGGTACGTCAACCGCGACCTACAGGTCGCGTTATCGCCACGATGTCGGTAAGAAGCGCAGCGCGGCGGGGGCGTGTGCGGGCACCGCGGGGCGCACGGGGGCCACCGGGTCGATCCGGCGGTACGACGCGCCGAGCGCCGGTCGCGGGTCCGGCTCACCCTTGTTCGGCCAGAACGCCATGGCCCGCTCGGCCTGCGCGGTGATCGTCAGCGAGGGGTTCACGCCGAGGTTGGCCGAGATCGCCGACCCGTCGGTGATGTGCAGCCCGGGGTGCCCGTAGACCCGTTGGTAGGCGTCGACCACCCCGGTCGCCGGCGAGTCGCCGATCGCGCAGCCACCGATGAAGTGCGCCGTCAACGGCTTGTTGAACGGCTCCCCGATGCTCCCGCCCGGGGTGCCGCCGACCAGCGTGGCCATCCGGCGGGCCGCCTCGTTGCCGGCCGGGATCCAGGTCGGGTTCGGCTGCCCGTAGCCCTGCCTGGAGGTGAGGTACCTGCGCCCGGTCAGCCTGCTGCGCCGCAGAAACGTGGTCAGCGAGTTGTCCAGGCTCTGCATGACCAGCGCGATCACCGTGCGCTCCGACCAGTGCCACGGGTCGTAGAAGTGGGCCACGCGGCCCTTCTGCCGCCACATCTCCCGCAGCCAGGTCCGCCACCGCGGCCCCGTCCCGTCGCCGTCGGTGAGCACGGTCTGCAGCAGCGACATCACGTTGCTGCCCTTGCCGTAGCGCACCGGCTCGATGTGGGTGTCCTCGTCGGGGTAGAAGCTCGAGGTGATCGCCACCCCGGCGCTGTAGTCGACCTTCCGGTCCGGGGCGATCGCGCCAAGGATCGACTCCGAGTTGGTGCGCGACAGGGAGCCGAGCCGCTCCGACAGGTGCGGCAGGTGGCCCTCGGCACGCATCCGGTGCAGCAGCCGCTGGGTGCCGAGCGCGGAGGCGGCGAAGACGACCTGCTCCGCGGTCAGGGTCCGCCGCACCGCGCTGCGTCGTACCTTCGCCTTGGTGTAGCGCACGCTCACGTCGTAGCCGTCGTCCGCACGCGGCCGCACCCGGGTCACCGTGGTCAGCGGCAGCACCACCGCACCCTGCTGCTCGGCGAGGTGCAGGTAGTTCTTCACCAGGGTGTTCTTGGCGTTGTGTCTGCACCCGGTCATGCACTCCCCGCAGTTCAGGCAGGCGCGGCGCTCCGGCCCGGCGCCACCGAAGTACGGGTCGGCCACCCGCTCCCCCGGCCGCTCGCCGAACAGCACCCCCACCGGGGTGGGCCGGAACGTGTGCCCGACCCCCCTCTCGGTGGCCACCTTCTCCATCACCTCGTCGGCGGGGGTGTGCACCGGGTTCGGCACCACACCGAGCATCCGCTTGGCCTGGTCGTAGTACGGCGTGAGCTCCTCGCGCCAGTCGGTGATGTCTCGCCACTGCGGGTCGGCGAAGAACGGCTCCGGCGGCTCGTAGAGGGTGTTCGCGTAGACCAGCGACCCGCCGCCCACGCCTGCGCCGGACAGGATCAGGCAGTCCTTGAGCATGTCGATGCGCTGGATGCCGTAGCAGCCGAGCTCGGGACGGAAGAGGTAGCGCTTGACGTCGAAGGAGGTCGCGGCGAAGTCCTCGTCACGGAACCGCGCGCCGGCCTCCAGGACGCCGACCCGGTAGCCCTTCTCGGTCAGCCGGAGCGCGGCGACCGAGCCGCCGAACCCGGAGCCGATCACCAGCACGTCGAAGTCGAAGTCCACTCCGTCCATGGGACGAGGTTAGGGGGACGCACCCGGTTTTGCTACCCCGGAGTAACAATCCCGCGTCGCGCGTCGGTCACGGCGTGAGGGACCCAGCGGCGTCGACGATGTCGTCGGGCAGTGGCCGCGCACCGAGGTGGCGGATCGCGTCATCGTCCACGACCCCGGCGATCGCCGTGGGGATCAGGGCGGTGATGCGGCGAACGTCGTCGGCGTGGGCTACTAGCCGGTCGGGTGCGATCGTGACGAGCACGATGACCGTTGGCCGGATCGCGCGCACGCTCGCCTCGACGGTGTCAAGCGGCGTGTCCGCACCGAGGAAGGTCACGCGCCACCCGCGTCGGCTGAGCAGAAGGCCGAAGATCACCAGGCCGAGGTCGTGGGCCTCGCCGGGCAGGCAGGCGAGCAGCACCGCGGGACCGTCCCCGCTGCCCCAGTCGCGGGCGAGGGCCAGCAGCCGGCCGCGGAGCAGGTTGGAGGCGAAGTGCTCTTGGCCGACGCTGGCGCGGCGGGCCGCCCAGCGCTCGCCGAGGTCGCGAAGGTAGGGGATGAGGACGTCGGCGAGCACGACGTCGAGCGACACCGAGGCGAGCAGCCGGTCGAGGGCTGCGTGCGCCGCCGGGGCGTCGAACCGGTCGAGCGCCGTACGCAGCTGCGCGGCGATGCCCTCCACGACCGGTGGCTCGACCGCGGGCCTGGGTTCGTCGACGGCGTCGGCTTGGCGGGCCGCCTCCGCGGCCGAGAGTCCGTCCGCGATCAGCTGCCTCATCCGGCGCACCCGGTTCTCGTCGGCGGTGGTGTAGAGCCGGAACCCACCCGCAGTTCGCGCCGGTCGGAGCAGGCCGTAGCGCAGCTCCCAGGCACGCAGCAGCTCCGGCGATACGCCGGTACGCCGCGCGAGCTCGCCGATCCTCAAACTCCCGTCCACGGACATAATCGTACAGGACCTCGACGTACTCTAGACAGTCTCTTGACATGTCCTGTCGAGAGTCGCAGGCTGGAGGCTCGACAAACTCTCTACACAGGAGGCGACAATGAGAAAGACAGACGCAGGGGCGCTGGCCCTTGTCATCGTGGGCGCGGTCAACTGGGGACTGGTCGCGGTCGCGCAGCTCGACCTGGTCGCGGCGATCTTCGGGCTCGACTTCGGCCAGACCAACGCGGCCACGCGGGTCGTCTACGGACTCGTCGGGGCGTCTGGGTTGTGGCTCGCGGGGCGGGCACGGACGCTGATGGCGACCACCAGCGGCGCCCGCCGCGCGACGGTCTCCAGCTGACCGACGAGGTGGATCAGACGATGTCCGGGGCGGCCACCCGGGCCTCGTCGGCCTCGAGGTCGGTCAGCTCCTGCTGGCTGCGCCGCTCGGCGACCACCCGGCGCAGGTAGTGGTCGACCTCGTCCTCGACGCGGGCGGAGTGCCAGCCCAGTGCGCCGGCCATCAGCTCGGCCGCCGGTCGGGACGCGGCGACACCGCGGTCGAAGGTCTCGATGGAGATCCGAGTACGACGGGTGAGCACGTCGTCGAGATGCCGGGCACCCTCGTGAGTCACGGCGTAGACGACCTCCGCGCGCAGGTAGTCCTCTGCCCCAGGCAGCGGGTCGGCGAGCTCGGGACGGTCGGCCACCAGGGCGAGCAGCTCGTCGACCAGCCCGCCGTACCTGCCCAGCAGGTGCTCGACCCGGGCCCGGTGCAGCCCGGAGGACTCGGCGAGCGCGTCGCGCTGGTTGCTGCGGGGCTCGAAGCCGGCCGCCCCGGCCAGCGGCACCCGCTCGGTGATGCTGGCGGGCACCGTCCCGCCCAGCGAGTGCACGGCCGCGTCCACCGCGTCGCGGCCCATCACCCGGTAGGTGGTCAGCTTCCCGCCCGCGACCATCACCAGCCCCGGCACCGGGGTGACCACGGTGTGCTCGCGGGAGATCCGGCTGGTCGGCTCCGACTGCCCGGACGCGAGCGGCCGCAGCCCGGCGTAGACGCCCTCCACGTCCTCGTGGCCGAGCGGCTCGCGCAGGATCCGGTTCACCTGCTCGAGCAGATAGTCGATGTCCCTCTTGGAGGCGGCCGGGTGTGCCTTGTCCAGGTCCCAGGGGGTGTCGGTGGTGCCGATGACCCAGTGCCGGCCCCAGGGGACCACGAACAGCACCGACACGGGGGTGCGGGTGATCAGTCCCGCCGAGGACCGGATCCGGTCGCGGGGCACGACCAGGTGCACGCCCTTGCTGGCCTGCACGTTGAGCGCGCCGCGTCCGCCGACCATCTGCTGGAGCTCGTCGGTCCACACCCCAGCGGCGTTCACCACGACGCGGGCGTGGATGTCCAGCTCGGTGCCGGCCTCCAGGTCCACCGCCCGCACCCCGGTGACCCGCTCGCCCTCGCGCAGGAAGCCGACCACCTTGGTGCGGGTGGCGAGGTGGGTGCCGTACGACGCGGCGGTGCGCGCGATGGTCACGACCAGCCGGGCATCGTCGACCTGGGCGTCGTGGTACTCGATCGCGCCGGTGAACGCGGATGGGTCCAGGTCGGGGACCACCTGCCGGGCCCGGCGGCGGGACAGGTGCTTGTGCCGGGGCAGGCCGGGCCCGGTCCGCGAGGCGGCGGCCATCGCGTCGTACAGCGCCAGCCCGCAACCGAGGTACCCCCGCTCCCAGACGTGGTGGGTCAGCGGGTAGACGAACCGCACCGGCCGTACCAGGTGCGGGGCCAGCCGGGTGAGCAGCAGGCCCCGCTCGGCCAGCGCCTCGCGGACCAGCCCGAAGTCGAGCATCTCCAGGTAGCGCAGTCCGCCGTGCACCAGCTTGCTGGACCGCGACGACGTGCCCGAGGCCAGGTCGCGCTGCTCGACCAGCCCGACCGACAGGCCGCGGGTCACCGCGTCCAGCGCGGTGCCGGTGCCGACCACCCCGCCGCCGACGACGAGCACGTCGAGCTCGTGCCGGTTCGGGCCCGTCGAGGCGAGCGCCCGCAACGCGTCGTCACGGGCCCGCGGGCTGAGCGCGGAGCTCCCGGGGCTCGACGCCGGGCTCACGCCGGGAGCACCCACCGGGTGCGCTCGCCGAGGTCCCGCCGGCCGGCCAGGATCGGGTTCATCGCCCGGACCCGCGCGATCTCGTCGGCGTCGAGGTCGGCGACCGCGACGGCCGGGCTCTCCGCCCCGACCCGGTCCAGCGGCCGGCCCTCCGGGTCGTAGACCGCGCTGCCGCCGTTGAAGTCCCGCTCCCCGCAGCGGCCGGTGAGCCCGGCGAACGCCACGTAGATGCCGTTGTCGAGCGCGCGGGCGGCGTAGTACAGGTCGCGGCGGTGCTCGGAGCCGACGTAGTACGCCGACGGGCACAGGTAGGCGCTCGCCCCGTCGGCGGCAGCCGCCGCGGCGTGCTGCGGGAAGCAGCCGTCGAAGCAGATGCCCAGGCCGAGGGACCAACCGTCCACGACGAGGGTGGCGCCGCCCTCGCCCGGGACGAAGAACGGCTTCTCCTCGTCGGTGAGGTGCTGCTTGTCGTAGACCCGGGTGCTGCCGCCGAGCTCGTCGAAGGCCAGCAGCGAGATGGTCGCCCTCTCCTGGGCGCGCAGTGCGGCCCCGGCCACCACCACAGTGCCGGTTTCCCGGGCCGCGTCGGCAAGCGCGGCCAGCCGGCCGTCACCGGGGTCGTCGAGGCAGGCGTCGGCCGACCAGAGCTCGGCGGCGTAGCCGGTCAGGAACAGCTCGGGGAGCACCACGACTCGGGCGCCCTGCCGGGCGGCGCACTCGACCAGGTCCACGGCGGTCTTGACGTTGGCCTCCACCTCGCCGTACGTCGACTCCGCCTGCGCGGCGGCGACCCGCAGCGTCACTGGACGATGACCTCGACCCGCTGGAACTCCTTGAGCTCGGTGTAGCCGGTGGTGGCCATCGACCGGCGCAGCGCACCGATCAGGTTCATGGTGCCGTCGGCGACATGGGAGGGGCCGAACAGGAGCTCCTGCAGGGTGCCGACCGTGCCGATCTCGATGCGCTCACCGCGCGGCAGCTCCGGGTGCCAGGCCTCCGATCCCCAGTGGAAGCCGCGGCCGGGGGCCTCGGAGGCGCGGGCCAGCGGCGAGCCGATCATCACCGCGTCCGCGCCGCAGGCGATCGCCTTGGCCAGGTCACCGGAGCGGCCCACCGACCCGTCGGCGATCACGTGCACGTAGCGGCCACCTGACTCGTCGAGGTAGTCGCGCCGCGCCGCGGCGACGTCCGCCACCGCGCTGGCCATCGGCACCTGCAGGCCGAGCACCAGCCGGGTGGTGTGCGCGGCGCCGCCGCCGAAGCCGACCAGCACGCCGGCCGCGCCGGTGCGCATCAGGTGCAGGGCGGCCTGGTACGTCGCACAGCCGCCGACGATCACCGGGACGTCGAGCTCGTAGATGAACTCCTTGAGGTTCAGCGGCTCGGCCTGCCCCGAGACGTGCTCGGCGGACACCGTCGTACCCCTGATCACGAACATGTCGCAGCCCGCGTCGACCACCGTCTTGGCGAACTCCTTGGTGCGCTGCGGGGACAGCGACCCGGCCACCGTGACACCGGACTCGCGCATCTGCTTGAGCCGGGCGGTGATCAGTTCGGCCTTGATCGGCTCGGCGTAGATCTCCTGCAGCCGGCGGGTGGCCTCGGCGCCCCGTAGCGAGGCCACCTCCTCCAGCAGCGAGGTCGGGTCCTCGTAGCGGGTCCACAGGCCCTCGAGGTCGAGCACGCCCAGCCCGCCGAGCTTGCCGAACGCCACGGCCGTGTCCGGGGACATCACCGAGTCCATCGGCGCCGCCAGGATGGGCAGCTCGAACCGGTAGGCGTCGATCTGCCAGGCGACGCTCACCTCTTCGGGGTCACGAGTCCGCCGCGACGGGACGATCGCGACATCGTCGAAGGAGTACGCGCGGCGACCGCGCTTGGCGCTGCCGATCTCGATCTCGGTCATGCCGCTCAGCCTATCGGGGCCTGGTCTCAGCGCCCGGGCCGTCTCTCACCGGACAGAGGAGAGTTGACGTCGCTATGTGACGTCGGATCTCCTACGTCGCAGGCGTGGCGACCTCGTGCACAGTGGTGCGGGGCGGCGTGTCGTGCACAGGTGACGCGAGCAACCCTCGACCGGTTCACGGCGTTGCGCATCCTGCCCCTGTGCCCGACAGGCCTGTGCCCCTCAACAAGCTGGATGCACTGCTGCGTGACCAGGACGGCGTGGTCGCCCGGTTCCAGGTCCTGGCCTGCGGGCTGGACGACATCTTCATCCGAAGCCGGGTCCGGCGGCGCGAGTGGGTGCTGCTTCATCGCGGGGTGTACGTCGACCACACCGGTCCGCCCACCTGGCGGCAACGGGCCTGGGGCGCCGTTCTGCACTACTGGCCGGCTGCGCTGGCCGACGAGTCCGCGTTGATCGCTCACGGCCTGCGCCCGGAAGACCCAGCCGGGTCGCCCGATGACAACCGGCCTGTCCATGTCGCCATCGACCAGGCGCGCCGAGTGGGCAAGACGACCGCCGTGCGCATCCACCGGGTGGTCGGCATGGACGAGCTCCTCAACCCCAATCTGTCGCCGCCCCGCCTACGCATCGAGGAGGCTCTGGTCGCTGTCGCGGCGAAGCAACGGCGTGCAGCGGCCGCGATCGCCTGCCTCGCGGACGGATGCCAGTCCCGTCGCACGACACCGGGCCGGCTGGCAGAGGTGCTGCACCGTCATCCTCGGCTGAAGCACCGGCGGTTCCTCCTAGAGGTGCTCGAGGACGTCGCGATCGGCGCCTACTCGGTGCTGGAGCACTCTTACCTGACGCGTGTGGAGCGGCCCCATGGCCTTCCTACAGCCAAGCGACAGCGTTGCGTTCGGCCGGGCCGGAGCGCTGCTTACCGTGACGTCGAGTACCGGAGCATCGGGCTGGTGGTGGAGCTCGACGGCCGGTTGGGGCATGAGCTCGCCCTGGACCGGTGGGACGACTTCGACCGCGACATCGTGAGCCTGGTGGCGGGAGACACCACGATCAGGGCGGACTGGGGGCAGGTCCTGGAGCCCTGCCGGCTCGCCCTCGGCGTCGTGCGCATCATGCGGGCGCTCGGCTGGCGCGGGAAACCACACCCCTGTCGCCCCGGATGCGCCCTGGAACAGCTGGATCGCGAAAGGTAGGAGAGTTGACGTCGCTATGTGACGTCTAATCTCCTATGTCGACGAGGGTGCGGCCCGTCAGCCGCGGACGGTGTAGTTGGGCGCCTCGACGGTCATCACGATGTCGTGCGGGTGGCTCTCCTTCAGCCCGGCGGAGGTGATCCGCACGAACTGGCCGCGCTCCTTCAGCTCGGCGATGGTGTGCGCGCCGACGTAGAACATCGACTGGTGCAGCCCGCCGAGCAGCTGGTGCGCGACCGCGGAGAGCGGGCCGCGGTAGGCGACCTGCCCCTCGATGCCCTCGGGGACGATCTTGTCGTCGCTGGAGACGTCGGCCTGGAAGTAGCGGTCCTTGGAAAAGGACTTCTTGCCGCGGGAGGCCATCGCGCCCATCGAGCCCATGCCCCGGTAGGACTTGTACTGCTTGCCGTTGACGAACACCAGGTCGCCCGGGCTCTCGTCACAGCCGGCCAGCAGCGAGCCGAGCATCACGGTGTCCGCGCCCGCGACGAGCGCCTTGGCGATGTCG
>DASTWW010000087.1:0-6854 GCA_035765755.1 Nocardioidaceae bacterium
CCCGGCTGCGCGAGCACACCGACAAGCCGGTCCGCTACCTGGTGCTCTCCCACTACCACGCGGTCCGGGTGCTCGGAGCGAGCGCGTTCGACGCCGACGTGATCGTCGCCCACGAGAAGACCCGCGAGCTGGTCGCCGAGCGCGGCAAGCAGGACTGGGAGTCGGAGTACGGCCGGATGCCGCGGCTGTTCAGGGACCCCGACTCGATCCCCGGGCTGACCTGGCCGACGGCCACCTTCAGCGACCGGATGAGCATCGACCTGGGCGGCGACCGCGGCGACCTGGTGCTGCAGTACTGCGGCCGCGGGCACACCGCCGGCGACATCGTCGCCTGGCTGCCCCGTCACAAGATCCTGTTCGCCGGCGACCTGGTGGAGGCGCAGGCCGCGCTCTACACCGGGGACGCGTTCCACCGCGACTGGTCCACCGGCACCCTGGACCGGGTCGCCGCCCTGGGCGCCGAGCACCTGATCGGCGGGCGCGGCGCGGTGGCGCACGGCGCGGACGCGGTCAGCGCTGCGGTCGAGCAGACCCGCGGCTTCCTGGACACCATGCTCACCGAGGTGGGCGCGGTGCACCGGCGCGGGGGCACCCTCAAGGAGGCCTTCCGGGCCGCGCATGCCGCACTCGCCCCGCAGTTCGGGCACTGGCCGATCTTCGAACACTGCCTGCCCTTCGACGTGGCGCGGCTCTGGGACGAGCTCGATGGAAAGGACTGGCCGGAGATCTGGACCGCCGAGCGCGACCGCCAGGTGTGGGACCAGCTCCAGGACTGAGGGGACGATGACGACTGCTGCCCCCGAGCCGGTGATCGTCATCGGCAACGGGCCCGTCGGCCAGACGGCGGCGCTGCTGCTCGCCCGCTGGGGGCTCCCGGTCACCCTCCTGGACGCACACCCCGAACGCGATCTGGTCGGCTCGAAGTCGATCTGCCAGCAGCGCGACGTGCTGGACATCTGGGACAGCGTCGGGGCCGGCAAGCAGATCGCGGAGATGGGGGTGACCTGGACCCGGGCCCGCACCTTCTACCGCGACGAGGAGCTGTTCTGCCAGGAGTTCGAGGACCGCGGCGCGTCGTACTTCCCGCCCTTCGTGAACATCTCGCAGTGCCGCACCGAGCAGATCCTCGACGAGCACCTCGCCCGGCAGCCGCTGGTCACCGTGCTGTGGGGGTATGACGCGGTGGGGCTCGAGCAGGGCGATGACGGAGTCACCGTCACCTGCCAGACCGAACACGGGCTCGTGCCGGTGCACGGGTCGTATGCGGTGGCCTGTCCCGGTGCCCGCGGCGACGCGGTGCGCCGGCTGCTCGGTGTGCAGTACCAGGGCCAAGGGTTCGGGGACCAGTTCCTGATCTGCGACATCCGCACCGACCTGCCCGGCTGGGAGCTGGAGCGGCGGTTCTACTTCGACCCCGAGTGGAACCCGGGCCGGCAGGTGCTCATCCACCCGTGCCCGGACTCGACGTACCGGATCGACTGGCAGGTGCCCGAGGGCTTCGACCTGGTCGAGGAGGAGCGCACCGGCGCGCTGGAGCGGCGGATCCGGATGGTCATCGGTGAGCGCGACTACGAGATCGTGTGGCGGTCGGTCTACCGGTTCGGCTCCAGGATCGCCGATCGGATGCGGGTCGGCCGGGTGCTGATCGCCGGCGACGGCGCGCACTGCGTGGCCCCGTTCGGCGCCCGCGGGCTGAACTCCGGGGTGATGGACGCGGAGAACGCGGCCTGGAAGGTCGCGTTCGTGGTGCGGGGCTGGGCACCAGAGGCGCTGCTGGACACCTACCACCAGGAGCGGCACGCCGCGGCGCAGGAGAACCTGGCGATCACTGGCGCCACCATGCGGTTCCTGGTGCCGCAGAGCGAGGCCGAGTGGGACGAGCGCCGGCGGACCCTCGAGGAGGCCCGCCGCGACGACACCGCGAAGGCGCGCGTCGACTCCGGTCGGCTGGCCGAGCCGTTCTGGTACGTCGACTCCCCGCTGACCACCCCGGACCCGACCCGGCCGTTCGCCGGCCGCCCGGCCAAGGGCGCGCTGCCCGCCCCCGGACCCGGTGTGCTGGTGCCCGACCTTCCGGTCACCGCGCCCGGCGTGACCCGGCTGCGCGAGTTGGTGCGCAACGGGGTCACCGTGCTGCACGGCGACCAGACCGTCCCGGACGTTCCGCCCGGTCCCGTGCCGGTGCAGATGTTCGCGATGCGCGACCTCGCACCGCAGCTCGCCGACGTGCTCGGCTCCCGCGACGACGAGGTGTGGCTCGTCCGCCCGGACGGCCACGTCGCCGCCGTACTGCCAGACCCCCGGCCCGCAGACCTCAGCCGATGCCTGGACCGGATGCTCGCACGCCTCGGGGCTATGGCCGGCTGAGAACCCACCACCACATCAGGAGGCACACGCAGTGGCAACCACGCAACGCTCGCCGTCCGAGGCCGCGCGGGGGCCGGCCATCATCGCCAGGTTGGAACGCCTGGAGGTCTGGTCGCTGTCGTACCGGTTCATCGCGATCATCGGCCTGGGCTTCCTGTTCACCTTCTACGACATCTTCGACATCAACGTCTCGTTCATCCAGACCTGCGTCGAGATCAAGCCCGGGTGCACGCCGGAGACCGCGCTGTCCAACATCCCGCTGCCGGTGGTGCTGAACCTGGTCGGGTACGTCGTCGGGACGCTCGCGCTGAGCCCGCTGGCCGACAAGATGGGCCGCCGCAACATGCTGCTGATCACCATGCTGATCACCGGCCTGGGCTCGCTCTACAACGCGCTGGCTCCCGGATACGCCAACTTCGTGGCCGCCCGGGTGATCACCGGCATCGGCATCGGCGCGGACCTGGCGATCGTGAACTCCTACATCAACGAGGTGGCGCCGCGGCGGTCGCGGGCCCGGTTCACCACGCTGATCTTCGTGATGTCCGCGCTGGGGGCGCTGGTCGGCATCTGGCTGGGCCTGTACCTGACCACGCCGGCCACGCCGTGGCCGGAGGGGCTGCCGTTCGCGGCGGCGAGCGAGACCTTCGCCAACGGCTGGCGGTGGATGTACGGCATCGGCGCGATCCTCGCGCTGGTCGCGATCCTGATGCGCATCGAGCTGCCCGAGTCGCCGCGCTGGCTGATCGCGCACGGGCGGGCGGCCGAGGCCGACGCCATCGTCACGAACATGGAGGCGCGGGCGCAGCGGCGCGGTCCCCTCGCCGAGCCGTCGGCCGCGGTGCCTGCCGAGGTGGTGCGGCCGAGTGCCCAGGTGCCCTACAGCACGCTGTTCGGCAACCCGCTGTACCTGCGCCGGATGATCCTGCTGTTCGTACTGTGGTTCGTCGGCTACATCACCGTCTACTCCTACGCGTCCGGGTTCACCAGCGTGCTGTCCGCGCTGAAGTACCCGCCGCCCGAGGCCGGTGTGATCGCCGCCGTCGGCACGTTCGGCTTCGTCGGTGCCGCGATCGTGATGACGTTCATCGTCGAGAAGCTGGAGCGCCGGCACTGGCTGCCCATCGCAGCCGTGGTGACGCTGATCGGGGCGTTCCTGATCGCCGGCGCGGGGACGACGATCAGTGTCGCGTTCCTCGGGTCGATCCTGATCTTCGCCGGGTTCAACCTCTGGGTGTCTCCGACGTACGCCCTGTCCGCGGAGTGCTTCCCGACGCGCGCCCGCACCACCGGGTTCGCGGTCGTCGACGGCGTCGGGCACATCGGCGGTGGCATCGGGGTGCTGGTGATCGCGCCGTTCCTGCCGCACATGTCCACGCTCGGGGCGCTGCTGCTGATCTCGTCGTTCCTCGTGGTCGCGGCGGTGCTCGCGCAGTTCACGCCGCACACCCGCAACCGGGAGCTGGACCACATCTCGCCGTAGCGCTCCCGCGGAGCTCGTCAGCTGACCCTCGCCTCAGGGCCTCCCTGCCGCGCTGCGTACGTTGGTGGCATGCCTGACTGGAACGCAGTAGGCCGCTCGCACGTGCTCGCCGCCATCGCGGAGTGCGATCGGCTCGGGTCCAAGGAGTTCCTCCGACGGCACGGCTTCGGCCGGGCGAGGACGTACATGCTGTGGCACCGCGGCGAGGAGTACGACGCGCAGCCGATCCTCGGCGTCGCCCACCTCCATGCGACGGGCCGGCCGGTGATTCCCGCCGAGTTCGCCGAGGGCGAGGACGGCGCAGCGGAGGTGCTCCGGGAACGGGGCTTCGACGTGGTCGCGCAGGAGGAGGCGACACCGGCGTCGCCTCGCAAGGCCGCCAAGCCGAAGCCGCGCAAGACCGCGGCCAAGGCATCGGCGGTCAAGGTCTGCCCGACCTGCCACATGGCGCTGCCGGCCTCGGGGGTCTGCGACTTCTGCGACTGACCGCTACCCGCCGCCCCTGACGTGCTGTCTAGACGGCGGTCCCACCGGGAAGGGTTCGCCCGCCTTCCTGGTTGCCAGGCAGATCGACCACGCCGTTCCACGCATCTCCAGCCAGGGAGGGCCGCCATGGCCGTCGTCCTCGGAGCCACCTCCGCAATCGCCGCGGGTGCGTCGTTCGCGGGCGCCGGCGTGCTGCAGCACTGGGTCGCCGCCCGGACCGGCCGCGCGTCGCTCTCCCCGAAGCTGCTGGCCGCCCTGGGACGCCAGCCGCTGTGGCTGGCCGGCGTCGTGCTGGCCACCGCCGGGAACGGCTTCCAGGCCCTGGCCCTGGCCCTCACCCCGCTCGCGCTGGTCCAGCCGCTGCTGGTCACCGAGCTGGTCTTCGCCATCCCGATCTCGGCGCGGCTGCACCACAAGCGGCTCGGCAGCCGGGAGTGGCGGGGCATCGCCGCAGTCACCGTGGGGCTGGCGGCCACGGTCTGGGGTGCGGCGCCGCAGGGCACGGGCTCCAGCGGCACCTCGGCCCGGTGGATCGTGGTCGGCGGCGTGCTGGTGATCGCCGCGATCGTCCTGGCGGCGGCCGGCCTGCGCCGCACCGGCGAGGCACGCGCCGTGCTGTTCGCAACCTCGGCGGCCCTCGTCTTCGCGTTGTACTCGACGCTGCTCGCCGCCACCGTGGCCAGCATCGCCGCCGACGGTCTCGCGGCCCTGTCCACGCCGTTGCCCTACGTCACCGCAGCGGCGAGCCTTGCCGGCCTGCTGCTGATCCAGTCCGCCTTCCAGGCCGGGCCGCTTGCGGTCACGCTGCCGATGGTGGACTGGGCGCAGCCACTGGTCGCCGTGGTGCTCGGCATCACGGTGCTCGGTGAGTCGCTGAGCACCAGCCCGTACCACCTGACGGCGCTCGCCATCGGCGCCCTTACCGCGCTGGCCGGCATCCTGCTCCTGAACACCTCACCGCAGGTGCGCAGCCTGCAGGACGCGCAGACCGCGCAGGTCAGCACCGAACGTGCCCGCACCGCCCGGCCGGCCCACCACGAGGCGACAGCCGTCGGGTGCACCTGACCCGGAAGCCAGACGGTTCCCCTGACACGGCCGTGCCGGCCGGCGAATCGACGTCCCCTGGGGGACCCCTCGACTAGCGTGGACCCGGTAAGGGGGCGACACGGTGGTCACGACGGTCAGGACGGAGGACGCCGCGAAGCGGCTCGCGGCCGAGATCAACTCCGTTCGCCGCACCAAACCGTACGTCGTCGTCTCCACCCCGGCCGGCCGCCCCGACCCCTACATCGACCCGGCCGATATCGAGTCCCAGGTCGGGAACCTGGCCGCGGTCTTCCTGATCCCCACCGGTCCGGAGTCGTGGACGTTCTCCCGCCAGATGCCCGACTCCACGCAGGTGTACGGCGGGGCGGGCCGCGCCTACCCGGTCGGGACCGACTGGGTCCACGACCCGTACCGATCGCCTCTCCGCTTCGCCTGGGGCGTCGAGGAAGGACCACGAGCGGCGAACGCGCTGATCGCCGACGCTCTCGGGATGGCCGCCGATGCCGGCCTGCTCGGCCACCCCGAGCTGGCCAGCGTCACCGTCGAGGGCACCGTCGAACAGCTGGTGCTGCCGTCCCGGGCGCTGGTCCGCACCGACGACCGCCACATCGCCTCCATCCGGCAGGAGCTGCTGTGGCCACAGGTCCCGATCGCCCGGGTGCTGCGCGAGGGCATGCGCGTGGCCGGCGCCCTCGACCTGAGTTCGATGCTGTACGACGTACGCGCGATGGCCGTGCCGGCGACGGAGGCCCTGGCGGCATACCGACCCGGGGACGTGGTCCTCGCCTACGTCGACGACGTCCAGGACCAGCAGGCCCGGCTGCTCCTGCACCCCGACGTCGGCGTCCTGGTCCGACGAGACGAGGTCTCCTCCAATGACCTGGACCTCGTCTCCTCGCTGATGACCCCCGGCGAGGTGCTCCCCGCCCGGATGGTCGGCATCGGCCCCGATTGGCGGCTGAGCCTGCTCGACATCGACGACGACGAGGAACCACGGCCGGCGCCCGCCCTGCTCCGCGGCGGGCCGGCGTGGCTGGTGCCGCCGCCGTTCCCGGTCGCGGCACCGTCCGCGGCTCCCTCGGCGGCGGTGACCCCTGACTTCGTCGAGCCGGCGCTCATTCCGCAGCAACCGGTGGCCAGCACGGTTCAGGAGGCTCCCCCAGACCACGAGGTCGTGGCCCCGCCACGACCGAGCCCGCTGATGCTGGACCGTCACAGGCAGGCGGCTCCTCGCGAGACCACGCCGGACGAGCTGGAGGTACTGCGGCGCGGCCTGGAGGAGACTCGCGCGGAGCTGCGGTCCACGACGGACACCGTCGACACGCTGCGCCGAGCCATCGTCGACATCGGCAACGAGCGCCGGTTGCTGCACAACCAGCTGCAACGAGCCAAGGCGCACTCCCAGGCCCTCGACACCCAGCTGAAGTCGGCGAAGACCGAGCTGCGCAAGGCCAGGCAGCGGGCCAACCGAGGC
>DASTWW010000088.1:0-16027 GCA_035765755.1 Nocardioidaceae bacterium
GGGTCGGCCGGTCCGATGCTCTGATCGGACGGGCCGGCCCTTCCGCCCCCGGGTAGTGGTCGCCTTGCGGACCGTCCGGATGGCAGCCCGCCGGAGACCCTCGTCCGGGACCGACGCCACACCGTCAGGCTCCCGGCCTCCGGAGCCGACCAACAAGCGCGGCGCCGGCGCTTGACCCGCCCGAGATTTCACGGCAGGCCCGATCAGCTCTCCGGAGGGTCACCCGGCGCTGGCCGGAGTTCCATGGCGGGCATCCAGTCCTCCGTAACCAGCCAGCCGTCCTCGCCGCGCACCGGCCGGATGACGCGGCCGAGCCAGCCCAGTGCCGCGTCGCGCCGCCAGCCGACCAGCAGCCCCGGCACCGGACCGTCCGGGGTCAACACCCAGCAGTGCTTGAGACCGGCAGGGGCCCCGGGCCGCCCCACCCCCGGGCCCACCGACTTCG
This sequence comes from Nocardioidaceae bacterium, assembly GCA_035765755.1. GTDB lineage: Bacteria > Actinomycetota > Actinomycetes > Propionibacteriales > Nocardioidaceae > DASSKA01. The sequence continues at coordinate 446 of DASTWW010000088.1, forward strand.
GCAGCGCGACCGGTCGCTCACCGGCTCCGGCCTGAGCCTTCGTCTGGCGCACACGGTCGGCCATCGAGCCCCATCTGTGTCCACTGCTCATCCCGCCGGCCATCTCTCATGGTCGCACGCGATCGAACTTACGTTCGAGTCGACGGGACATGCGTCGAGAAGGAGGTGCCGACCAGTTCTGGATGCCTCCCGGGGGCCGACCACCAGCGCTGGCCGGGCGCGGACGCGCCCGTGAGTCACTTCGCCGCCGGGGTGCGCAGGCTTTCACTCTCATGCTTGTTATGCACGTGATCTTTCGGGACATTTCGACCAGCCGTTGTGGCTGCCTGTCGACGGAGCTGGAGGCCTCGAGATGTCCCTGTCCGATCCGTGCCTGATTCGCTCTCGAGGACCTGCCGGTCAGCCGGTGCTGCGGCTGGGAATGCCGCTGGTCGATGAGTACCTGGAGTTCCTTGAGGGCCGGTGCCGGCCGAACACGGTGCTGGCCGCGGCGTATGACCTGAAGGTGTTCTTCACCGTGGTCGCCAAGCCACCGGCCGAGGTGGCACCCGCGGACGTGCTGGGGTTCATCACCGCCCAGCGCACGGGACGTTCCGTCGAGCAACGGCTGCACCTAGCGCCGACCAGCGAGGAACCGGCCGGGGTGGCGACCAGCACGGTGGCGAGGCGGTTGTCGATCATCTCGGGGTTCTTCGCCTACCTGCAGGCCCGCGGCGAAATCACCGGCAACCCGGTGCCCCGCGGCCTGCCGACCCGGCGGGAACGGTCCCGGCCCGGCCAGGGCGTGCCGCTGACGCGACGGACCCGTCGGCTGTCGCGGATCCTCGCCCCGGCCGAGGTCGATGCGCTCACGGCTGCGCTGCGGACCCAGCGGGACCGGGCGATGGTCGCGGCGATGGTGCTCGGCGGGCTGCGGCGCAGCGAGGTCCTCGGACTACGGATGGAGGACCTGCGGCCCGCTGAGCGGCGGGTGTTCATCGCCGAGGGCAAGGGCGGCCACCAGCGCCTTGTGCCGGTGTCCTCACGCTTCTTCACCGAGGTCGTCGCCTACCTCGACACCGAACGCCCCGCCGACGCGCGCACCGACCGGGTGTTCGTGGTGCTCAAGGGCCCAAGCCGGGGCCAGCCGCTGTCGGTGCGCGGCCTGGACGAGATGCTCACCGGTGCCCGCCGACGCGCCGGGCTGACACACGCGACCTGCCACGAGCTACGCCACACCTGCCTGACACGCCTGCGCGAAGCGGGGATGGCACTCGAAGCCGTGCAGGCCCAAGCCGGGCACGCCTCGATCGAGACCACCCGGATCTACCTGCATCTGGCCGACGACTGGCTGGCCAACCAGTACCGCAAGGCCGCCGAGGTCCTCGACGCCCAGCTCTACCCCGGGACCCTCCGGTGAGCCCCGCAGGGGCGCCGAGTCGCACAGTCGCGCGGGGCCACAACGGGATGGGCACGCTGCCGTCGTGGACGCAGCTGGAACCGGCGGTGCCGGAGGTCGTGGACGCCATGCGCCGCTACCTGACCCAGATCGGTTGCGTGCTGCGACCCGGCAGCGTGGTCAACGCCGACATCGCGCTGCGCTCGTTCGCCGGCTTCCTGGTCGAGTCCGCACCCGAGGTCACCAGCATCACGCAGGTGACCCGCCGCCACATAGAGGACTACAAGCCCTGGCTCGCCGCACGCCCCGGGCAGAACAAGACCCGGGTCACCACCGCGACCCTGGCGCACCGGCTCGGCACGCTTCGGATGTTCTTCGTCCGCATCGACGAGTGGGGCTGGGAGCAGGCACCGCCACGGGTGCCGATGTTCCCCGGCGACCTGCCCCGCCAAGACCACCCGCTGCCCAAGGCACTCGACGACGCCGCCGCCGCGAAGCTGCTGCGCGCCGCCCAGGCACAGCCGCGGCTGCTGGTGAGGGTCACCGTCGAGGTGCTGCTGCGCACCGGCCTACGGGTCGGGGAGTTCACCGCCCTGCCCGCCGACGCCGTCGTCCAGATCGGCGCCGCACCCTGGCTGCACGTCCCGGTCGGCAAGCTCCGCGAGGACCGCTACCTGCCCCTGCACCCCCACCTCGTGACGCTGATCGAGGACTACCGCACCCGCTACGTGCCAGCCGGGCATCCGCTGCTGCTGCCCCGGGAGAACGGGCGCGGCGCCGACCGGCACTCGGTCACCCGGATCCTCAACAACGTCGCCGCCGCAGCCGGGCTGCCGCACATCCACCCCCACCAGCTGCGCCACACGCTGGCCACCCAAGCCATCAACCGGGGCATGTCCCTGGAGGCCATCGCCGCGATGCTCGGGCACCGCAGCATGGACATGACCCTGCGCTACGCCAAGATCGCCAACCGCACCGTCGCCGATGAGTACTTCGCCGTCACCGACCAAGTCGACGCCCTCTACGCCCACGCCGACCCACTACCCGCCGACACCATCGGACCCAAGATGGCCCGGCTGCGCCGCGAACACCACCGACTCCTCGGCAACGGTCACTGCACCAGACCCGAAGAGCTCGAGTGCGCCTACGAAGCGATCTGCGAGAACTGCAGCTTCTTCCAGACCAGCATCGAGTTCCGACCCACCCTGCAAGCCCAACACGACGACGCCCAAGCCAAGGGACAACACCACCGCGCCGACCTCTACACGCGACTCCTCGACGGCCTCACGGAAGGCGAAGCATCATGACCAAGCACCCCACGGATCACGTGCATAATGCCGCTGTGAGCGCGGTGTCTTGGACAGCAGGCAAGACCGGCGTTCTGACGCGGTCAGGTCGACCAGTCGATGTTGCGGAACAGTAGCTCGCTGCGCTCCCGCATTCTGGCGTCGTCAGCCGGATCCGATTCCGTGATCACGACCCCGGCAACGACCACGCCGTCTTCTCGCTCATCCGGGCTCGTCTGAAAGGTGCGGACTCTCCTGCCCAATGTGCGCGCTGCCTTCCGGCCCAGCGAGCGAACCATAGCGATTTCAGCCGCATGCTCCGCGCGGAAGTGCCGGATGTACTGGTGGTCGATCTCCAGCGCTCGAAGCATCTCGGCCAGGAGCTGCTCGTGGTTCATCGCACGATCGTAGGGGTCCCTCACACGCTTGCGAGGTGTCCGTCGATCAGGGTGATGCGATGGTCGGCTCGGTCGGCGATGCCTTGGTCGTGGGTGGCGATGATGATGGTCACGCCGTGCCGGTCACGCATGTTCATGAGCAGCGCGAGGATCTCGGTGCCGGTGCGGCTGTCTAGGTTGCCGGTGGGTTCGTCGGCGAGGAGGAGTCGTGGCTGGTTGATCAGGGCGCGGGCGATGGCAACGCGCTGTTGCTGGCCGCCCGAGAGCCGGTGCGGCGCATCCGACGCCCGGTTGGCGAGGCCGACCTGGGTCAGTAGCTCGCGGGCACGGGCGTGCTTGTCGTAGGGCACCCGGTAGGGCAGCACCGGCGCGACCACGTTGTCGAGCACGGTGAGCGCAGGTAGCAGGTTGAAGCGTTGGAAGACGAAGCCAACGCTGCGGCGGTAGTCCGCGAGCCGGCGTCGCGACATCGTGGCGAGGTCCTGGCCGTCGACCTCAACGTGTCCGCTGGTGGGCTTGTCCAGGGCGCCGACCAGGTGCAGCAGGGTTGACTTGCCCGATCCGGACGCACCGGTGAGGGCGACCACGGCACCTTGCTCGATCTCCAGATCCACGGCATCGACCGCGGCCAGTGTTTGCCCGTCTCCGGTGTGGAAGCTTCGGGTGACCGAGGACAGCGCCACCCGTGCGCCGGTAGTGGCGGCTTGTACGGGGCGCAGGGGGGATCTGAACGGCATGGTCATTCCTCCGCGAGCAGGGCGGGCACGAGCATTCGGCGGACCGACATCGCGGGGATGAGACTGGCCAGCATGGCGATAACGGTCGCGCAGGCAATGGTCACCGCGGCGACGGGTCCGGCGGCTCCGAGGGAGGCGCCCAGCGCGATCGCCCCGGCCAGCCCCAGCGCCGCCCCGATGATGGACCCGATGGCTGCCAGGACGACCGCCTCGACTATGACGAGTCGGGCCAGTGTCTGGTCCCGCCATCCGGTCGCGGACAGGGTGGCGAGTTCGACGGCCCGTTCTCGCAGGCCGAGGTAGACGATGTCGATCAGCGAGGCGAGGCCAAGGACGGCAATCACGGCGATCCCAAGCAGGTCCAGGCCGGTGACGTTGACCTGCACGACGGTTCCGAGCAGCGAGCCGACCACCGAGCCGCGGAAGGCGGTGATGATCGCGGTCACCAAGGTCACCGCCCCCACGCCCACCGCAAGCGCCAGTACTCCGGAAAAACTTCGGGCGGGACGTCTGCGCAGGTTCGCGGTAGCCATGCCCAGCAGGCCGCGGGGCTCGCTCGGGCTGCCTGGCGCTCGTATCGCCGGGCGCACCGCGACTGCCGGAGGGGTGCGTGCGGCTCGCCAGGCCGGCGCCAGTCCCGCCACAAGAGCCAACGCCACCACGATCGGTACCGACAGGCCAGCGAGCAGGTGCGAGGGGTGCGTGCCGGCGTCCGCGGCCAGCGGGAAGGCGATCATGACGCCGACCGCAGCGCCCATGAGTCCGGTGATCGCGAGCTCGCCGGCCACCGCTCGGAACAGCTCACGCGGCCGCCAGCCCAAGCAGGCCAGGGTTCCCAGCTCACGAACGCGGGTGCGGACCGAGGCTGCGGCCGCGTTGGCGACGAACACGCCGCACACGGCGAGCAGTAGAGCCAACAGGGCCAGGCTCTTGCGGTCGATGGCGGTGAGGATCCGCAGCGCCACCCCTTTGTTGGTCCAGCCCTCCCGCAGCGTCAGAGCCGGGCGGTCGAAGTGTCCGGCTGGAAGGTCCACGGTCACCGGAGCCGGCGACGAGCCTGCGGTCACGTCCACCACCAGGCCGGTGGCCTGGTGGATCCGGTTGGCGACGGCGTCGATGCGGGCGATGCTGACCGGATCGGCGCCGGTGACACCGGAGACGCGAACCCGGATCGCGCCGATCGGGGCGCGCTGGGAGGTGGGGAAGAAGTTGTCATGGGACAGCAGCGCCCGGGCCGCGGTGAGCGTGGTGATCATGGTCGGCGGTTCGGACAGATAGCCCGCGAACCCGTTCGTCGGGGTCAGCGCTCGTCCCTGCAACGCCCGGATGCTGCTCGGTCCCAGCGGCGCCGCCGATGGCGGCTGATAGGTCTCCAAGGGCACCCGGTTCAGCGCCCGGTTCGGGATCAGCCGCACGGGGTCGAACTCGCCGACCGCCGTCGGGGTGACAGTGACCGCGCTGCTGACCCCGTGCGCGGTGGCGCCCTGACCCGCGTGCGGGCTTACCGCACGGAAGGCCACGTCAGCCAGATCCGGCGGCACAGCGGCGAACCCGCTGCCCTGGTTGGAATCCACCCAGGTGGTGGTCGGGTCGTTGTTCACCGGCACTGGCCGCAGGTGGCCGTCACCGTCCCTGGTGTAGCGCACCGGCCGGGTCGTCCAGTACGAGCCGAAGCCCCCGCCCTGCTGGCCGTCGTCAGACATCAGCTTGCCCAGCAGCAGCCGGTAGAGCCGTTTCGAGCTGATACGACCAGCACCGACCTTGCTTCCGGGCAGGGTTTGCACTCGCCGATACGGCCGATTCGGCCCCGGCTGACTCGAAGATTCCCCAGGTGGAGCTCAGCTGGCGGGCTGGAGTGTGACGGTGTAGCCGAGTTCTTGGAGTTGGCGGATGGCGCGTCGCTTGGTGCGGATCGGCTGGGTGCGGGCGTAGTGGTCGGCTCCGAGGTCGTCGTAGAGGGCTCCGGTGTGGGCCATGTTCCAGATCGCGACGAGGATGCTGTGCTGGGTGGCCACGACCGCCTTGGACTTGCCCCGCCGGGCCGCCAGGCGCCGGTAGCGGGCACCGAGGTAGCTGTTCTTGTTGTGCGCGGCGTTCATCGCGGCGGTGCCGAGCACGGCCTTGAGGTAGGGGTTGCCGGGGCGGGTGTGGGTGTTCTTGACGCGGCCGGCGGACTCGTGGTGTCCGGGACACACCCCGGCCCAGGAGGCGAGGTGGCCCGCGGTGGGGAACCGGGTCATGTCGGCGCCGGTCTCGGCGGTGATGACCTGTGCGGTGGTGGTGCCGATGCCCGGGATCGAGCAGATCAGGTCGCAGAACCCACGAAAGGGCTCGATGACCTGCTCGATCCGGTCGTTGAGCTTGCCGATAGCAGCGGTGTGCTGATCGATCAGGGCCAGGTGCATCCGGACCAAGAACGCGTGATGTTCGGTGAACCGTCCGGTCAGCGCCTCGACCAGTTGTGGAGTCTTGATGCGTAACCGTTTGCGGGCCAGGTCGGCCAGCACCCGCGGGTCGCGTTCACCGTCGGCGAGGGCTTGGAGCATCGCCCGTCCGGAGACCCCGACGATGTCGGTGGCCACCGAGGACAGTTTGATGCCGGCGTCCTCGAGCAGCTTCTCCAGCCGCTGCACCTCACGAGACCGTTCCCGGGTGATCGCGGTCCGGGTCCGGGTCAGGTCGCGCAGCTCCCTGATTGGCGCCGGCGGCACGAATGAGGCTCGCACCAGCCCGTGGGCGCCGAGCTGGGCGAGCCAGACCGCGTCGGCGACGTCGGTCTTGCGGCCGGGCAGGTTCTTGGCCTCGCGGGCGTTGACCAACATCACCTCGACCTCGTCGAGGTCTTCGAGCAGGTAGTAGAACGGCTTCCAGTAGTCGCCGGTGGCCTCCATCACCACGCAGCTGACCCGCGCGTCGACGAGATGCTCACGCAGAGCGAGGATCTGGTTGGTGGTCGAGGCCCAGGTGGTCACCGTCTCCGACGCCCTGCGCCCTCCCGGCGCGGCGATCCGGACGCAGACCTTGACGTCCTTCTTGGAGATGTCGAGGCCCGCGCACCGCGGGTGAATCACGTCCATGGCCGATCACTCCCACCTGAGGCTGTCGTTGAGGTGGCGCGCCGCGGGGAGGGCAGGGATCAGTTCAGGAGTCTGACTCTCGTGCTCGATGGCAACAGTCCACGGTTCCCGTGGGAGCCCTCCACCACCATGCTGATATCCAGGCACGCAGGCACTACAGACGTTTCGGCGTCCAACCGCGGCACACACCGCCGATTCTCAGACCAGGCCGAGCCCAGGCGCCAGGGGCAGCAGCGGTGAGCCACCGGCCAATCTTCGCCCCGCCACGGCGGGCCCCGCAGGGGCCCTGGGTTGCTGATAGGTGGGTATCACGCCGGGCGGGGTATTCAGGTGCTGGTCCTTCAACAACTGCGACAACCGCACCCGGGCCGGCGGTTCCACCCGTTCGACGGTGAACGACAGCGGCTCCCGTTGATAGCTCCGGGTGCTGACCAGCACTGGAAGCGTCGCCCCGCAGCAGATGCTCGGGTATGGCTGGGCCGCCGCATGCTCGTCCAGCGGACTCCCCTTGCTCACCGCGCTATCCAGCCCGAGGAGCTTGTTCTCTTGGATCGGATCCACCGCGGTGATCAGCATCGGAACGTTGACGTCGAACGTCACCTTGCGCGTCGAAGCCGCCTCTGATCGTCGGACGCAGGTGAGGGATGCGGACCCCGGGCCCTCACTGAAGAAGGGGTTGGCCGGGTCCGGCGGGATCAACACCCGTGCCGCGCAGCCGTGGGAGGTGACCAACAGGTAACCCGTCTGCCCTGGATAGCGGGAGAGCCCCTGGTTGGCCAGCCAAGTGCTCTTCACCCGCAGCAACACGTCGCCGGTGCCGCCTGTGTACTTGGCCAGCGGTACCTGCACGCCGACGGTGGCGAAGACCCAGCCGAGGTTCGCGACCGGCGCGGCCACCGACACCCCCGGCAGCCGCAGTACCCGCCGCCACTGCTGCACCGTGATCCCGCCGAACAGGCCCGACTCGAAGTCGGGCCTGACCAGGTTCCTGTCCCGTTCGAGGGCGGTGCGCGCACCCGTTGGACGCACCAGGAGGTCGTAGCTGGTGTGGAAGTTTGACCGGACGATGCCCACCACTCGAGCCTGGGACTGCTCCACGCCACCACTGAGCACGGTCAGACCCGCGGCAGCCACCGCGAACCCGGCCACCAACGCCAGCATCCGCCCCCACCGCTGCCGAAGCTGCCCGAGAAGGAACCGCCTCACGACCGTTCTCGACCCGGAGCGGCCGACATCACGTCGCCGAGCCTCCCTGTGGCCGACCGCCCGACCATCACGGTGTGCACGCTGCCGGCATCATCGGCCTCCCCGCTACCGCCTGACTGGTTGTAAGAGTGGACCTTCTCAAGATGCCGGTCAAGGCGCAGGGCCGCAGCTATCCAACAAGACCCATGGCACATGTCGACCATGCCGTTGATGAGCATTCAACGGACCGGGAGCCGAGCGATGTGGATCGTTGTCGTCAGCGCGGCCGAGTCGACCGTCTGGAATGGGTCGCCAACAACCAGGGACACCGGTGGAGGCGGAGTCGTCGTTTGGCCTGCTCCGACCTGAGCACCCGCTCCGCTGGGCTCTTCTTTTGGCCCCCATTTGGCCCCGCCAGATCCGGCAACTGCCGTTGAACACCAGCGACGCTCAATCGCAAACCCGCAGGTCAGACGGCGTTTTCAACGCCGACCATCGACCCCACATTCGCCCTTGAAGGCGCTCCGGAGGCGGGTGCGTAGGTTCGAATCCTACCGGGGGCGCAACCGTCGCGAGCGCGATGACGTGACCTGCTCCGCCCCGCCGTGACCCAGCCGGTCGGCGACCGGGGAAACCCGAGATCTGCGCGACGAGATCTGCATTGACCCCCGCGATGTTGGGTACGAAGCCACTGACGCCCTGGTGGCACTCGAGAGTGCACGTGGATGAAGCAGGCGTTCGCGTGCTGCTAGCCGGGACCCGGCCCGTTGTGGTGCGGGTGATCGGAATGCTGGGCCTGCCGAACGTGCACGTGGAGGGTGATGACCACGTCGCCGGCGAGCGGATCGGACCTGCGCCACGAGGCGTTCTTCTACCAACACGTAGATGACTACGCCGCCGTGGTCGGGGACTTCCTGACCGGTGCCCTCGACGCCGACCGTCACGTGTTCGTCGCGGTCTCCGGCGAGCGTGCCGAGACGCTGGCCGGCCGGCTGGGCGGGTCCTGGGACCAGGTCGAGGTCATCGACATGGCGGAGCTGGGCCGCAACCCGAGCCGCATCATCCCTGCGTTCCGTTCCTTCCTCGACAAGCACCAGGGCCAGGGGGCCAGCTTGGTCGGCGAGCCCATCTGGCCGGGCCGCACCGTCGCGGAGATCTCGGAGGCCACCCGGCACGAGGCGCTGGTGAACAGCGCGCTGGCCGGCACCTCGGTGCACGCGCTGTGCCCCTACCACGTCGGCAGCCTCGACGACGCGGTGATCGCCGACGCCTGCCGGACCCATCCCGTCCTGCACCTGGACGGCCGCACGCACGCCAGCCGCGACTTCGCCGAGCCGGAGACGGTGTGGCGATCCGCGGCCCTGGAGCCCGCCGAGTTCCACGAGGTGCGCACCGTGGAGTTCAACCTCTCCGGCCTGCCGGCGGTGCGGAAGGCGGTGCAGGCCGAGGCAGATCGTGCCGGGCTGGACGAGGAGCGGGCCGATGACCTGGTGGTGGCCACCTCGGAGGTGGTCGGGAACAGCATCCGGCACGGTGGAGGCAGCGGTGTGCTGCACACCTGGCTGGAGCCCGACGCCGTGGTGTGCGAGGTGCGCGACCGCGGCGAGATCACCGACCCGCTGGCCGGCCGCCTCCGGCCTGACCTCTCCGCCGATGGCGGTTGGGGGCTGTGGCTGGTCAACCAGGTGTGCGACCTGGTCCAGCTGCACACCGGCCCCGGTGGCACCACGGTCCGGCTCCGGGTGACTCGCTGAGGGACCGCAGTCAGCAGGGCCCTTCCAGGGTGGCGTCCTGGCGTGCCCGGCGGGCGATGCTGCGCGCCTCTCCGACGTCGGGGTAGACCACGCTCATCGCGCCCACGTAACCGGTGGAGCCGTTGATCACACAGCCGCGGTACTTGCCCGGCTGGATCCGGGTCGCCGCCTGCGCCAGCGTGAACAGCTCCGACGGCCTCAGGTCGGTGTTGATGTTGTTGACCACCGAGAGCACTCCCCGCTCCATGAAGCCGGGTTGGTCCTGCTTGCGGCGCACCTCGCGCAGGATGCCCTTCATCAGCGACTGCTGGTCGTGCGACCTGTCGAAGTCGCCGCGGGGCAGGGCGTGCCGCATCCGCGCGAAGATCAGCGCCTGGAACGGCGTGAGCCGGTTCTTCCCGCGGTGGTAGCCCTGCGGCCGCACCGGGTCGGAGAACGCGAACTCGGAGTGCACCGTCACCCCGCCGATCGCCCGGATCATGTGCCGGAACCCGAAGAAGCCGGCGGCGAACACATAGTCGGGGTGGATCCCTACCAGGTTGCCCACCGCCTGCGCCATCAGCTGCGGCCCGCCGAACGCCATCGCGGAGTTGATCTTGTTGCGCCCGTGTCCCGGGATGTTCACGAACGAGTCGCGGGGCACGCCGATGTCGGTGGCCGCCCCGGTGCGCAGGTTGATCCCGACCAGCTGGATGGCGTCGGCCCGGGTGCTGGTCATCGCCTGTCCCGGGCGGGCGTCGGAGCCCAGGCACAGGATCCAGATCACGTCGCGTGGATGGTCGACCGCCGCCGCCGTACGCACCTTGACCAGCGAGAACGGCGCTTGCCGGACCCCTCCCTGCGGCACCACCAGCGCGGTCAGCGCCAGCACCACGGCGAGCACCAGGACCTGCCGGCCCCGGCGCACCTGCCTGCGCAGTGCGGTGATCTGGTTCATCGAGACGCTCCCTTCGCAGCGACGGCGGACCGGGACAGGTGGTAGCCGAAGATCTGCCAACCTCCGCTCTGCTTGCGGGTGAGCAACAGCCGGCCGCGCACCGTGACCAGCTGGTCCGGCGCGTCCCGGTGGTCGACCAGGAACTTCAGGTCGACCTGCGCGGTGAGGCCGGCGGCCACCTTGTGCGGGGCCAGGACGGACAGGTACGCCGACTGCCGTTTCGCGGTGACCGAGACCGTGTCCGCGCCGAGGGCGGCGTTGGTGAGCAGGTCGCGGTCGTGCCGGGCCTGGTCGGCCGCCCCCTTGGAGAAGCTGGCAAAGGCGTTGCCGAAGTCCGAGCGGGGGTAGCTGCCGGCGAGGAAGGCGTTGCGGAAGTACGTCGAGATCGCGCGGCCGGCCACGTGGGACAGCACCTTCCGGTCGTGCTGGGACATCCTGCCGTGCACCCGGGTGACCTTCACGCGCAGCGGCGCGGGCTTGGCGTGCAGCGTGGCCGCCGGCCCGGTGGGCTGCCCGGAAGGCTGCGAGGGCGGCGACGACGGCCTTGGCGCGCTCTGCTGGTCGCCGCCGGTGCAGGCGCTCGAGAGCGCGAGCAGGGCGACGAAGCAGAGCCCGGCGAGCAGCCGCCGGGCGGTGGAGCCGAGCGGTTCGGTCACGTATGCCCCCGTCCGAGATCGTGGGTGGTGGGTAGCCCTCGGGTGAGTCCGGCAACACCTCCGGTCCGGTCGGCGGTGCCGCCTGACCCGAGTTGCCGCCAAGGACTAGCCTTGTAGGCGAACACCACCATAGTTATTGCACCGGAAGAGGCGATTCAGGCCGTGGCCGAGTCTTCGCAGGACCTCCCCGAGAACCCACTCGGGGAGTTCGGAGCCAACGAGTGGCTCGTGGACGAGATGTACGAGCAGTACAAGCTGGACCCTGGCAGCGTCGACAAGGCTTGGTGGAGCTTCTTCGAGAACTACGCGCCCGCAGCGCGCGACGAGGGCACGGCGGCCGCCAACGGCGGACGCGCGGCGACGCAGGAGGCTGAGCCCGCCAAGCAGCAGCCGCAGGCTCAGCAGGCCCCCGCCAAGCAGCCTGCTCCGAAGCAGGAAGCCCCCAAGCAGCCGGCCCAGCAGCCGGCCCAGCAGCCGGCCGCCACCCCCGCCGCGAAGGGCACTGCCCCGTCGCCGTCGGGTGGCGAGGCGAAGCGGACCGCTCCCCCGGTGCCCAAGGAGGCGGAGCCGGCCCCGAAGGCGGAGGCCACCGACGCTCCTGAGCAGACCGTCCTGCGTGGCGCCCCGGCCCGCACCGTCCAGAACATGGACGCCAGCCTCAGCGTGCCGACCGCGACCAGCGTCCGGTCCGTGCCGGTTAAGCTGCTCATCGACAACCGGATCGTGATCAACAACCACCTCGCCCGCGCCCGCGGCGGCAAGGTGTCGTTCACCCACATCATCGGCTACGCCCTCATCAAGGCGCTGAAGCAGATGCCGGAGATGAACGCCGGCTTCGACGTCGTGGACGGCAAGCCCACCCTGATCAGCCCGGCGCACATCAACCTCGGGCTGGCCATCGACATGCAGAGGCCCGACGGCACCCGGCAGCTGCTCGTGCCGTCGATCAAGGCCGCCGAGACGATGGACTTCGCCGCCTTCTGGACCGCCTACGAGGACATCATCCGCAAGGCCCGGAACAACAAGCTGACCGTCCCGGACTTCCAGGGCACCACGATCAGCCTCACCAACCCCGGCACGATCGGCACCAACCACTCCGTGCCCCGGCTGATGAAGGGCCAGGGCGCGATCATCGGCGTCGGCGCGATGGAGTACCCGCCCGAGTGGCAGGGCGCCAACGAGGAGACGCTGACCCGCAACGCCGTCAGCAAGGTGATGACCCTCACCTCGACGTACGACCACCGCATCATCCAGGGCGCCCAGTCCGGGGAGTTCCTGCGCCGCCTGCACGGGCTGCTGCTGGGCGAGGAGGGCTTCTACGACGAGATCTTCCGGGCGCTGCGGATCCCCTACGAGCCGATCCGCTGGTCGCGGGACATCTCCGCCTCCCACGACGACGAGATCAGCAAGCAGGCCAGGGTCCTCGAGCTGATCCACAGCTACCGGGTGCGCGGCCACATCATGGCCGACACCGACCCGCTGGAGTACCGGCAGCGCAGCCATCCCGACCTGGAGGTGGAGTCGCACGGGCTGACCCTGTGGGACCTCGACCGGGAGTTCGCGACCGGGTCGTTCGGCGGCACCGGCCGGCGGTTCATGAAGCTGCGCGACATCCTGGGCATCCTGCGTGACTCCTACTGCCGCACGGTCGGCATCGAGTACATGCACATCCAGGACCCGGAGCAGCGGCGCTGGATCCAGGAGCGCGTCGAGCAGCCGCACGTGAAGCCGCCCCGCGAGGAGCAGCTGCGGATCCTGCTCAAGCTGAACCAGGCCGAGGCGTTCGAGACCTTCCTGCAGACCAAGTTCGTCGGCCAGAAGCGGTTCAGCCTCGAGGGCGGCGAGACCACCATCCCGCTCGTCGACGAGATCTGCGAGGCGGCCGCGGAGGCCGAGCTCGACGAGGTCACCATCGGCATGGCGCACCGCGGCCGGCTCAACATGCTCGCCAACATCGTGGGCAAGAGCTACAGCCAGATCTTCCGCGAGTTCGAGGGCAACATCGACCCGCGCACCGTGCAGGGCTCCGGCGACGTGAAGTACCACCTCGGTGCGGAGGGCGAGTTCACCGCGGGCACCGGCGCGAACATCAAGGTGTCGGTGGCCGCGAACCCGTCCCACCTCGAGGCGGCCGACCCGGTCCTGGAGGGCATCGCCCGCGCCAAGCAGGACGTGCTCAACCGCGGCGCGGACTTCCCGGTCCTGCCGCTGCTGGTGCACGGGGACGCCGCGTTCGCCGGGCAGGGTGTGGTCGCCGAGACCCTGAACTTGTCCCAGCTGCGGGGCTACCGCACCGGCGGCACGATCCACGTGGTCGTGAACAACCAGGTCGGCTTCACCACCTCGCCGGCGTCGTCGCGCTCGTCGCTGTACTGCACGGACGTCGCGCGCATGGTGCAGGCGCCGATCTTCCACGTCAACGGCGACGACCCGGAGGCGTGCATCCGGGTGGCCCGGCTGGCGTTCGAGTACCGGCAGGCCTTCAAGAAGGACGTGGTCATCGACCTGGTCTGCTACCGGCGCCGCGGTCACAACGAGGGGGACGACCCGTCGTACACCCAGCCGTTGATGTACGACCTGATCGAGCAGAAGCGCTCGGTGCGCAAGCTCTACACCGAGTCGCTGATCGGGCGCGGGGACATCACGCTGGAGGAGGCCGAGCAGGTGCTCCGCGACTACCAGCAGCAGCTGGAGCGGGTGTTCACCGAGGTGCGCGAGGCGACCAGCACCCCATCGGAGTGGACGACGGTGCCCGACTACCCGGAGAAGCGGCGGGCGGAGACTCCGACGGCGATCTCCAAGGAGACCCTGAAGCGGATCTCCGACGCCCACGTGAACGCCCCGGAGGGCTTCACCGTGCACCCGAAGGTGCTGCCGCAGCTGCAGCGCCGCGCGGCCGCGATCCTCGACGGTCCGATCGACTGGGGCACCGGCGAGATCCTGGCGTTCGGCTCGCTGCTCATGGACGGCCGGCCGGTCCGGCTAGCCGGTCAGGACACCCGGCGCGGCACGTTCGTGCAGCGATTTGCCACCATCATCGACCGCAAGACCGCGGACGAGTGGGTGCCGCTGGCCAACCTGGCCGAGCAGCAAGGTCACTTCTACGTCTACGACTCCCTGCTGTCGGAGTACGCCGCGATGGGCTTCGAGTACGGCTACTCGGTGGCGCGGCCGGACACGCTGGTGCTGTGGGAGGCGCAGTTCGGCGACTTCGCCAACGGCGCCCAGACGGTGATCGACGAGTTCGTCACGTCCGGTCGCGCCAAGTGGGGCCAGCGTTCCGGCGTCGTGCTCCTGCTCCCGCACGGCTACGAGGGCCAGGGCCCGGACCACTCCTCCGCGCGGATCGAGCGCTTCCTCACCATGGCCGCCGACGACGCGTTCGTGGTGGCCCAGCCGTCGTGCGCGGCCAGCTACTTCCACCTGCTGCGCCGGCACGCGCTGGGTGAGGCGCACCGGCCGATGATCGTGTTCTCGCCGAAGTCGATGTTGCGCCGCAAGGAGGCGGCCTCGCAGCCGACGGACTTCACCGAGGGCACGTTCCGGCCGGTGATCGGCGACGACGAGGTGGACCCGCAGGCCGTGCGCCGGCTGCTGCTGTGCAGCGGGCGGATCACCTGGGACCTGATGGCCGAGCGCAAGAAGCGCGAGGGCGACCAGCCGACCACGGCGATCGCGCGGCTGGAACAGCTGTACCCGCGGCCGGTGGCCGAGCTCAAGGCCGAGCTGGCGAAGTACCCGAACCTGCAGGAGATCCGGTGGGTGCAGGACGAGCCGGCGAACATGGGCCCGTGGCCGCACCTGGCGCTCAACCTCACCCCGGAGCTGGGCGGGATCCCGTTCTACCGGGTGTCCCGCCCGGAGTCGAGCTCGCCGTCGGTGGGCCAGCACTCGCGGCACATCGAGGAGCAGAAGGCGCTGCTCCAGCAGGCGTTCTCCTGACGGGTCTTCGGATGTACTTCACCGACCGAGGCATCGAGGAGCTGGAGAAGCGCCGCGGGGACGAGGAGGTCAGCCTGGCCTGGCTGGCCGACCGGCTCCAGGAGTTCACCGACCTCAACCCGGAGTTCGAGACGGCCGTCGAGCGGCTGGCCACCTGGCTGGCGAGGCTCGACGACCCCGACGACGACTGAGCGCCGCGGCGGTTTAACAGGGTATGTCGCGAACCTGCCCC
>DASTWW010000089.1:0-4649 GCA_035765755.1 Nocardioidaceae bacterium
GTGCGCGGCCGCGGACGTGCCTGCTGAGCCCGGCGGGTCTTGCGGGCCTCGATAGCGTCGGCTCATGGCGCGCGTGATCGAGTACTCCACGACCGGCGACCCCGACGTCCTGCGGCTGGTCGAGCGACCGGCCGGCGAGCCGGGCCCCGGCGAGGTCCGGGTCCGGGTGCACCGGTCCGGGGTGAACCCGACGGACTGGAAGTCGCGGCGTGGTGCCACGGCCGGCGCCGCCGTCGACCAGGCCCAGGTGCCCAACCAGGACGGCGCCGGTGTCGTCGACGCGGTCGGGGAGGGTGTCGAGTCCGCGCTGGTGGGCCTGCGGGTGTGGGTGTGGCAGGCGGCGCACGGGCGGCCGTCCGGCGGCACCGCCCAGGACTACACCGTGGTGCCGGTGCGCCACGTCGTACTGCTTCCCGACAACGCGTCCTTCGACCTCGGCGCCTGCCTGGGCGTGCCGTTCCTGACCGCGCACCGCTGCCTGACCGTCAACGAGGACGGGCCCACCCGGCTCGAGCCGGGTGCCCTCGAGGGACGCACGGTGCTGGTCTCCGGAGGCGCGGGAGCGGTCGGCAACGCGGCGATCCAGCTGGCCCGCTGGGCCGACGCGCGGGTGATCACCACGGTCAGCAGCCCGGAGAAGGCCAACCTGGCCGCGCGGGCCGGCGCGGACCACGTCATCGACTACCGCCGGCAGGACGTGGTGGCCGAGATCGAGGCGATCGCCCCGGGCGGGGTGAACACGATCGTGGAGGTCGCCGCGGCGGCCAACAGCGAGATCGACGTACCCGTGCTGGCGCGGTTCGGGACGGTGGCGGTGTACGCCGACGACGGCGGGAAGCCTCTGCAGGTGCCGGTGCGGCCGTTGATGGCGCCCAACGCCCGGCTCCAGTTCGTGCTGCTGTACACCGCCCCCGACCCCTGGCGGGCTCGCGCGCTGGATGACGTCTCGGCGGCGGTGATGGACGGCGCGGTGCGCATCGGCGACCAGGCCGGGCTGCCGCTGCACCACTACCCGCTCGAGGAGACCGCCGACGCGCACGCCGCCGTGGAGGACGGCGCCGTGGGCAAGGTGCTCATCGACGTCGTCCCCTGACGGCGGCTGTCGGCTCCGGCGCCGCGACGTACTGCTCAGCCGAAGTCGCGGCTCTCCGGTGACTTGGTCAGCGACGGGTCGCGCTCGATGATGCCCTCGAGCACCTCGTCGATCGCCTTCATCGCCGCGGGCTCCAGCGTCACGCCGGCGGCCTTGACGTTCTCGGTGACCTGCTCGGGCCGGCTGGCGCCGATGATCGCCGCGGACACGTTGTCGTTCTGCAGCACCCAGGCCACCGCGAGCTGGGCCAGCGACAGGCCCGTCTCGTCGGCGATCGGCTGCAGCCGCTGCACGCGCTCGAGGACGTCGTCGTTGAGGTAGCGCTTGATGAAGCTCGCGCCGCCCTTGTCGTCGGTGGCCCGCGATCCGGCCGGGGGAGCCTGGCCGGGCTTGTACTTGCCGGTCAGCACGCCCTGCCCGATCGGGGACCACACGATCTGGCCGATGCCGAGCTCCTCGCAGGTGGGCACCACCTCGGACTCGATGACCCGCCAGATCATGTTGTACTGCGGCTGGTTGGACACCAGCGGGACGTGCAGATCACGGGCCAGCTTGTGCGCCTCGCGGATCTCCTCCGCGCGCCACTCCGAGACGCCGATGTAGTGCGCCTTGCCCGCCTTCACCACGTCGGCGAAGGCCTCCATGGTCTCCTCGAGCGGCGTCTCGTAGTCGTAGCGGTGCGCCTGGTACAGGTCGACGTAGTCGGTGCCCAGCCGCTGCAGGGAGCCGTTGATGGACTCCATGATGTGCTTGCGGGACAGCCCGTGGTCGTTGTGCTTGCCCGGACCGGTCGGCCAGTAGACCTTGGTGAAGATCTCCAGCCCCTCACGCCGCTCGCCCTTCAGCGCCTTACCCAGCACGCTCTCCGCCTTGGTGTTCGCGTAGACGTCGGCGGTGTCGAAGGTGGTGATGCCCTCCTCCAGGGCCTGCCGCACGCACGCGAGCGCGGCGTCCTCCTCCACCTGGGAGCCGTGGGTGAGCCAGTTGCCGTAGGCGATCTCCGAGATCTTCAGACCGCTGCTGCCTAGATTGCGCGTTTCCATGCTTTCCAACCTAGTCCGCCCGCCCTAGTCACCCTCCCCGCGTCTTACCGACATTGGTACGGCTACCGCGACGTATAGGTCGCGTTATCGACACGTTGTCGGTACGGCTACCGCGACGTATGGGTCGCGTTATCGACACGATGTCGGTACGACGAGGTGACGGATCTGTCCACAGGTGAGAAGGACGGTCTATCTCGACAGCGACCAGGCGGAGCAACCTTGGCTGGCATGAGCAACAAGTCGGTTCGCCTCGCCGTACAGGACCTCGCCGCGCAGCAAGACGGCGTGGTCTCCCGTGCACAGGCTCGTGCCCTTGGAGCAGATCGAGACCTGATTGGCCACGAGGAGGAGATGGGGCGGTGGCTGACGATCGGCTTTCAGTCGGTCGCCTGCCACCGGATGCCACTTTCCGAGCCGGCACGTTGGAGGGTCGCGGTCTGGGAGGCCGGTGAGCACGCCGCCCTTGACGGGAGTACGGCGCTCCAGGCGGGCGGATTGCGGAACTTCGACGACGGGATCCACGTGATCACCCCATGGCCGTACGGAGGTCGGTCCTGGCAGGGCTCGCACGTGCACCGTTCCCGGCTGTGGAACCCCGAGGACTTCATCGAGGTCGGCGGGCTTCGTCGTACCCGGACGGACGTGGCCGCCGCCCGCGCGGGGCTGTACGCCACGTCGAACCGAGCCGGGGCGACGGTGATGGCGATGGCCGTCCAGCAGGGTCTGACCGCCGGCGAGCCGCTCTTCCAGCAGGTGCGCCGCATCAATCGGCACAAGCGTCGGCCCCTTCTGCTGGTGGTAGCCAGAGACATCGTGGACGGCGCGCAGGCGCTGGGGGAGCTGGACTTCGCCCGCATGTGCCGACACCGCGGACTGCCGGAACCGTCCCGACAGGTGGTGTGCAAGGGGCCCAAGGGTCGGGTCTACCTCGACGTCCGATGGAAGCAGTTCCGGGTGGTCGTCGAGATCGATGGAGTGCACCACGACGCTCCGGAGTCATCGATAGGCGATGCCCTGCGTCAGAACGCGATCACGATCGGGCGCGACGCCGTACTCCGTATCCCCGTACTCGGCCTACGCACCGTGCCGGAAGAGTTCATGGACCAGGTGGAGCTCATGCTCACGGTCGCGGGCTGGTGCCGCGCCGCCTGAGTCTTTACCAACAACGTGTCGCTAGCGCGACCCATACGTCGCGGTAGCCGTACCGATGTCGTGTCGATAGCGCGACCCATACATCGCGGTAGCCGTACCGATGTCGTGTCGATAGCGCGACCCATACGTCGCGGTAGCCGTACCGATGTCGGTAAGAATCAGGGGCGCTGGCCGAGCTTGACCTGGGGCTTGGGCTGGCGCAGGAACCGGATCTGCATGGCGCGCAGGATCGCGTAGTACGTCGTCCCGCGCGGCGACTCGTCGGGGAACCGCTTGCGCAGCGTCCGCCGCAGCGTGAACACCAGGTACGCCGTGTCCAGCCCGACCAGCACGATCGTGGCGATCCACAGCCCGTTGGCCAGCTGCACCTGGCCGGCGCCCTGGGCGATCATGATCACGATCAGCAGCGGCAGCAGGAACTCGGCCATGCTCAGCCGGGAGTCGATGTAGTCGCGGATGAACCGGCGCACCTTGCCCTTGTCCCGCGCAGGGAGGTACCGCTCGTCGCCGGTGCGCATCGCCTCGCGCATCCGGCGGCCCTGCTCCGAGCGCCGCGCGCGCACCTCCTGCTTCGAGGTCGCCGCACCCTTGGCCCGCGCGCGGGCGGCGGCCTGGGCCTCCTTGCGGGTCGGGGTCGGACGGCCCTTCCCGGCGGCCCTCAGGTCGGAGTCGGCGGTGGTGGCGGGGACGGTCTCTTCGGACTTGGTACGACGGAACAACGCGGGCCTTCAACTGGAGAGGTCGACAAGATGACGGGCTCCACCCTACCGGGGAGGCCGGCGGGAACCTCCTACTCAGCCCGGCCGTTCCCCCGTAGGCTAGGGACGACGACACGGACAACCTGAAGGGGGCCCCTGCTCCATGAGCCTCATGAAGCGCATCAGCCTGATCTTCCGATCCAAGGCGAACAAGGCGCTCGACCGCGCCGAGGACCCCCGCGAGACTTTGGACTACAGCTACCAGAAGCAGATCGAGCTGCTGACGAAGGTGCGCAAGGGCGTGGCCGACGTGGCCACCAGCCGCAAGCGGGTCGAGCTGCAGGCCACCCAGATGCAGCGGCAGTCCGACAAGCTCACCGAGCAGGCCCAGAAGGCGCTGTCCCTCGGCCGTGAGGACCTGGCCCGCGAGGCGCTGACCCGCAAGTCCGGGCTCACCGCCCAGCTGCAGGGGCTGCAGGAGCAGCAGGCCCAGCTGCAGGGCGAGGAGGAGAAGCTGACGCTGGCCTCGCAGCGGCTGCAGGCCAAGGTCGAGGCCTTCCGGACCCGCAAGGAGACCATCAAGGCCACCTACACCGCCGCCGAGGCGCAGACCCGGATCAACGAGGCGTTCTCCGGGATCTCCGAGGAGATGGGCGACGTCGG
>DASTWW010000090.1:0-4489 GCA_035765755.1 Nocardioidaceae bacterium
GTACGAGGCGACCCGGCGGGCGTTCGCGGCCGGGCGGATCAACGAGAAGCAGATGCGGGTGATCGTCAACGCCGCGGAGAAGATCCCCGCCGGCGTCACGCCCGCGCAGCGCGCGGAGGCCGAGCGGGGGCTGCTGGCCAAGGCGGAGGCCGGGTGGGCGCCGGAGCGGCTGCGGCATGCCGGGCGGCGGATGCTGGAGGTCATCGACCGGGAGCTGGCCGATCGGTGTGAGTCCGATCAGCTGACCGGCGAGGAGCAGCGTGCGGACAGCCGGACCTGGCTGAGCCTGCGCGACAACGGCGACGGCACCGTGACCGGCAAGTTCCAGATCCCCGAGCTGTCCGCGGCGTTCCTGAAGACGATGGTGGAGCGGTTGTCCGCGCCGCGGCGGCTGGGCCGCAACCAGGCCGGCCAGACCGTGGTGGACCCCACGGCACCCGGCCATTCCTACACCGAGCGGCTGGGCATGGCGTTCTGCGAGCTGCTCGAGCACCTGCCCACCACCGGCTGGGGTCCGGCGGGCGGCGCCACCGTGTTGGTCACCGTGGACTACCAGCACCTGCTCGACGGTCTGGCCGCCGCGCACCTGGACACAGGCATCACCGTGTCCCCGCACAACGCCCGCCGGCTGGCCTGCGAGGCCGGGGTCGTGCCTGCGGTGCTCGGTGGCCGTTCCGAACCCCTCGATGTGGGCCGGGAGATGCGGCTGCACACCGCCGCGCAGCGCCGCGGGCTGGCGTTGATCCACGACACCTGCGCCGCCGAGGGATGTGACCGGCCGTTCGCCTGGTGCGAGATCCACCACCCGCACGCCTGGGCCGACGGCGGCCAGACCAGCCTCGCCAACGGCATCCCGCTGTGCGGCTGGCACCACCACCGCGCCCACGACCCCACCTACCACGTCCGCTACCTCGGATCCGGCGAGGTCAGGTTCAGACACAAACAGACCTGGCCCTGGCAAACACCCACCGCAGCCTGATCAGCTCGCCGAGGCGGCGTCCCGCCTGCGTTCCCTGAACGGTGCCTTCACCGACGGAGCCGACGGAGCGACTTGCAGATCTCGCGCACGGGGTGCCGTGGCTGCGCGGACGGTCCGGCGAAGGCTTCGTGTCGGGCCAGCATGATCAGCAGGACAACCGAGATCACGATCAGCCCCACGACCAGGGGCACTGTCTCATCCATGACGCCGTCCGATCCGTTCGCGCCCCTGGATTGCCGACGTCACCATCCTTCCACGCCGGCGGGCGATGCTCACCGTCCGAGCCCGCCCAGGTCGGGCATCACACCGGTCGCGACGAGCAGCATCGGGATGGCCAGCAGGATCAGGCCGAGCAGCACCGGAGCGCCGAGCATCCCCAGGAACATCGCGCGTCGGCCTACGTCGTACCGGCGGGAGAACGACACGGTGAGGATGCCGAACCCGGTGGCGGCGAGCAGGAAGAACAGCACGTAGCCCAGACTCCGCACGGTGATCTGGTCGGCGCTGCCGGTAAGCCCGGTCACCATGCCGACCGTCTCCAGCACGTTGCCGAGCGAGTAGAGGCCGAGCAGCGCAGTGGCACCCCACGCCAGCACCGCCACCGCGTCGGGTGAGACCCGGCTCGGCAGCCTCGTCACCGTCAGCAGCGCAACCACGGCACCGAGCAGCTTCAAGCCGAAGACGAACCAGTCCACCACCGAGATCCCGGGCGCGTAGGCGGCCAGGGAGCCGCGGGCGAAGTGGCCGGTGACCTCGAAGAAGAAGTTGGCGGCCGCGAACACGAGGCACCAGACCGCCGTCAGGCAGCCCACCACGGTGACCACCCGTCCAGGAGTCACCGGTTCACGAGCTGTTTGCAATCGCGAAGAAGACACCGAAGCCATGCGTCCAGTCTGAGGGCATATGCCTGATACAACGCTGAGAGCGACGAACCGTCGCGTCAGCGTGGCACCGGATGACTCAGGCGGCCGGGACTGCCGCCCGTCGCGCAAATGTCCCATAATGTCCCCCGTGGGGTCGCAACCAGTGGGCACGTCGCATGTCGAGGTGCGCATGGTTGCCCAACCCGCGAGCGTGCCGGCGGCGCGACGGTTCGTCAACGAAGCGCTGGCCGGCTGGGGCTGCGAGACGCTCGCGGAGGACATCGGCCTGTGCGTCAGCGAGCTGGCCACGAACGCCACCCTGCACAGCGGCAGCAGCTACTTCCGGATCGAGCTGCAGCGACGCTCCGGCGCCGTACGCCTCGCGGTCGCCGACAACGGGATGGGCTCGGTGGACGTCCTGGCGCGGCAGCCCGAGCTGAGCGGCGTGCTCTTCGACGAGCAGACCGCTGGCCACGCCGCCGCCACCGGCCGCGGGATGTTCCTGGTCTCGGCGCTCGCGACCACCTGGGGCATCGACGAGCTGGCGGCCGGCAAGCGGGTGTGGGCCGAGTTCGGTGCGGACCCCTCGGCGGACGGAACGGATGCGGACTCCGGCACCGTGCACGTGACCCGGAGCGCGCAGCGTCAAGAGCCGGAGCCGGACCCGCAGAACTGGGCGGTGGTCCGGTTCCGCGGATGCCCCGCCGCGCTGCTGGTCGAGCACGACGAGAACCTCGCGGAGTACACCCGGGAGCTGTACCTGGTCGGCGAGCGGCTGGCCGACCCGTCGTTCCACGAGCTTGCCGCCGAGCTGGCTGAGTACGTCGCGAGCCATGCCGCAAACTGGGACCCCGCCCGGATCATCGCCCGCGAGGCGGTTCGAGACGGCCGCGAGCTGGTCGACATCGACGTGCTCGCCGGCCGGGACGTGCGCCGCAACATCGGCCTGCTCCGCGCCCTCATCGCGCGGGTGGAGTCACTGTCTCGTGCGGGCAAGCTGATGACCCTGCCCGCCGCGGAACCCGTGCAGTGGTTGCGGAACTGGCTGGAGGGCGAGTTCCTCGCCCAGATCGAGGACGGGGCGGAACCGTTGCCGTACTCGGACTGGCTGGCCGGCGTACGGCGCTGAGCCGGTAACGCGGCAGCATTCCCGCTCGAAACTCCCGTGACCCAGGGAAGGATGCCGATGGCGAACCTGTGCGATGTCGACGAAACCCTCGGTGTCGCTTCCACCCTGCCCGCGCAGCGCCGGTCCTGAGGGGCGGGGCACTGCCCGACCAATAACGCAGAAGGCCCCCGCCGGTATCCCGACGAGGGCCTCTGACCTGCGATTTCAATGGGTCGGGCTGACAGTGTTCTGGTTCAGGACATCCCGGAGGCATGTCTCAAGACATCCCGGACTGATGTCGCGAGTCATCCCGGACTCGACGCGAGAGCCCCGCCAGCGTCCCGGACATGACACTGAACCGATTGCTGATCACCTCCGTGGTGATCGAGAACCGACCCGTCCGTGACGTCGCCGCCCAGTACGGCGTTTCCCAGTCCTGGCTGTTCGAGCTCCTCGCCCGCTACAAGGCCGAGGGCGAGGCCGCCTTCGAACCCCGCTCCCGCCGCCCGAAGAACACGCCCAACACCACCCCGCCCGAGACCATCGAACTGATCCTCGAACTGCGCGAGAAGCTGGCCGCCACCGGTCTGGACGCCGGCCCCGACACCATCGGCTGGCACTTGGAACACCACCACGATGTGACCGTGTCGCGAGCCACCATCGCCCGCCATCTGGCCAAGGCCGGGCTGGTGGTCCCGGAGCCGAAGAAGAAGCCCAAGTCGGCCTACATCCGGTTCGCCGCCGAGCAACCCAACGAGTGCTGGCAGTCCGACTTCACCCACTACCGACTCACCCGCCCCGACGGCCGGCCCGGCGCCGACACGGAGATCCTGACCTGGCTCGATGACCACTCCCGGTTCGCCCTGTCGGTGACCGCTCATCACCGGGTCACCGGCCCGATCGTGCTGGCCAGCTTCCGCAGAATCGTTGCAGAGCATGGGATTCCGGCCTCCACGCTCACCGACAACGGCATGGTCTTCACCACCAGGCTCTCCCAAGGCAAGAAGGGTGCCGGCACCCGCAACCACCTCGAGACCGAGCTCCGCCGCCTCGGCGTGGTCCAGAAGAACGGGAAGCCCAACCATCCCCAGACCCAGGGCAAGGTCGAGCGGTTCCAACAAACCATGAAGAAGTGGCTACACGCCCAACCCGACCAGCCGAGCATGATCGATGACCTCCAAGCGCTCCTCGACGCCTTCGTCGAGGAGTACAACGAGCACCGGCCGCACCGGTCCCTGCCCCACCGGGCAACCCCGGCCACCGCCTACACCGCGCGTCCCAAGGCCACCGTCGGCGACCGCAGCACCGACACCCACGACCGAGTCCGCACCGACCGGATCGACAAGTCCGGGAAGGTCACCTTGCGCCACGGCGGCCAGCTCTACTCCATCGGCGTCGGCCGAACCCACGCCCGAACCCGCGTCATCCTGCTCGTCCAGGACCTCAACATCCGCATCATCGACGCCGCAACCGGCGAGCTCCTCCGCGAGCTCGCCCTGGACCCCACCAAGCGCTACCAGCCCATCAACTGACCGATCC
>DASTWW010000091.1:0-18409 GCA_035765755.1 Nocardioidaceae bacterium
ACCAGCAGGCCGGTGAGCGGGCCGGGATCCCGGTCCGGCTGGCCTTGCCCGGCCTGCGCCGGCTGGTCGCCGACTTCGACCCGGACGTCGCGGTCTCCACCTATCCGCTCTCCGCGCTGGCGCTGGGGCACCTGCGGCAGCGGGGGGACCTGCACTGCCCGTCGGTGACCGTGGTCACCACCTTCTCCTTGAACAACCTCTGGATCCACCCCGCCAACGACCTCGAGGTGTGCATCTCCGACCAGGCGGCGGCCGACGCCACCGCCCGCACCGGCCGGAGGGCGCTGGTCTCCGGTCCGGTGATCCGGCCGGAGTTCCTCGACCCGCCGATGCCGCGGGCCGAGGCGCGGGCGCGGCTCGGGCTGCCCGGCGAGGGCCGGGTCGCGGTGCTCACCACCGGCTCGGTGGGGCTCGCCGGCGACGTCAAGGACGCCGCCGCCGCGCTCGCCCGCCACCCGGGCTGGACCCCCGTCGTGCTGTGCGGCCGGAGCGAGGACCTGCGCCGGCGGCTGGCCGCGATCTCCGGCGTGCACACGCTCGACTGGGTCGACGACATGCCCGCGGTGCTGGCCGCCGCCGACGTGCTCGTGGACAACGCCGGCGGGATGAGCTCCAAGGAGGCGCTCGGGTTCGGGCTGCCCGTGGTGACCTTCCGTCCGCTGACCGGGCACGGCCGCGACGACGCGGAGGCGATGGCACGGCTCGCCGTCACCGACCTGGTCACCGAGGAGTCGGAGCTGCTGCGCGCGGTGGACGCGCTCGTCGGCGACCCGGCGCACCGCGAGGATCGGATCAAGCGCGGCCAGGCACTGTTCGTGCAGGACCTGGCCGAGATCGTCGAGCAGGCGGCCGGCTGATCAGAGGTGCTGATCGGGCCGGCCGATCAGGCCGGGTCCGGGTCGGCGAGCACCCGCTTGGCGACCGCGAAGGCGGAGTTGGCGGCCGGCACCCCGCAGTAGACCGCGGTCTGCAGGAGCACCTCGACGATCTCCTCGCGGGTCAGCCCGTTGCGCAGGGCGCCGCGCAGGTGCAGCTCGAGCTCGTCGAAGTGTCGGCCGGCCACCAGCGCGGTGAGGGTGATCATCGACCGGCTGCGCCGGTCCAGCCCGTCCCGGGTCCACACCGCCCCCCAGGCGTAGCGGGTGATCAGCTCCTGGAAGTCACGGGTGACATCGGTTCCGGACTCGGTGGCCCGGTCGACGTGCCCGTCGCCGAGCACCTCCCGGCGCACCCGCATGCCCTCGTCGTACTCGCTCATCGGGTCCTCTCCAGGTGCTCGAGCACCGCCGCGTCGAACCGCTTCGGGTCGGCCACGTTGGCGATGTGGGACGCGCCGTCCAGCACGAGAAGGTCGGCGCCCGGGATGCGCGCGCGCATCTCGCGCACCTGGTCCACCGGCGCGGCCTGGTCGTGCTCCGCGGCGATCACCCGGGTCGGCGCGCTCACCCGGTCCAGCCGCTCCCCGACGTCGAACCCGGCCAGCGCCTCGCAGCAGGCGGCGTACCCCTCGACCGGGGTGGTGGTGATCATCGCGATCAGCCGCTCCACCTCGTCGGGGTGGCGGTCGCGGAAGTCGTCGGTGAACCAGCGGCCCCGGGTCGGCTCGGCCAGCACCTCCATGCCCTCGGCGCGCACCTGGGCCGCCCGGTCCAGCCAGCCAGCGGGCTCACCGAACTTGGGCACCGTGCAGCACAGCACCAGCGCACCCAGCCGTTGCGGGTACTCCAGCGCGAGCAGCTGCCCGATCGCCCCGCCGAGGGACAGCCCGACGAACGCGAACCGGTCCAGGCCCAGCTCGTCGGCCACGGCAACCACGTCGTCGGCGAGCCCGGCCATCGTGTAGGGGCCGTCCGGCACCGGCGAGCGGCCGTGCCCGCGGGTGTCGACGCGGACCACCCGGTAGCGCTCGGCCAGCGTGCCGACCAGCCCGTCCCACATCTCCAGGGTGGTGCCGAGCGACGGGGCGAGTACGACGGGCGGCCCGTCGGCCGGACCGTCCACGCGGTGCGCCAGCCGGACCCTGGTGGTCATCCGATCACCTCCTCGTGCTGGCCGAGCACCCGGTCGATCCAGACGCCGACCTCGGCGACCTGCCCGACCGCCCAGCCGCGGTCCTGGCCGACCGAGCCGAGCAGCAGGTCGAGGTTGCGGGCCATCGCCTCTTGGTCGAGATGCAGCCGGGGAACCAGGTCGGCGGTGCGCTCGGCGGCGCCGGCGGCCAGCCGGAGCATGGTCCGCAGCGGCTGCCACTCGGCGTGCCAGGCGCCGGCCGGCCGCTCCTGCTCGGGTGCCGCCGCGGCCGCGAGCACCGAGCCGAGCGCGGGGAGCTGCCGCGCCGCGGCGGCGACCAGCACTGACTGGGCGGGGTTCGCCTTGTGGCTCATCGAGGAGGACGGGCCGCCGCTCCCCTCGCGGGCCTCGCCGACCTCTGTCTGGGCCATCACGAGCACGTCGGCGGCGATCTTCCCGCAGGCCTCGCCGGTCACGGTCAGCGCGGTGCCGAGACCCACCACGGGGGTGCGGCGGGTGTGCCAGGACGCGACCGGGGCCCGCTGGCCCAGTGCCGCGGCGAACGCGTCGAGGACGGCTGGTCCACGGGCGCCGTACGCCGCTGCCGTGCCCACCGGACCGCCGAGCGACACGGGCAGCACCGTGCAGGTGCGCAGCATCCGCACCGCGTCGTGGACGCCGGCCAGCCAGCCAGCCGCGCGCATCCCGAGCGTGGTGGGGAACGCCTGCTGAGTGAGCGTGCGGGCCACCATCGGGACGGCACGGCACCGGTCCGCCAGCTCGGCCAGCGACCCCGCCAGCCGGGTCAGGTCGGCTTCCACGTGCCGGGCGGTCTCGGCGGCGACCAGCATCAGCGCGGTGTCCACCATGTCCTGGCTGGTGGTGCCGAAGTGCACCCATCCGGCGTGCTCCGGGCCGACCGCCTCGCGCAGCAGCCGGACCAGCTCGATGACCGGGTTGCCGCCGGCGGGCGCGGCCAGCGCGAGCGCCCGGGGATGCGGCGAGAGGCCGGCCATCGTGCTGGCGGCCGCCGCAGCCGCAGCAGGGGCGACGCCGGTGTCCACCAGGGCGCGGACCAGGGCGGCCTCGGCGCGGACCAGCGCGGCCACGACGGCAGCGTCGCCGGTCAGCCGCTCGCCCGCGGTGCCGGCCCACACCGGCGCGAGCAGCCCGACGTCGGCGACGTCCGCGGAGTCGTCAGCGCGCGGCGACATCGAGGAACACGGTCTCGTCGTCGCCTTGCAGGTGCACGTCGAAACGGTAGCCGCCGTCGCTGCCGGTGGCCACGAGCGTCGCCCGCCGGCCCTCGTCGACCGAGGCGAGCAGCGGGTCGGCCGCGTTGGCGTCGGCCTCGTCGTCGAAGTACACCCGGGTCACCGCCCGGCGCAGCATGCCGCGCGCGAACACCGACATCGCGATGTGCGGGGCCTGCTGACGTCCGTCGACGGTGGGCACGCACCCCGGCTTGATCGTCTGCAGCTCGAACCGCCCGTCCGGGTCGGTGGGGCAGCGGCCGAACCCGCGGAAAGCGGCGCCGGTCACCGCGGCGTAGAGGCCGGGCTCGGTGACGAACCGGCCCTGTTCGTCGGCCTGCCAGGTCTCCACCAGCGCGTCCGAGACCCCGTTGCCCTCGCCGTCGACGACCCGGCCGCTGAGCCGGAACACCCCGGGGCGGTCCGGCCCCGCGACGCGCGGCCCCGCGTCGTATGGCAGCGCGTAGTGGAAGAACGGGCCCACGGTCTGCGACGGGGTCGGGCCGGGGGAGGCGGCCACGTCGGTGACCTCGTAGGTGTACTCGCTCATCACGCCTCGCCGTCCTCGAGCGGGGTGGCCGCGGCGCCGCCGAGCACGATGTCGAACCGGTAGCCGGTGGCCCACTCCGGCCGGGTGGTGGCGTGGTCGTAGACCGAGATCATCCGCTTGCGGGCCCCTTCGTCGCGCACCGAGTTGAAGATCGGGTCCTGGAAGAACAGCGGGTCGCCGGGGAAGTACATCTGGGTGACCAGCCGCTGGGTGAACGCCCGCCCGAACAGCGAGAAGTGGACGTGCGCGGGCCGCCAGGCGTTGATGTGGTTCTTCCAGGGGTACGGCCCGGGCTTGATGGACACGAAGCGGTAGTGGCCGTCGTCGTCGGTCAGGCACCGGCCGGCGCCGACGAAGTTCGGGTCCAGCGGTGCCGGGTGCTGGTCGACCTGGTGGATGTAGCGGCCGGCGGAGTTGGCCTGCCACACCTCGAGAAGCGTGTTGCGGAGCGGCCTGCCCTCGCTGTCGGTGACCCGGCCGTGCACGATGATCCGCTCGCCGATCGGCTCACCGCTGCCGTGCGCGGTGAGGTCGGCGTCGCTGCCGCGGACGTCGCCCTGCCCGAACTTCGGGCCGGTCAGCTCGGTGAGCCCGGCCGGCGGCATCACCAGCGCCTTGCCCGGCGAGCGGAAGGCGGTGGAGCGGTAGTCGGGGAAGGAGTACGAGTTGTCAGACGTGGTCTCCAGCGACCCCTTGGGCTGAGGTTCGAACACAACTCACCGCTTTCTCTCAGCGTTCCATGACGAGGGCCATGCCCTGGCCCACGCCGATGCACAGGGCGGCCACCCCGACACCGGAGCCGGCGGCGGCCAGCTGGTGGGCGACCGCGCCGGCCAGCCTGGCCCCGGAGCAGCCGAGCGGGTGTCCGATGGCGATCGCGCCGCCGTGCGGGTTGACCACGTCGGGGTCGAGGTCCGGCCACTGCGACAGACAGGCCAGCGACTGCGCCGCGAACGCCTCGTTGAGCTCCATGGTGGTCAGCTGAGTCTGCGTCTTCCCGGCCTTGGCCAGCGCGCGCTCGACGGCGCGCACCGGCCCGATCCCGAACAGATGCGGCTCGACGGCGTCCACGCCGGTGGCGGTGATCCGGGCCATCGGCTCGGCGTCGAGCTCGCGCAGCCCGTTCTCGTCGGCGAGCAGCAGCGCCGCCGCGCCGTCGGAGAGCTGGGAGGCGTTGCCGGCGGTCACGGCGCCGTCCTTGCGGAACACCGGCTTGAGCTTGGCCAGCGACTCGGTGCTGACCCCGTCGCGGATGCCCTCGTCGCGGGCCATCTCCGCGTCCGGGACCTGCACCACCGCCGCGTCGTAGGCACCGTCGGCCCAAGCCTTGGCGGCCAGCGTCTGGCTGCGCACGGCGAACTCGTCGGCGGCCTCGCGGGTGACGGCGTACTTCTCGCCCAGGATCTCGGTGGCCTCGCCGAGGCTGACCGTCCACTGCTCGGGCATGTTCGGGTTGACCATCCGCCAGCCGAGGGTGGTGGAGAACAGCTGTGCGTTGCCGGCCGGGAAGGCACGGTTCGGCTTGGGCAGTACCCATGGTGCGCGGGTCATCGACTCCACGCCGCCGGCGATCATCACCGACGCGTCGCCGACGGCGATGGTGCGGGCGGCGCTGACCAGCGCGTCCAGGCCGGAGGCGCACAGCCGGTTCAGGGTGTTGCCGGGCACCGAGGGCGGCAGCCCGGCCAGCAGCGCGGCCATCCGGCCCACGTTGCGGTTGTCCTCGCCGGCCTGGTTGGCCGCGCCGAAGCACACCTCGTCGACCCGGGCCGGGTCCAGGCCCGGCTGCCGCTCGAGCAGCGCCTTGATCACCACGGCGGCCAGGTCGTCGGGGCGGACCCCCGACAGCGCCCCGCCGAGCTTGCCGACCGGGGTGCGGACCGCGTCGACGACGAACACATCACGTCCCAGCCACCTATGAGCCTGCACGATGCGCCTTTCTGGTTCGTTCCTGGAGCTCGCGCAGCGCTCCGAGCTCGTCTGCCGTGGGGGCGGGCGTGGTCGCGACGTCGTCGGCGACCTTCAGCGGCCAGCCGGTGGCCTCCCGCACCTGCTCGACGGTAACCCCGGGGTGGCAGGCGGTCAGGGTGAGCTCGCGGCTGTCCGGGTCCGGCTCCAGCACGCCGAGGTCGGTGAGCACCTGCGTGGGCCCCGCGCCGCGCAGCCCGAGCCGCTCCCGGTCACCGTCGCCCTGCCCGAAGCCCACGCTGGTCACGAAGCCCAGCTGCTCGACGAACACCCGGGTCGAGTGGCGCACGGTGATCAGCACCTTGCCGGCGTGCGCGGCGATCTCCGGTGCGCCCCCGGCTCCCGGCAGTCGCAGGTCCGGGCGGCCGTCGCGGCCGATCAGCGTGGTGTTGATGTTGCCGAACCGGTCCACCTGCGCGGCGCCCAGGAAGCCGACGTCGCAACGGCCGGCCTGCAGCCAGTAGTTGAAGATCTCAGGGACCGGCACCACCGCGTCGGCGGTGTCGGCCAGCTCGCCGTCGCCGATGGACAGCGGCAGGACCTGTGGCTTGGCGCCGATGGTGCCCGACTCGTAGATCAGCACCAGCCCCGGGTTCGTCGTACGACGGGCGAGGTTGGCCGCCGTGCTCGGCAACCCGATCCCCACGAAGCACGTCGTGGCCTCGGCCAGCGCCCGGGCCGAGGCCACCGCCATCATCTCGTCCGAGCTCCAGCCGAGCTCCTGCTCCGCTGCGCTCACGACACCCTCGCGGGGTCCAGCACGTGCTCGGTCATCCAGGCGGTGAAGGTCTCGCGGTCCCGGCTGATCGGGTCCCAGGCGGAGTAGAAGGCGTTGTCGCGGGTGGTGTAGCCGGCGGCGTACGACGGGTGCGCGCCGCCGGGCACGTGCGCGACCGCGGTGACCACCCAGCTGGGCAGCACGACCGCCCCGGGCCGCGGGTCCAGCTCGTCGACGACCTCCTCGACGGTGACGAGCACCCGCGCCGCGGCGAGCACGGCCTCCTTCTGCACGCCGAGGATGCCCCACAACTGCACGTTCCCTGATCGGTCGGCGCGCTGCGCGTGGATCACCGTGACATCGGGGTTCATCGCGGCCACCGCCGCCAGTTGCTCCCCGGTGAACGGGCAGATGACCGTGCCGATCGTGTCGCTGCGAGCGGCCAGGCTGCTGCCCTGGTAGCCGCGCAGGACGGCGAACGGAAGGCGGGAGGCTCCCGCGACGTACCGGTTGGCCATCCCGGCATGGCTGTGCTCGTCGACCTCCAGCGGCACCGGCCAGCCGTTCTCGACCGCGTCCCGGAACCGGTGCAGCGACCCGACCCCGGGGTTGCCGCCCCAGCTGAACACCAGCTTGCGAGCCACCCCCATGCCGATCATCTGGTCATAGACCAGGTCCGGCGTCATCCGCACCAGCGTCAGGTCCCGCCGCTCCTGGCGGATGATCTCGTGGCCGGCCAGCGTCGGGATCAGGTGCGTGAAGCCTTCCAGGGCGACCGTGTCCCCGTCGTGCACCAGGCCCGCGACCGCCTCGCGGAGGCTGGTCAGCTCGGCCATCACCATCTCCTCGGGTCAAGATCCGTGCGCAGAGCGCGCCAACACTCTAGGCACCGGAGCTGCTCGTCAGCGAGGTGGCCAGGGTCGGAAGGCCCTTTGAGCTGGCGGTGCGCGTGCCTAGGATCGGCACTGTCCGAGTCACCCGAGAGACCCAGTGAGACGCTTCCCCTTCCGTCGAGGCTTCGGTTTCGGCCACCTGTTCGGGCTGGTGTTCCTGGTCCGCCATCCGATCCTGCTGGTGGTGATCGCCGTCGTGCTGGTCGCGATCTACCTCTACCGACGGCGCCGCTGAGGCGCATCAACCGACCAAGTCCGGGAACCATGCCTCATGTCCGTCATCGGAAAGATCCTGCTGATCGCCACGATCTTCGTGGTGGTGACGGCGGTGGCCTACGTCGCCGGCGAGATCGTGGGTCCGCCGCACCTCCCCGTCGACCGCCAGCAGGTGGCCACCGTGCGCGAGACGCCGAGCTCCTCTCCGTCCCCGTCGTCGCGGACCGCGCGGTCCCGGGTGTTGCCGGCGGGTACGTCGGAGGTGCCGGTCGAGACGAGCGACATGCACGACCAGCCGTCGCCGGCCCAGCACACCAGCTCCCCCCGTCGTACTCCCAGCCCCACGGCACCGACCTCGAGCGCGGCTCCGACGCCGACCCCCGTGGCGGTTGTGACGCCCACTCCGACCCCCACGCCGACTAGCTCGCCGACCGCCACCGAGTCACCCACGCCGACTGAAACGCCGACCCCGACCGATTCGCCGACGCCGACGCCGACGAGCAGCGACACTCCCAGCGCGCTCCAGACGAATGCGTCCGCGCCGAGCGGGTAACGCGGCGGATACCCGAGACGAGGAGGACGAGATGGCTACCGGCGAGACCGGCTTCGACGACGTCACCTACGACCTGATTTCGGTGCAGTACCACTCGCTCAAGGCCGGCCACGACTACGGGCAGTACGTCCGCGACGCCGAGAACGCCGAGCAGAAGGAGATCGCCGACTTCTTCCGGCAGGTGATGGACGAGGACTCCGCCCGGGCGCACCGGTGCCACGAGCTGCTGGGCCGGTTGCGCGGGACCGACAACACCTCCCCGAAGCAGGGCCCCGCCTGATCCTTCTCCTGCGCTCTAGCGGCACCTGCCCCTAGCCAGCCTGATCTCGGTCAGCGGGCGCTAACAACAACAGGACATGCGACTCGTTGTTGCGGTCTGTCGGTGGCGGGGCTAGCAACAACAGGACATGCGACTCGTTGTTGCGGTCTGTCGGTGGCGGGGCTAGCAACAACAGGACATGCGACCCGTTGCGGCGCCCGTTCGGCGCCGGGAGCATCAACAACAGCACACGCGACTCGTGTTTCGGTCTGTCGGTGGCGGGGGCAGCAACAACAGGACATGCGACCCGTTGCGGCGCCCGTTCTCCGCCGGGAGCATCAACAACAGGCGGGCCGGGCTGCTCCGCGGCTGCCCCCCGGACATATCGGCGGCGAGGCTCTACGCTCACATGGCATCGAGGTGAGGAGATTCCTGAGCCATGCGCACGCGCGTCGCCATCGTCGGAGCCGGGCCGGCAGGCCTGCTGCTCTCCCACCTGCTCGACCGGGAGGGCATCGAGTCGGTGCTGCTGGAGAACCGCAGCGAGGACTACGTGCTCGGCCGGATCCGGGCAGGCGTGCTGGAGTCCTCCTCCGTCGATCTCCTCGAGGAGGTCGGGCTCGCCGACCGGATCAGGGCAGAGGGCAAGCAGCACCGTGGCATCTACCTGCAGTGGCCGCACGAACGCCACCACCTCGACTTCGTCGAGCACGTGGGCAGGTCGGTGTGGATCTACGGGCAGACCGAGCTCACCAAGGACCTGATGACGGCCCGGAAGGCGGCGGGGCAGCGGTCGTTCTACGAGGCTGCCGACGTGCGGCTGCACGACCTCGACGCCGACCGCCCGTCGGCGACCTTCATCGACGCCGGCGGCACACCGCGGCGTGTCGAGGCGGAGGTCATCGCCGGCTGCGACGGCTTCCACGGACCGTCGCGGACGATGCTTCCCGCGTCGGTGCAGAAGGTCTGGGAGCGGGTCTACCCCTACGCCTGGCTGGGGGTGCTCGCGGACGTGGCGCCGTCGACCGACGAGCTGATCTACGCCTGGCACCCGGACGGCTTCGCGCTGCACTCGATGCGCTCGGAGACGGTCAGCCGGCTCTACCTGCAGGTGGACCCCGACGACGACGTCGCCAACTGGTCCGACGCGAGGATCTGGGACGCGCTGGCCGCCCGGCTCGGGGACGGCCAGGAGGGCTGGGCGCTGCAGTCCGGACCGATCCTGGAGAAGAGCATCCTGCCGATGCGCAGCTTCGTGTCCACGCCGATGGGGCAGGGCCGGTTGTTCCTCGCCGGGGACGCCGCGCACATCGTGCCGCCGACCGGGGCCAAGGGGCTCAACCTTGCCATCGCCGACGTCACCCTGCTGTCCCGGGCGCTGGTCGCATGGCTCCGGCACGGTGACCCCGGACTCGCGGAGGCGTACTCCGAGACCGCGCTGCGCCGGGTGTGGCGGTGCACGCACTTCTCCTGGTGGATGACCAGCATGCTGCACCGCTCGGGCGACGACTTCGACGCCCAGCTCCAGCTCTCCCAGCTGCGCTGGGTCGCGTCATCACACGCGGGCGCTTCCGGGCTGGCGGAGAACTACGCCGGCTTGCCGATCGGCTACTGACCGACGCGCTGTCAAGCGGACTTGACACCGTGCTCGATGACAAGCACGCTTGTCATCCGTGAACAGCAAGGTGCGCGAGCTGCGGCAGGCAGCCGGCCTGTCCCAGGCCGCGCTCGGCGAGGCGGTCGGGGTCTCGAGGCAGACCATCAACGCCCTGGAGACCGGTCGCTACGACCCCTCCCTGACGCTCGCTGCTCGGCTGGCACGGCACTTCGGATCCACGATCGAGGAGATCTTCGATGTCGTTGAGGACTGACCGCCTGCCCATCTCGGGGGTCAACGTCGTCCTGGTGACCGCGTTCGTCGTCGGGGGTCTGGTCACGCTGGCGCTGGGCCACGTGCTCCAGGCGGTCGGCCTGTTCCTCGTAGGGGCGGGCGGGCTGCACTGCGCGCTGTGGGCTCGCCGCCCGAGCGCGCGGGACGTCACTCGGCTCAACGCCCTGGAGTGGCGGGACGAGCGCGACCGTCAGCTGGGCAAGGAGGCGCTCTCCGTGGTGGGTGCCTGCGCGCTGGTGCTCTCGATCGTGGAGCTGGTGGTGGTCTCGGTCCTGGCGCTCGACGCCGCGCTGTGGCTGGCCTGGGTCCAGCTGGTCGTGCTGATGACCATCTGGGCGCTGATGAACTCGATCGTCGTACGCCGCGGCTGACGCGCCGCGAGCAACAAAGAACTCTGGGAGGAACAACGATGAGCATGCCCGTGGTCTGCGCCCGGGCCCGGATGCCCCTGGTGTGGCTCGGTGCCGCGCTGCTGGTGGCGGGCGGAGCGTTCTCGGCAGGCTGGCTGTCGATAGCCGGCGCGGTGCTGTTCGTGCCCGGCATCGCCTGCTACTTCCGGCTCGGCGTGCTCCGCAGGTCGCCCGTGACGGTGCATGCGCCGGTGCGGGGGCGCTGGCGGGCGATCAACAGCCCCGCCGACCGGGTGCCCAGCCACGGACTCGTCGCCTACGGCCAGTCACACGCCGTGGACCTCGTCCACGAGCCCGCCGACGAGCCGCGGCCCACGTTCGGCTGGTGGCCGATCATGCGCCCGGCTGCCGCGTTCCCGGGTTTCGGCCAGCCGGTGCACGCGCCCATGGACGGGGTGGTGCTGCGGGCGAGCAGGGGTCAGCGGGACCACCTGAGCCGCAACTCCTGGCTCGCCCTCGCGTACCTGCTCGCCGAAGGCGCGCGCGAGCTGTTCGGCCCCCGCCTGATACTGGGCAACCACGTGATCCTGGACCGCGGCGACGGGGTGTACGCCGTGCTCGCCCACCTGCGCCGTGGGTCGGTGCGGGTGCGGAAGGGGCAGTCGGTGCGCGCCGGCGACCTGCTCGCCGAGTGCGGCAACTCCGGGAACTCCACCGAGCCGCACCTGCACTTCCAGCTGATGGACCACCCCAACCCGCTGTTCGCGGCCGGCCTGCCCGTCAGGTTCGAGCGGTTCACCGTCGACGGGCGGGCCGAGTCCGGCGTGCCCGGCAAGGCGCACGCCTTCGAGGTCGCCTAGCCCTCGAGGTTGCGCCCGAAGAGGTCGAGCAGCACCTCCCAGTGCCGGTTGGTGGCCCGCTCGTCGTACGCCGCGGTGTCGGCCTGCGTGAACCCGTGGGCCGCCCCGTCGTACAGCTCGGCCTTGAAGGCCACTCCCGCGGCGGACAGCGCCTCGGCCAGCCGCTCCTGCTGCTCCGGAGGCGCGGAGCGGTCGTTGTCAGCGTGCCCGACGTACACCTCGGCGGTCATCGTCCCCGCCAGCAGGTGCGGGCTGTCCTCGGCGTCGTTGGCGAGGTTGCCGCCGTGGAAGCTCGCCGCTGCGGCGACCCGGTCCGGGAAGGTGCCGGCGGTGCGGAGCGCGAGCCGGCCGCCCATGCAGTAGCCGGTGGTGCCGACCGGACCGTCGGTGACCGCCTCGTGCCCGGCGAGGAAGTCGAGGTATGCCCCCGCGTCGCGCATCGCGCCGTCCGGGGTGACGTGGGACATGAACGGGCGGAGCACCGAGAACAGCTGCTCGCGGTTCTCCGGCCTCATCAGGTCAGGCAGGTCGGTGACCAGCGGGGCGCGGCCGTCCCGGTAGAACACATTCGGCGCGACCACGAAGTAGCCCGCCTCGGCGATCCGCTCGCACATGTCGAAGACCTGCTTCCGCAGGCCGAACGCGTCCATGTAGTAGAGGACGCCGGGGTGCGGCTGACCGTCGTCGGGATGCGCGACGAACGCGTCCGCGGTGCCGTCGGGAGTGGGAACGTCGATGGTTGAAGTCGAAAGCGCCATGCGGCCGAGTCTGCCACCGGCGTTCTGGCGCCCGGACCCGGCTGGTGACCAGGCTCATCGCGGACGGGGGTTCCGCTGCCCTGGGCGGACCGGGCAGGCTTCGGGGCATGGATGCTGACGTCATCGTCGTCGGGGCCGGTCTCGCCGGCCTGGTGGCGGCCGCCGAGGTGGCCGACGCCGGCAAGCGGGTGGTCGTGCTGGAGCAGGAGCCGGAGCAGAGCCTCGGCGGCCAGGCCTGGTGGTCCTTCGGCGGGCTGTTCCTGGTGAACTCCCCCGAGCAGCGGCTGATGGGCATCCACGATTCGCACGAGCTCGCGCTGCAGGACTGGATGGGCAGCGCCGGGTTCGACCGGGCCGAGGACCACTGGCCGCGGCAGTGGGCGCAGGCGTACGTCGACTTCGCCGCCGGCGAGAAACGTTCCTGGCTGCATGGCATGGGCCACCGGCTGTTCCCGGTGGTCGGCTGGGCCGAGCGTGGCGACGGGCGCGCCGACGGGCACGGCAACTCGGTGCCCCGCTTCCACATCACCTGGGGCACCGGCCCAGGCATCGTCGCGCCGTTCGAGCGGCGCGTCGGCGAGGCCGCCGACAAGGGGCTGGTCGACCTGCGGTTCCGGCACCGGGTCGATGACCTGGTCACCAGCGGCGGCTTGGTGACCGGAGTCCGGGGCAGCGTGCTGGAGCCGAGCAGCGTGGGGCGCGGCCGGCCGAGCTCGCGGACGGAGAACGGCGAGTTCGAGCTCACCGCGCAGGCCGTGGTGGTCACCTCCGGAGGCATCGGCGGCAACCACGACCTGGTCCGCCGCGCCTGGCCGAAGCGGCTGGGGGAGCCGCCTCGCCGGATGGTCGCCGGGGTGCCCGCGCACGTGGACGGTCGGATGCTGGAGATCACCAGGCTGGCCGGCGGCAGCCTGATCAACGCCGACCGGATGTGGCACTACGTGGAGGGCATCCACAACTGGGACCCTGTGTGGGACAACCACGGCATCCGGATCCTTCCTGGCCCGTCGTCGTTGTGGCTGGACGCGCTTGGCAGGCGGCTGCCCGCGCCGTACTTCCCCGGCTTCGACACCCTCGGCACGCTGCGGCACCTGATGGGCACCGGCTACGACTACAGCTGGTTCGTGCTGACCAGCAAGATCGTGGAGAAGGAGTTCGCGCTGTCCGGCTCCGAGCAGAACCCGGACCTGACCGGCAAGGACCTGCGGCTGCTGCTGTCCCGGGTCCGGCCCGGCCCGGCCGCCCCGGTCGCGGCGTTCCTGGAGCACGGCGAGGACTTCGTGGTCGCCGACGGCCTGAACGAGCTGGTTGCTGGCATGAACCGGCTGTCCGGCGAGCCGCTGCTCGACGTCGAGGAGGTACGACGGGTGGTGGTCGCCCGGGACCGGGAGGTGGACAACCGGTTCAGCAAGGACGCGCAGGTGGCGGCGATCCGGACGGCTCGCGCCTACCGCGGCGACCGGCTGATCCGGGTGGCCCGGCCGCACCGGTTGCTGGACCCGAAGGCCGGCCCGCTGATCGCGGTGCGGCTGAACATCCTGACCCGCAAGACACTGGGCGGCCTGGAGACGGACCTGTCCGCGCGGGTGCTGCGGCCCGGCGGCGAGCCGCTTCCCGGGGTGTACGCCGCGGGGGAGGTGGCCGGCTTCGGTGGCGGCGGCATGCACGGCTACAACTCGCTGGAAGGAACCTTCCTCGGCGGCTGCCTGTTCTCCGGGCGCATCGCCGGCCGGGCGGCGGCGGAGCTGGCCAGGTGAGCCCCGCCCCGCTGGAGTCGCTGGGCCGGGCGGCGCAGGCCGCGATCTACCGCAGCGGCGCACTCGGGACGCGGCCGGAGGTGCCGGTCTCCCCGGCCCGGCTGGAGCGCGTCGCCCGTCGCCGGATGAGCCGGCGGGCCTGGGCGTACGTCGCCGGGTCGGCCGGCCAAGAGCGCACCGCGCGGGCAAACCTCGAGGCGTTCGCCCGGTTCCGGATCGTGCCCCGGATGCTCCGGGACGTGGCAGCGCGCGACCTGCGCGTCGACCTGTTCGGGCAGACCCTTCCCGCGCCGTACCTCTTGGCGCCGATCGGCGTGCTGGAGATGGCGCATCGGGACGCCGACCTGGCGGTGGCCCGCGCGGCCCGCGAGCTCGGCCTGCCGATGGTGCTGTCCACCCAGGCATCGGTGCCGATGGAGCGCGTGGCCCGTGAGCTCGGCGACGCGCCGCGCTGGTTCCAGCTGTACTGGAGCAGCAACGACGACCTGGTCGAGAGCCTGGTTGCCCGTGCCGAGGCGATCGGCAGCACCGCGATCGTGGTCACCCTCGACACCCACGTGCTCGGCTGGCGCGCCAGGGATCTTGACCTCGGCTTCCTGCCGTTCGCGCACGGGCAGGGCATCGCCCAGTACACCAGCGACCCGGTCTTCGCTGAGCTGGTCGCAGAGCGGGCGGCGCGGCCATCTACCCAGCCGAGCCCGCGGCCCACACCGGCGGCGCTGCGCACCCTCGCCTCGATCACCCGGCACTACCCGGGCCGGTTCGCCGACAACCTCCGCTCGCCGCTGCCGCGGGCCGCGGTGGAGACCTTCCTCGACGTGTTCTCCCGGTCCTCGCTGACCTGGCGGGACCTGGCCTTCCTGCGCGAGCGGACCCGGCTGCCGATCCTGCTCAAGGGCATCCAGGACCCGCGCGACGCCGAGCTTGCGCTCGACCACGGGATGGACGGGATCGTGGTGTCCAACCACGGCGGCCGGCAGGTGGACAACGCCGTGGGCGCGCTTGACGCGCTCCCGGACGTGCTCGCCCGCGTCGACGGCCGGGTGCCGGTGCTGTTCGACAGCGGGATCCGCAGCGGCGCGGACGCGTTCGTCGCGCTGGCGCTCGGCGCGACAGCCGTCTGCGTCGGCCGGCCTTACGTCTACGGGCTCGCACTCGC
Source organism: Nocardioidaceae bacterium (assembly GCA_035765755.1). Taxonomy (GTDB): domain Bacteria; phylum Actinomycetota; class Actinomycetes; order Propionibacteriales; family Nocardioidaceae; genus DASSKA01. The sequence goes on from DASTWW010000091.1 coordinate 15,196, forward strand.
GGGTACGACGGGGGTGGCGGAGGTGATGCGCAACATGGTCGCCGAGCTCGACCTGACCATGGCGCTCGCCGGGTGCACGTCGATCGCCGAGATCACCGCCGACCTGATCAGGGCCTCGCCGGTGGGCGCGGGTGTTTGACTGGACCGGGCGCGGGCATCATTCTCGGACTGATCAGAGCGGAGGCGAAGTGTTCGAGGCCAACGACATCCGGGAGTGGCGTGGCCGTGACGTCCTGGACTGCAACCGGGACAAGATCGGCCAGCTCGAGGCGGTCTACGTCGACACCAAGACCGACCTGCCCTCCTTCGGAACGGTCAAGGTCGGCATCCCCACCCAGCGCAAGCTGGTGTTCGTGCCGCTGGAGGGCGCCACGGTAGGCCCGGAGTACCTCATGGTCGCCTACGCGAAGAAGCTCGTGAAGTCGGCGCCCTCGATCGACCTCGACGGCGAGCTGCCGGTCGCCGAGGAGGAGCCGGTCTTCGCCCACTACGAGCTCGCCTACGAGCAAGGCGCCGGCGGCGGGCGCCGGTTGGGACGCCGCTGATGAGCCTGTTCCTGCTGCTGCTGATCGTCGCGATCGTGCTGGGGTTCCTGGGCGTGCTGCTCAAAGGAGTGTTCTGGCTGCTGGTCATCGGGATCGTGGTGTTCCTGATCGACATGGTGTGGCTGGGTGCTCGCCTCGGGCGCAACAAGAAGCCGCCCCGCTGACAACTGTGGGTAGGGTCGCGATGTGCTGAAGCTTGGGCGGCGCACGTTCGCCGACACCGATCTGCTGGTGATGGCGATCGTGAACCGCACCCGCGACTCCTTCTACGACAACGGCGCCACCTTCGCGGAGGACAAGGCCCTCGACCGGGTCCGTCAGGTGGTCGCCGAGGGCGCAGACATCGTCGACGTGGGCGGCGTCAAGGCGGGCCCCGGCGAAGACGTGGACGCCGCCGAGGAGATCCGTCGTACTGCCGGGTTCGTCGCGAAGGTGCGTGCCGAGTTCCCCCACCTGGTGATCAGCGTGGACACCTGGCGGGCCGAGGTCGGCCGCGCGGTGTGTCGGGCCGGAGCCGACCTGCTCAACGACGCCTGGGGCGGGCACGACCCCGGTCTCGCGGAGGTGGCCGCCGAGCACGACGCGGCGCTGGTGTGCGCGCACACCGGCGGACTGGCGCCACGCACGCCGCCGCACCGGATGGGGTACGACGACGTGGTCCGCGCCGCCATCGACGACACCGTCGCGCTTGCCGAGCGCGCTGTCACGGTCGGGGTGCGTCGCGACAGCATCCTCATCGACCCGGCGCACGACTTCGGCAAGAACACCTGGCACTCGTTGGAGATCACCCGCCGCCTCGACGAGATGGTCGCCACCGGCTGGCCGGTGCTGGTGTCGCTGTCCCGCAAGGACTTCGTCGGCGAGGCGCTGGACCTGCCGGTGGGTGAGCGGCTCAACGGCACGTTGGCTGCGACGGCGGTCAGCGCCTGGCACGGGGCCAGGGTCTACCGGGCCCACGACGTGGCCTCGACCCGGCAGGTGCTGGACATGGTGGCCACCATCCGGGGCAGCCGCGACCCGGCGCGCGTGGTGCGCGGGCTGGCCTGACCCGCGTCGGATAGCCTCGCTGCTCGTGATCCGCGCCGCCGCAGTGTGCCCGCAGCCGCCGTTGCTGTTCCGGGAGCTCGCCGGCAGCCAGGACGCCGCGGAGGAGCTCCGTGCCGCCTGCCACCGCGCCGTGAGCCAGGTGCTCACGGCGACGCCGGACGTGGTCGTGGTGATCGGCGGGGACGAGCGGACCGCTGTCTGGGACGTCGCGCTGGCGCCCGCTCCCGGAGGCTTCGGAGGGCCCGCAGGTGGGCGGCGCGACGGTCTTCCGCTGAGCCTGGGCGTGGGACGCCGGCTGCTGGAGGAGGCCGGCTGGACCGGGCCCGTGGAGCTGCGAGCGGTCGCCTGGGACGCGGACTCAGCCGAGGTGGTGCGGCTGGGGGCTGGGCTGGCCGCTCATGAGGACGACGTGGTGCTGCTGGTGCTCGGCGAGGGCAGTGCACGGCGCGGGGACAAGGCGCCCGGGTACGTCGACGACCGTGCGTTCGGCTACGACGCCGAGACCCGCCGCGCGCTGGCCGACGGGCATCCGGAGGGCCTGCTTCGCCAGGACCCACGGCTCGCGCACGAGCTGATGGCCGGTGGACGCGCGGCGTTCCAGGTGATGGCAGCGGCGGTCCGGGCCCAGGGCGCCTCACCGCGCGCCGAGGTCCACTACTCCGACGACCCGTTCGGGGTGATGTACGCCGTGGCCACCTGGCTGCTCTAGCGTTGGGCGACCAGCAGCGCCTGCGCCGACCTGGCCACGAGCCCCCGTTCGTCGTACACCGACGACGCCGCCACCCCGACCCGGCCGTCGCCGAGGGTGGTCTCCGCGTCCAGGCACAGCCACTCGCCGACTGGCGGCCGCAGCACGTGCACGCTCAGGTCGGTGTTCAGGAACGCCCACTTCGCCGGGTCGAGGGCGGCGGACACCCCGGACGCGGAGTCCACGCAGGACATCAGCCGCTGCACCGGGCTCATCGGCTCGCCGGCGACGAGGTCCACGGTCGGCCGCATCCACACCAGGCCCGGCCCCGGCTGCTCGACGTCGCCGTGGATCCACCGCCAGTCGACGGCGTCGAGGTAGCCGCCGTGCCAGACCCGCGGACGGTCGTGCCGCTGCCCGTCGGCGAACGTGTGCGGCAGCGGCTCCGGGAGGCCGGGCCCGTCCTGCCCGTGCGGGAACAGCCAGGCCCGAGCGGTCGCGACCGCCCGGTCGCGCGCCACGTCGTACAGGGACGCCTCGCACAGCTCGACCGTCCGGCCGGGGCGTACGACGGAGGCGCTGACCTCGAGCACACCGAGCGGCACCGGTCCGAGCAGCTCCATGGTGAACCGGCCCACCACCCGGTCAGTGTCGCGCTCGATCCGCTCGACGGCGCGGGTCAGCAGCGCGGCCGGAGGACCGCCGTGCTGGCTGTCCGGGTCCCACGGGCCGGCGGTCGACGGCTGGGACTCGAACCGGCTGTCGCCGAGGGGCAGGTAGAACGGCTGCATGCCCCCATCCTGCCCTCCGGCTCGATTTCATGATCGCCGCCGGGCCTGTGTATGCTCTCCTGTCGCTTGCCCCTTTAGCTCAGTCGGCAGAGCGTCTCCATGGTAAGGAGAAGGTCTACGGTTCGATTCCGTAAAGGGGCTCT
>DASTWW010000092.1:0-12850 GCA_035765755.1 Nocardioidaceae bacterium
TCGACCGACTCGTCGGACGAGCACTAGTCCGGCCTTCGAGGCATCCGTCCGGGCTCGGGCCCGACTCATGAGGAGCAGGTAGCAGTGGCGACAAAGACGCCCCGTCCGGGGCGGGCGCTCATCATCTTCGCGGTGGTGATCGCGGCGGTGTACGGCTTGGTCGCGCTCGGCGGCGTCTGGAAGCCCAAGCTGGGGCTGGACCTGCAGGGCGGCACCATGATCACCCTCACGGCCCATAACACCAACGGGCAGCAGGTCACCTCGCAGAAGATGCAAGAGGCCGTCTCGATCATCTCCCAGCGGGTCAACGGGAGCGGCGTCACCGAGGCGACCGTGGGCACCCAGGGCGGCAACAACATCGTCGTGCAGATTCCCGGCCAGAACCGCAAGAACCTGGTCGACACCGTCAAGCAGACCGCGCAGCTGCGGTTCCGGCTGGTCTCGCGCGTGGACTACGGGCGTCCGCTGCCGAAGACCCCGCCGGCCGCGAACCCCAGTGGCACGCCCTCTCCGGCATCCTCCCCGTCGGCCCAGCCGACCACACAGCCCACGAAGCAGCCCAGCGAGAAGCCGTCCGGAGCCGCCTCGCCGCGCGGCCGAGCGCTGTCCCAGGGCCTGATCCGGGCGGACAAGCCGGAGGCCGGCAAGCCACTGGCGGGCAAGCACAAGCCGAGCCCGAGTCCGAGCCCCAGCACCGCCCCCACTCCGCCGACGGCGGCGCCGACGGCCGCCCCGCCGACCACGACCACGCAGGGCGCGCCGGTCGACCAGCCACTGCAGTGGATGGACAACCCGGGATCGAAGTGGCTGCAGAAGTTCGCGGCGTTCACCTGCCCCAAGAAGGGCCAGTCGCTGGCCCCGGGCGCGGACCAGTCGGACCAGCCGCTGATCACGTGCGACAAGCAGGGCAGGAAGTACCTCCTGTCGGCGGCCATGATCGAGGGCACCCAGCTCAGCGACGCGTCGGCCGGAATTCCGCAGAACCAGGTCAACTGGGTCGTGGACCTCTCCTTCAAGAGCAGCGCTCGCGACACCTTCGCCAAGGTCACCCAGCAGCTGGCCGGCACCGGCAAGCAGTTCGCGATCGTGCTGGACGGCAAGGTCATCTCCGCACCCACGGTCATCTCGCCGATCCTCAACGGCAACGCGCAGATCACCGGCAACTTCAGCCAGACCGAGGCGCAGTCGCTGGCCAACAGCCTGAAGTACGGTGCGCTGCCGCTGAAGTTCACCGTCCCGGTCGTCACCGAGGAGGGGCCGACCCTGGCGTCCGACCAGCTTTCTGCGGGCATGCTCGCCGGTGTGGTCGGTCTGCTGCTGGTGATGGTCTACTGCATGTTCTACTACCGCGGGCTCGGCCTGGTGGTGCTCTGGTCGCTGATCGTCGCCGGGGTCATCACCTACGCGGCCGTGCTGATCCTGAGCGTCGCGGTCGGGTTCACGCTGACGCTGCCCGGTATCGCCGGCCTGATCGTCGCGGTCGGCATCACCGCGGACTCGTTCATCGTCTACTTCGAGCGACTACGCGACGAGATGCGCGAGGGCAAGTCGATGCGAGTCGCGGTCGAGGCCGGCTGGGTCCGCGCCCGGGCAACCTGTCTGGCCGCTGACGGGGTGTCCCTGCTGGCCGCGGTGGTGCTCTACATCTTCGCGATCGGCGTGGTGAAGGGCTTCGCGTTCACGCTCGGGATCTCCACCGTCATCGACCTGCTGGTGTTCTTCTTCTTCACCAAGCCGCTGGTCACCAAGCTGGGCCAGGTGAGGTTCTTCTACTCCGGCCACAAGCTGTCCGGCCTGTCACCTGAGCACATCGGCATCGAACGCATCGGGGCCAGGAGCGCTCGCACCGCCGGAGGTAACGCCTGATGAGCAAGCTCTCGAACCTGGGGCACTCCCTCTACACCGGGCAGCTGTCCATCGACTTCGTCGGTCGCCGCACCCTCTGGTACCTCATCTCCGGGGTGATCGTGCTCATCGCGATCCTCGGCCTGTCGTTCAAGGGCTTCAACTACGGCATCGAGTTCGTGGGCGGCGTGCAGTACAAGGTCTCCGTGCCGGCCAACGAGGTCAACAACTCCAACGTCACCAAGATCCAGGACGTGGTTGCCGGCACCGGAATCCCCGCGGCTGCCCAGCCAATCGTGCAGACGTCGGGAAACACCAACATCCTGGTGCAGACCAAGCCGCTCAGCAACCACCAGGCCGACACGATCGCCACGGCGATCCAGCAGAACGTGCCTGGGGTCACCTCGAAGGACATCAGCCAGGACTCGATCGGGGCCACCTGGGGCGCCCAGGTCGCCAACCGGGCGGTCATCGGCCTGATTGTCTTCCTGGTCCTGGTGATGATCTTCATCTGGGCGTACTTCCGAGAATGGAAGATGTCCGTGGCCGGAATCGTGGCCCTGTTCCACGACCTGATCATCACCGTCGGCGTCTACGCGCTGTCCGGGTTCGAGGTGACGCCGGCGACCGTGACCGGCGTGCTGACCATCCTCGGCTTCTCGCTCTATGACACCGTGGTGGTCTTCGACAAGGTCAGGGAGAACACCAAGAACCTGGCGCGCACCAAGCAGACGTACGCCGAGGCGGCCAACCTGGCCGTGAACCAGACCCTGGTCAGATCCATCAACACCTCGCTGGTGGCGCTGCTGCCGGCCGGGGCGATGCTGTACGTCGGCGTGGTCACGTTGGGGTCCGGTGCCCTCAAGGACCTGTCCCTCGCGCTGTTCGTGGGCATGGCTGCCGGTGCCTACTCCTCGATCTTCATCGCCACCCCCCTCGCCGTACAGCTGAAGGAGCTCGAGCCGGGCATCAGGGCCGGCGACGCGCGCGTGAAGAAGCGCCGCATCCGGGAGACCGCCGACCGGTTCGCCCACGTGCCCGCGGTCACCGACGACAGCCAGCTCGAGGGCCGGCCACTGGCGCCCCGGCGCGAGGCCGAGCCCGCCGACCTCGAGGCGGATGAGCAGGAGGCCGTCTCGGCGCGCGCCAGCCGCCCGCCCCGGTACACCGCGGGGGAGCGGCCCGCCGGCAAGCCGGTCAGCCCGTCCGCCTCGGCCAAGCGCTCCCAGCCCTCGCGGCGACCCCGCTCGCAGCGCGGCAAGAAGTGAGTGACCGCTCCGAGGTCGTGGCGCACGCCCTGAGTGCGCTGATCCGGGACGTGCCCGACTTCCCCGAGCCGGGCGTGGTGTTCAAGGACATCACTCCGCTGCTGGCCGACCACGACGCGTTCTCGGCGACCATCGAGGAGCTGGCGGCGGTGGGCCGGGACGGCGACGGGAAGGCGGCGGTCGACAAGGTGGTCGGCATGGAGGCACGTGGCTTCATCCTCGCCGCACCGGTCGCCCTCGCGCTCGGGGCCGGCTTCGTGCCGGTGCGCAAGGCCGGCAAGCTGCCCGGGCCGACGCACGCGGTGAGCTATTCGCTGGAGTACGGCGAGGCGACCCTCGAGATGCACCGCGACGCGGTCGAGCCCGGCGACCGGGTGCTCCTCGTCGACGACGTGCTCGCGACCGGAGGCACCGTCGCGGCCACCACCCAGCTCGTCGAGGCCTGCGGCGCGACGGTCACCGGCGTCGCCGTACTCCTCGAGCTTGCGTTCCTGCACGCACGCGCCGCGCTCGGCCCCGGGCTCCGGCTGCGCTCCCTCAGCACCGTGGGCGCTGGGGCCGGGGCATAGACTTGTAGCACGTCGAGCTGCAGGAGGGCCGCTGGTGGCCGAAGATCGGGTGGCGCACCGTCCTGTGGACGTGGCTGCCCCGGTCCGCAGCCAGTCCACCGTCGAACAGCGCCCGCAACCGCCCGCGCCACCCACCGGCGGTCCCGCCGGACGCCGGATGCGCGCCCGGCTGGCGCGGATGGCAACCAAGAGCCAGCCCGGCAACCCGGTTCTCGAGCCGCTGTTCCGCGTGGTGCGCAGCAACCATCCGAAGGCCGACCTGGCGCTGCTGGAGCGGGCGTACGTGACCGCGGAGAAGGCGCACGGCACCCAGACCCGCAAGAGCGGCGACCCCTACATCACCCACCCGCTCGCGGTGGCCACCATCCTGGCCGACATCGGCATGACCGAGCCGACGCTGTGCGCGGCGCTGCTCCACGACACCGTCGAGGACACCGACTACACCCTCGACGAGCTGCGCAACGACTTCGGTGACGAGGTCGCCGAGCTCGTCGACGGAGTCACCAAGCTGGACAAGGTCAAGTACGGCGACACCGCGCAGGCGCAGACGATCCGCAAGATGATCGTCGCGATGAGCCGGGACATCCGGGTGCTGGTGATCAAGCTCTCCGACCGGCTGCACAACATGCGCACGCTGCGCTACCTCAAGCAGGAGACCCAGGACCGCAAGGCCCGCGAGACCCTGGAGATCTTCGCCCCACTGGCGCACCGGCTGGGCATGAACACCTTGAAGTGGGAGCTCGAGGACCTGGCCTTCGCCACCTTGCACCCCAAGATCTACGACGAGATCGTCCGGCTGGTGGCGGAGCGGGCGCCGTCTCGGGACCAGTTCCTGACCACGGTGATCGAGCAGGTCGAGAAGGACCTCAAGGACGCCCGGATCAAGGCGGTGGTGACCGGGCGGCCGAAGCACTACTACTCGATCTACCAGAAGATGATCGTGCGCGGCCGCGACTTCTCCGACATCTACGACCTGGTCGGCATCCGCATCCTGGTGGACTCCGACCGGGACTGCTACGCCGCGCTCGGCGTGCTGCACTCGCGGTGGAACCCCGTCGCCGGCCGGTTCAAGGACTTCATCGCGATGCCGAAGTTCAACATGTACCAGTCGCTGCACACCACGGTGATCGGCCCGCAGGGCAAGCCGGTGGAGCTGCAGATCCGCACCTTCGGGATGCACCGGCGCGCGGAGTACGGCATCGCCGCGCACTGGAAGTACAAGGAGGACGTCCGCAGCGGGGTGGACACCAACCGGCCGCTGGTGGCTCCCGATGGGCGCAGCAGCGACATGTCCTGGGTGCGTCAGCTGCTGGACTGGCAGCAGGAGGCCGAGGACCCCGGCGAGTTCCTCGAGTCGCTGCGCTTCGAGATCAACGCCGCCGAGGTGTACGTATTCACCCCGCGCGGCGACGTGATCGCGCTTCCCACCGGGTCCACGCCGGTCGACTTCGCCTACGCGATCCACACCGAGGTCGGACATCACACGATCGGGGCCCGGGTCAACGGCAGGCTGGTGCCGCTGGAGTCCACCCTCGACAACGGCGACGTGGTGGAGGTGTTCACCTCCAAGGCGCCCACCGCCGGCCCGAGCCGGGACTGGCTGGGCTTCGTCAAGTCGCCGCGGGCCCGCAACAAGATCCGGCAGTGGTTCACCAAGGAGCGCCGTGAGGAGGCCATCGACCAGGGCAAGGAGCAGATCGCCCGGCTGATGCGCAAGGAGGGCATGCCCCTCAAGCGGGTGCTCACCCACGAGACGCTGTCCACGGTCGCGAGCGAGATGCACCTGACCGACGTGTCCGCGCTGTACGCCGCGGTCGGCGAGGGCAACGTCGGCGCGCAGACCGTCGTACGCCGGGTCATCGACCTGTACGGCGGGGAGGAGGGTGCCGCCGAGGACCTCGCCGAAGGTGTCCGTCTCACCAGCGAGCGGGCGCGCGCCAAGCAGTCGTCCGGCGCCGATGCCGGCGTGATCGTGCGAGGCATCTCCGACGTCTGGGTCAAGCTGGCCAAGTGCTGCACCCCGGTGCCCGGCGACCCGATCCTTGGCTTCGTGACCCGCGGCGCCGGCGTCTCGGTGCACCGCACCGACTGCACCAACGCGGAGAGCCTCAAGGCGCAGCCCGAGCGGCTCGTCGAGGTCGAGTGGGCGCCCACCGCGCAGTCGATGTTCCTGGTCAACATCCAGGTGGAGGCCCTGGACCGGGCCCGGCTGCTGTCGGACCTGACCAAGGTGCTCTCCGACGTGCACGTCAATATCCTGGCCGCCTCGCTGCAGACCACCCGCGACCGTGTCGCCAAGAGCCGGTTCACCTTCGAGATGGGCGACCCGAAGCACCTGGGCCACGTGCTCAAGGCGGTCCGCTCCGTCGACGGGGTCTTCGACGCCTACCGCGTCACCCAATGACCCTCCTGACCCCTCCGGTTGAGTGGTCAGCCCTGCAGTGTTGAGTGGTCAGGAGGTGAACTCGTCGAGGGCCTTGCGGGCCTCGGTGAGCCAGGAACGGCGGGCCTCGAGCGCGGCGGCGTGCTCCTCGGCCTTCTTGGTGTTCCCGGCGGCGACCGCCTTCTCGTGGGCGGTCTGCAGATCCGCGATGGACGCCTCGAGCTGGGCGACGGTGTCGGCGGCCCGGGCCCGCGCCTCCGGGTTGGACCGACGCCAGCGGTCGTCCTCCACACCGCGGATGGCCTGCTCGACCTTGCGCAGCCGGCCCTCGAGCTCCTTGACCCGGTCTCTGGGGACCTTGCCGGCCGCGTCCCAGCGCTCGGCGATCTCGCGGAACGAGGAGCGGGCCGCGGCGAGGTCGGTGACCGGCAGGAGCGCCTCCGCCTCGACGAGCAGCGCCTCCTTCGTCTCCGCGTTGGCCGCGAACTCCTGGTCGAGCTGCGCATTCGCGGCGTCGCGGGCCCCGAAGAACGTGTCCTGGGCACCGCGGAACCGCTTCCAGAGCTGGTCCTCCTGGCCACGCGGCGCCGGGCCGGCGGCCTTCCACTGCCGCATCAGCTCGCGGTACCTGCTCGAGGTGGCGCCCCAGTCGGTGGACCCGGCCAGCTCCTCGGCCTCGTCGGCCAGCCGCTCCTTGACCTCCGCGGATGCACCGCGCTTCTCGTTCAGCTCCGCGAAGTGCGCCTTCCTCCGCCGGGTGTAGGTGGTGCGGGCCGAGGAGAACCGCCGCCACAGCGAGTCGTCGACGCCCTTCTCCAGGCGGGGCAGCGACTTCCACTCGTCGAGCAGCTGCCGCAGCCGGTTGGCACCGTTGCGCCAGTCGTGCCCCTCGGCGAGCCGCTCGGCCTCGGCCGCGATGCGCTCCTTGTCGGTCCGGGCGGCCTCCAGCTTCTTGGCGCGCTCGGCCTTGCGCTGCTCCCGGCGTGCGTCGATGGTGCCGGTCAGCGCGTCCAGCCGGGCCACCAGGCCGTCGAGGTCACCGACGGCCTGCGCCTCGGACACCGTGGAGCGGACCTTGGCCACGGCGGAGGTGGCCTCGTCCGGGCCCAGCGCACCGGCCTGCACCCGCTGCTCGAGCAGGTCGACCTCGAACGCGAGCGCGTCGTACCGCTTCCGGAAGAACGCCAGCGCCTCCGCCGGGTCCCCGTCCGGCCACTGGCCGACCTTCCGCTCGCCCGCGCTGGTCCGGACGTACACCGACCCGTCCCCGGACACGCGGCCCCAGGGGTCGGTCGACTGGTCGGGCTCTGTCACGGAGGCATCCTCTTGTGCGCTCGGGTGCGGTGCTGCTGACACCGCATGGTAGTCATCCGCGGCCGTGGACGCCTCGCCGACCATGGGGCCGAGTCTAGGGCCCGCTTCCGCCGGTTGGTGGCCGCCGCGCGGCGGTGGGTAGGCTGCAACGGTCCCTTCCAGACCGAGCCCAAGCGAGTCACAGGAGAGCGCACCCGTGCTGATCGCCGGATTCCCCGCCGGTCCCTGGGCCACGAACTGCTACGTGGTGGCCACCGGGCCGGGGCAGGAGTGCCTCGTCGTCGACCCCGGCAAGGACGCGGCACCCGGCGTCGCCGAGGCGGTCCGCGAGCACCGGCTCAAGCCGGTGGCGGTGCTGCTCACCCACGGCCACATCGACCACATGTGGAGCGTGGCCCCGGTGGCCGGCACGTACGACGCGCCTGCGTTCATCCACCCCGGCGACCGGCACCTGCTCACCGACCCGATGGCGGGAGTGTCCCCGGACACCGCCGGGATGCTGCTCGGCGGGCGCTACGAGTTCGCCGAGCCCGACGACGTGCGCGACCTCACTGACGGGCAGTCCCTGGAGCTGGCCGGGCTCGAGCTGGTCGTCGACCACACGCCCGGCCACACCCGAGGGTCGGTGACGTTCCGGACGCCGTACGCCGAAGGTGCAGACGTGTCCCAGGTGATGTTCTCCGGCGACCTGCTGTTCGCCGGCTCCATCGGCCGCACCGACCTCCCCGGCGGGGACCACCCGACGATGCTGCGCAGCCTGACCGACAAGGTGCTCCCGCTCCCGGACGACATCGCGGTGCTTCCGGGGCACGGCGGCCAGACGAGCATCGGGCGCGAGCGCGCCACCAACCCGTACCTGCTCGACCTGGCCCGGCATGCGGATCCGGCGAGCACCCCGACCCGAGGCCTGTAGAACAGATGAGCAAACCGACCCCGCTGAGCGGGTTCCCCGAGCTGCTGCCCGAACAGCGCGTCGTGGAGCAGGAGGTCATCGACCGCCTGCGCCGGGTGTTCGAGCTGCACGGCTTCGGCGGGCTGGAGACGCGGTCGGTCGAACCGCTCGACCAGCTACTGCGCAAGGGGGAGACCTCCAAGGAGGTCTACGTGCTGCGCCGGCTGCAGGAGAGCGAGGAGCACGCCGACGCGAGGATGGGCCTGCACTTCGACCTGACCGTCCCGTTCGCGCGCTACGTGCTCGAGAACGCCGGAAAGCTGACCTTCCCGTTCCGGCGCTACCAGATCCAGAGGGTGTGGCGCGGCGAGCGGCCCCAGGAGGGCCGGTTCCGGGAGTTCACCCAGGCCGACATCGACGTGGTCGGCAGGGACATCCTGCCCTTCCACCACGACGTCGAGGTGGCCCGGGTGATGGCCGAGGCGCTGGCGGACCTGCCGCTTCCCGCGATGCGCCTGCAGCTGAACAACCGCAAGCTCATCCAGGGGTTCTACCAGGGCATCGGCGCCACCGACATCGACGCGGTGATGCGGGTCATCGACAAGATCGACAAGGTGCCTCCCGAGGTGGTCGCGGACCTGCTGGTGGCCGAGGCCGGCGTGGACGCCGAGCAGGCCAAGCGCTGCCTGGAGCTCGCGGAGATCCGCGCCTCGGACGCCTCCTTCGTCGACCGGGTCCGCGCGCTCGGCGTCGACAACGACCTGCTCGGGGAGGGTCTGAGCGAGCTCGCCGCGGTGCTGGAAGGCTGCGCGGACCTGGCCAACGACCGGCTCGAGATCGAGGCCGACCTACGCATCGCCCGGGGCCTGGACTACTACACGGGCACGGTTTTCGAGACGGTGCTGGCCGGCTTCGAGTCGCTGGGCTCGATCTGCTCCGGTGGCCGGTACGACGCGCTGGCCTCCGACGGCAAGACCACCTACCCCGGCGTGGGCATCTCCTTCGGCATCACCCGGACCCTGGTCCCGCTGTTCCAGCGCGGCCTGCTGGGCAGCAGCCGGTCGGTCCCGTCCGCGGTGCTGGTCGCGCTGGTGGACGAGGAGTCCCGGCCGGCCAGCGACGCGATCGCGCAGCGGCTGCGGCGCAACGGGGTGCCGGCCGAGGTCGCTGCGAGCGCGCAGAAGTTCGGCAAGCAGATCAGGTACGCCGAGCGGCGCGGCATCCCCTACGTCTGGTTCCCCGGCGAGGGTGGCGACGCCGACGAGGTCAAGGACATCAGGTCGGGGGAGCAGGTGGCCGCCGACGCGGACAGCTGGGTCCCGCCGGAGCAGGACCTCCGGCCCTCCGTCGTACGACAAGTTCAGAGCATCGAGGAGCAGAAGCAGTGATCCGCACCCATCAGGCCGGCAGCCTGCGCGCCGAGCACGTCGGAACCACCGTCACCCTGGCGGGCTGGGTCGCTCGGCGGCGCGACCACGGCGGCGTCGCGTTCATCGACCTGCGCGAGGCGTCCGGGGTGGTGCAGGTGGTGATCCGCGACGAGGAGGTCGCCCACCACCTCCGCGCGGAGTACTGCCTGAAGGTCACCGGCGAGGTGGCGCTGCGCCCGGAAGGCAACCAGAACCCGCAGCTGCCCACCGGCGAGGTCGAGGTGATCGCCGCCGACGTGGAGGTGCTCAACCCGGCCGCACCGCTGCCGTTCCCGATCGACGATCACGTCGAAGTGGGGGAGGAGGTGCGACTGGCGCACCGTTACCTCGACCTGCGCCGCTCGGGTCCCGCGGCGGCACTGCGGCTGCGCAGCGAGGTGAACCGGGCGGCCCGTGAGGTGCTGCTCGCGCAGGACTTCGTCGAGATCGAGACGCCGACCTTGACCCGTTCGACGCCCGAGGGTGCCCGGGACTTCCTGGTCCCGGCCCGGCTCCAGCCGGGAAGCTGGTACGCCCTGCCGCAGAGCCCGCAGCTGTTCAAGCAGCTGCTCATGGTCGCCGGCATGGAGAGGTACTTCCAGATCGCCCGCTGCTACCGCGACGAGGACTTCCGCGCCGACCGGCAGCCGGAGTTCACCCAGCTCGACGTGGAGGTGAGCTTCGTCGACCAGGACGACGTGATGGCGGTCGCCGAAGAAGTGCTCGCCGCGCTGTGGCGGTTGGTCGGCCACGAGCTGAAGACCCCGATCGACCGCATCACCTATGCCGACGCGATGGCCCGCTACGGCAGCGACAAGCCCGACCTGCGGCTGGACCTCGAGCTGGTGGACTGCACGGAGTACTTCTCCGACACCCCGTTCCGGGTGTTCCAGGCGCCCTACGTCGGCGCCGTGGTGATGCCCGGCGGCGCGAGCCAGCCCCGCAAGCAGCTCGACGCGTGGCAGGACTGGGCCAAGCAGCGCGGCGCCCGGGGCCTCGCCTACGTGCTCGTCGGCGAGGACGGCGAGCTCGGTGGACCGGTCGCCAAGAACCTCAGCGACGCCGAGCGCGCCGGGCTGGCCGACCACGTCGGCGCCTCCCCGGGCGACTGCGTCTTCTTCGCGGCCGGCCCGGTGAAGAGCTCCCGGGCGCTGCTCGGTGCGGCGCGGCTGGAGATCGGCCGGCGCTGCAACCTGATCGACGAGTCCGCGTGGAGCTTCGTCTGGGTCGTCGACGCGCCGCTGTTCGAGCGCGCGGACGAGGCCACCGCCGCCGGCGACGTGGCCGTCGGCAGCGGCGCCTGGACCGCGGTCCACCACGCCTTCACCTCTCCGCGCCCGGAGTGGATGGACACCTTCGACACCGACCCCGGGTCCGCCCTGGCCTACGCCTACGACATCGTCTGCAACGGCAACGAGATCGGCGGCGGCTCCATCCGTATCCACCGCGAGGACGTGCAGCAGCGCGTGTTCGCGGTGATGGGGCTCGGTGAGGACGAGGCCCGCGAGAAGTTCGGCTTCCTGCTCGACGCCTTCAAGTACGGCGCGCCGCCGCACGGCGGGATCGCGTTCGGCTGGGACCGGATCTGCGCCCTGCTGGCAGGCTCGGACTCCATCCGGGACGTGATCGCCTTCCCGAAGACCGGAGCCGGCTACGACCCGCTGACCTCTGCGCCCGCTCCGATCACGCCCGAGCAGCGCAAGGAGGCGGGCGTGGACGCCCAGCCGGACAAGCAGCCGGACAAGCAGTCGGCCGCGCAGGAGTAAGCGACGCCGTTCGCTCAGCGAACAACGGACACCCGGTACCAATTCGTTACCAAAGGGTGCCAAACCAGACCTCTTCTGGGGTTTAAAGTCACTTCGGCTCAGGTCGAGCAGTGGCATGCCTCACATTGCCGTGCGTTCCCGCCTGGGCGAACCGCGCGCGAAGAAAGGTCGCCATGGGGATCACTCCCACGGAGGTCGCTGAGGTCACCACCTCTGAACCCGAGGTCGTCAAGCAGGACGTAGCCGGGCGGTCCCCGACGCAGATCGCGCTCGGCCGCCTGAAGGCGGACAAGCTGGCCATGGTCTGCCTGACGATCGTGCTGCTCTTCGTCCTGATCGCGATCCTCGCCCCGGTGCTCACCCACGTGTTCGGCGTGAAGCTGGACGCCGGCAGCCCGAACGACACCGACCAGTTCAACTTCCCCAAGTTCGGCCCACCCGACCACGGGTTCACCTGGCGCGCGCCGCTCGGCCTGGAGCCGGGCACCGGGAACGACAACCTCGCGGAGTGGTTCTACGGGGCGCGTACCTCGATGTTCGTGGCGACCGTCTCCACCGTGGTGTCCACGCTGATCGGCATCGTCGTCGGCCTGGTGGCGGGGTTCAGCCGCGGCTGGATGGACAAGGCCATCACCTTCTTGATCGACGTGTTCCTCTCGCTGCCGTTCATCCTGATGGCCCTGGCGATGGCGCCGATCATCATCAGCCGGTTCGGTGCCCAGCCGCAGCTGCTCGAGTTCTGGTCGATGGTGGCCCTGCTGGCCGTGTTGTCGTTCTTCGGCTGGATGACGCTGGCCCGTCTGATCCGCGGCGAGGTGCTCAGCCTTCGGGAGCGGGAGTTCATCCAGGCGGCCCGGGTCATCGGCGTGCCGACGCGCCGCATCCTGTTCAAGGAGCTGCTGCCCAACCTCGTCGCCCCGATCGTGGTCTCCATCTCGCTGGGCATGCCGGCGTTCGTGACCGCCGAGGCCGGCCTGGCCTACCTGGGCATCGGCGTGGTCGGCATCCCTTCCTGGGGCCAGACCATCAACCGAGCGGTGCAGTACTTCAACACCTATCCGCTCTACCTCTACGCGCCGGTGATCGGGATCCTCGTCCTGGTCGTGGCGCTGAACCTGCTCGGAGACGCCGTCCGCGACGCCTTCGACCCCAAGACTCGCCGGTGAACATGACACCGGTCGGGAGCATCGACCAGCCAAGAAAGGTGGGTACACCTAGATGCGACTGAAGAAACCCGCAGTGGTGATCGGGACCGCTGCGCTAATGACGCTGGCCGCCTGCGGTGGTGGCGGCGGCACTACGCAACAGGGGAGCGGTCAGCCCTCCGCCAGCCCGACGTTCCACGAAGGCGGCAACGCGGGTGCCTTCAAGAACCCGGACGCCACCGCTCCGGTCCCGGTGCCC
>DASTWW010000093.1:0-5656 GCA_035765755.1 Nocardioidaceae bacterium
CTGATCGCCGACGTGGCGGTGCTGCAGTACGACGTACCGGTGCTCCACCTGATGCACGACGGTCGGCTGCGTGAGCACCAGCCCGCCGCCGGCGCCCGAGTCGCTGGCGGGTCGATCGTCTGGGACGGAAGTGCGGTGTGAGGGGTGCTCTGCGCGTGCAGGCTGGTCACTCGATCGCCTCGGCTCGGGGACAGGCCCGCGTCAGCCGCAGGTCGGTGGTGAGCAGCGGTAGGTCAAGGATCTCGGCGAGCTCCACGTAGAGCGCATCGACAAGCCGCAGGTCCGTGCGCCGTTCCCATGCGCCGTTGACGAGGCCGTTCAGCAAGTGACGGGTCAACGGCAGTTGAGCCAGGTGTTTCAGCGCGGTGGTGACCTGCGTGACCGTGAGTGCTCCGGAACGGTGCAGTCGGCCGAGGGCGGACAGCGCCTCGACGTCGAAGTGGGCCGGTACATGGAGAGTCGTGCCGCGCAGCCGCGTTCTGGCTGTGTCGGCCAGATCTGAGCCGACCAGGACGTCGACCAGCACCGAAGCGTGGAGGACGACCTCTCGCGGCGAGTTCACCGGCGCGCGCCGTCGAGCTCGGCGCGGGCCTCGTCGAGGGCGGCAAGCACCGCTTCGTGCGTGACCTTCGACCGGGGCCTTGGCAAGCCGTCCAGCCATGCGTCGACGGACTGGCGTTCGAGCTCGGCTGCAATCGCGCTCTGCGTGATGGCGGAGACGTTGAGTCCGGCCTCGCGGGCGCGCGCGGCCAGCTCGTCGGGGACGTAGACGTTGAGCCGCGCCATACACACAGCATACACACGGTCTACGCCATCGGGGCATGTGGAAGTTCTGGTCGGCCCGTCGGGGACGGCCCGTAGACTCTCGCCCGTGGCTGGGCTGATCCGTGAGGAGGACATCGCGCTGGTGCGCGAGCGCGCTCGGATCGACGAGGTGGTCTCCAGCTATGTCACGTTGCGCAATGCCGGCGGCGGCTCGCTGAAGGGGCTGTGCCCGTTCCACGACGAGAAGACCCCGTCCTTCCACGTGACCCCGGCCCGCAACTTCTTCCACTGTCTCGCGGGCGAGACTGAGGTCATCACGTTCGACGGCGTCCGTCCCATTCGAGAATTAGCCGGCGGGACCCACAAGGTGCTGGGGTCGCGTGCGCACTGGGTGGAGGCGCCATTCAAGTCGTATGGCGTCCAGCGGCTCTGGAAGTTGACAGTAACCAGGAACCGCCAACGCAAGGAGATCTTTGCAACAGACCAGCACCGGTGGTTCGTGCGGTCGGGAAAGCTGCAAACCGGGCGCCGAGAGGTAGTGACTTGTGAGCTCAAGCCGGGACATCGGCTTGCGTACGTGTACCCGCGCTCTCGGATCATGAGGACCACCCCCTCACCTTTCGGCATTGCACATGGTTTCACCTTTGGCGACGGCACTCTCAACGGAAACGGTGCTATGGCCCTGATCTGTCCTCCGAAGGACACGGCCATGCTCAAGTGGTTCCCGAACAGCGTTACATCGGGTAGCGGCGAGAACCTCTTGGTCTTCCACCTCCCTAGGTTCTTCAAGAGGCAGCCCGACCTGGACGAGTCCCGCTCATACCTGTTGGGATGGCTTGCTGGCTACTTCGCCGCCGACGGCTGTGTGGCTGCGGACGGCACCGTGATGCTCAATTCCGCGAAGCGAAGCAACCTGGAGTTTGTCCGCAATGTCTGTACGCGCTTAGGCATCGCGACGTACGGAATCACCGAGCAAATCAGAGAAGGGTTCCCTGGTCGAGAACCCTCGTCTCTCTACCGAGTACATCTGGTCAACAGCGACTTGTCGCCGGAATTCTTCCTACTCGAGCAGCACAGAGATCGCTTCGTGGAGGCGGACAAGAAGTTTGCTCGGCTCGGATGGGTCGTCGAATCTGTGGAGGAGACCGACAGGGAAGAAGAGGTCTTCTGCGCCGAGGTCGAAGACGGTCATGCCTTCGCGCTCGCCGATAACATCCTGACGGGGAACTGCTTCGGCTGCTCAGAAGGCGGCGACGTCATCGCGTTCCTGCAGAAGATCGAGGGCCTCGGCTTCGCCGAGACCGTCGAGCGGCTGGCCGACAAGTACGGCGTGCAGCTGCGCTACACCGAGGAGGGCAACCGTCCGGCGAAGCGTGAGTCCAGCCTGCGGCCGCGGATGCTCGAGGCGCACAAGCTCGCCGCTGCGTACTACCGGGAGCAGCTGGCCGGCCCGGACGCGCTGAAGGGCAGGCAGTTCCTGGCCGAGCGCGGCTTCGACCAGGAGGCCGCGCAGACGTTCGGGGTCGGTTTCGCGCCGCGCGACGGGGATGCGCTCTACACGTACCTGCGCCAGAAGGGCTTCGCCGACGAGGTGCTCGTCACCGGCGGCCTGGTGGGTGAGGGACGACGTGGCCACTACGACCGGTTCCGCGGCCGGCTGCTCTGGCCGATCCGGGACACTTCCGGTGAGGTGGTCGGCTTCGGCGCACGGCGGCTGTTCGACGACGACCGGATCGACGCGAAGTACCTCAACACTCCCGAGACGCCGCTGTACAAGAAGAGCCATGTGCTCTACGGCATCGACCTGGCCCGCCGGGAGATCGCCCGCAGCTCGCAGGCAGTGGTCGTCGAGGGGTACACCGACGTGATGGCCTGCCACCTGTCCGGTGTGCCGACCGCGGTCGCGACCTGCGGCACCGCCTTCGGCGAGGACCACGCCCGGGTGCTGCGCCGGCTGCTGCACGACCACGAGGAGTTCCGCGGCGAGGTGATCTTCACCTTCGACGGCGACGAAGCGGGCCAGCGGGCGGCGCTGCGCGCGTTCGGCGGGGACCAGCAGTTCGTCGGCCAGACGTACGTCGCGGTCGAGCCGGACGGCCTGGACCCGTGCGACCTCCGGCTGCAGAAGGGAGACGCGGCAGTCCGCGAGCTGGTCGCGCGGCGCATCCCGCTGTACCGGTTCGTGCTCTCCAACGTGGTCAGCCGCTACGACCTGGACCGCGCCGACGGCCGGGTGGACGCCGTGCGCGAGGCCGCCAAACTGGTCTCCAGCGTCCGCGACAAGTCCAAGGTGGACGCGTTCGCGCGCGAGCTCGCCGGCATGGTCGGCGTGGACGTGGAGCAGGCCCGGGCAGAGGTACGACGCGCGGCCGGCCGCCCGAGTGCCCCGGGCAAGGCCGGCCGGGCTCCGGCGGCCGCCGCCCCGTCGTACTCCACGCAGCAGGAGCTGCCCGACCTGCGCGACCCCCGGTTCGCGCTGGAGCGGGAGACCCTGAAGCTCGTCGTGCAGCACCCCCTCCTGGTCGGCGGCGCCGCGAAGAGCCTGGGCAGCAACGACTTCACCCATCCGACCTACCGCGCGGTGTGGGAGACGGTGGCCGCGCAGGGCGGCCCGGCCGCGGCGCCCGCGGACGACTCCTGGGTGGCCAAGCTGCGTGCCGCGATGGAGGACGGGCCGGTGGCCCAGGCGCTGTCCGCGCTCGCCGTCGAGCCGGTGCTCTCAGCCAAGGAGCCCGACGACGGCTACGTGGCGGCGCACGTGTTCCGGCTCCAGGAGCTGACCGCGATGCGCCGCATCGCCGACCTCAAGTCCCGGCTGCAGCGCACCAACCCGGTGGAGCAGCAGGCCGACTACAACAAGATGTTCGGCGAGCTGGTTGCCCTCGAGCAGCACCGGCGGACCCTACGCGAACGCGCGATCGGCGGAGACTAGTCACAATGAACCCGTTCCGACGCCTATCAGGCATCCCGGCGCCGGTGTTGAAGCGCGCCGGGCTGGGCCCGGGGGAGAAGGTGCTGGCCTCCGCAACCAGCCAGGACGGCGCCTGGCTGCTCGGCACCCGGGTGGCCCTGTACCTCGTCCCGCCGGAGTCCGCAGAGCCGCGACGCATCCCGTGGGAGCACGTCGAGCGGGCCGACTGGCAGCGCGACGACCAGCGGCTGGTGGTCGCCGAGGTGGGTCGCTACGGCGAGGTCCGCCCCCGGCACACGTTCTTCATCGACCAGCCGGGGTCGCTGCTGTCGTTCGTGCGGGAGCGGGTCACCGCCAGCGTGGTCATGCAGCGCCGCGTGGTCGTCGAGGGCAAGAAGGGGCTGTTCGTGATCGCCCGCAGACCGCCGGACGGAGCGGGGGCGATCAGCTGGGCCTACGAGTTCGACCGCGGCGTGGACCCGGCCGATCCGTTGGTCTCGGAGCTGGCCGAGCAGGGCCTGCTCGCAGCCGCGGAGGAGCTGGGCCTGTCGATTTAGGATCTCGCCTGGTGTCTTGCTAACCTATCCGGGCTGCGGGCCCTGCTGCCCGTTCGATCCCCTGTAGCTCAATTGGCAGAGCATTCGGCTGTTAACCGAAGGGTTGTTGGTTCGAGTCCAACCGGGGGAGCCACCGACACCGCATCTGACCTGCGCGAGTCCCCTCCTTCTCGGCCTGGGCAAACGGGCCTCCATTTCGAGTTTGACATTTTTGCGCCACTTTTGCGGCCATGGCTTCCGGTCCCGCATGGCTGGATCGCGCTGCAGACGCGGAGGGGGGTCGGAGGCCACCGGGGAGATCTTGGTGCGGGAGCGCCTCCTCGATCTCCTGCTGGCTCTCAGCCTGACGTTGCCCTGGGGATGGCGGACCGGCTCGCCAGACTTGATGGAGCCACCGTGGTCGTGGCGCACTCGCATGGCCGCTTCCCCGGGCTGAGGCCGGGGGTGGTGATGGTCGTGATAACCAACTTTGCTCTCGACAGCGGTGAGCATGCACCGCTCGCCAGCGTTGCGGATGTCTTGAGACATTCGTGCCTATGTCCTGAGCCGCATATCACCGGGGGCGCTGGGTGATGCCCGGCCGTCCGTCGTCCTGGGCACGATCGAGAACAGCCGCGGGGTGTCCGGCTACCAGAGGCTGCGGGGGAGATCCGCAACAAGCGGCTCGAGGTCGCCGTGGGTCAGCGCGGCGTACGCCGCCGTCACGCGCTCGTCGAACTCCGCCATCGTGATCCGCCCCTCCGCGACCGCGTGTTCGAGCCTCTCCACCACTGCCTCGCGCTCGGCGTTCGAAGCGCGGAGGTTTCGCTGCATCGCCACCACCCGGCATCCCGTCGTTGCCAACCAGCATAATCCGCGACGTGGCGCTTCCCGACCGCTCGGCGGCGGCAGGCCGGTCGCGGCCAGACGCCCAAGATTGAAAGCTGGACGAGGTGTAGAGTCGACAACGCCGGGGGCACTTCGTACACGGGCAGCAGAGCCCTCGTCGTCCCCGGGATCGAAGTCCCGCATCGCGGGCCTGGGACGCGTCATGACCGCTGCACTCGTCACCATCATCATCATTCTCATCGTCGGCCTGGTTCTGTTGGGCTCGAGCGTCCGGCTCGTGCAGCAGTACGAACGCGGGGTCGTGCTTCGCTTCGGACGCCTTCTGCCCGTGATCCGCGAACCCGGGCTGCGGCTGATCATCCCCTTCGCCGACCGCATGCGGAAGGTCTCCCTGCAGACCGTGGTGATGGGCATCCCAGCGCAGGGGGCCATCACCCGGGACAACGTCACTCTCACCGTCGACGCTGTCGTCTACTACCGCGTGGTCGACCCGGTCAAGGCGGTCATCAACGTGCAGCAGTACCACATGGCCGTCTCCCAGGTCGCCCAGACCTCGTTGCGATCGGTGATCGGGCGTGCCGACCTGGACACGCTG
>DASTWW010000094.1:0-4682 GCA_035765755.1 Nocardioidaceae bacterium
CTCCCGCCCGACCAACGGGTCGGAGATGGAGCCGGTGTCGGCGACCTCGATGACCAGCGCGCTGCGGGTCCGCCAGGCCCGCAGCGTGCCGGTGCCGCCGGCGTGCTGGACGCTGTTGCCGGCGAGCTCGTGCGCGGCCAGCACCAGGTCGTCGGTGCGGTTCTCGTTCAGCGCAGCCTGGTCACACAGCCGGCGGACCACCGACCGCAGTCCGGCGAGGTCGGCGGCGTCGAAGACGATCTCCTCGGCGTTCACCGGCGCCGCGGGCAGCGGGCGGGTGAACTCGTCCATGGCCTCGGTACGACGGGCGCACGCTCCGGGCACCCGGCCGGGCCCGTCGACGTACGGATGAGTCGTCAGCACGTCGGCGATGACCTCGGCCGGCAGAGCCGACTCGTCGTAGGGGCACAGCAGCCGCCATGCCGGGCCGGCAGCGAAGGCGGTGTTGACCAGCGCCTCGTGAAGTCGGCACTCGTCGAGCTCGACGTCGCGCCGGCCCGGCCAGGCCGGCTCACCGACCCCGCGCACCGGGCCACGCCCGCCGAACCGCTCCACGAACCGCAGCCACTCCGGGATGATCCGCGCCGGGTTGCGGCCGAGCGCGGCCATGTCCACGAAGGTGACCTTCGACGAGTCGCGACCGAGCACGTCCTCGAGGGCGGCGATCGCGTCCGGCGGCTCGGCGACCATCACCGGCTCGCCTACCTCGAGCCCCTCGGCCACGAACGGCAGCACAGCGCCGAGCAGCCCCCCGATACCGTCGCGATAGAGCACCGCCTGATGGCGGAAGCCAGTCATCGTGTCATCTGCACTGTGGTACATCGACCTGTCCCCCCGACAACCTACCCGCCCATGATGCCCCGATTTGTCCCCTGTAGTAAAGGTTTCTACAAACCGGTCCGGCGGTGCGAGGGCGCTAGCGGCGTACCACGTTGGTGCCGGCCACCTTGTCGTGCAGGGCCTGACGCTTGCCGTCCCACAGCGGCCACAGGTCGTCGACGATCGGGTAGAGCCCGACCACCGCGCCGAGCACCGGTACCAGGGACAGGAACGACGGCCAGGACTGTCCCAGCCAGCGCAGCAGCACGGTGCCCCAGGGCAGTGGGCCGGAGACGTCCCGCCGGCGCACCCGCAGCCCGAGGAGCAGCTTGCCGGGCGTGGCCGCCCGCCACTTCAAGAACCCGACGTTGTAGACGAAGCTCACCACCAGCGCGATCAGCCCGAGCACCGCCATCGGCCCGGCGATTTCGGCGGTCAGCTGGGCGTTGTTCGTCAGCGTGGACGTGCTGGCCGGCCTCTGCAGGATCTCCTGGAAGAAGACGGCGTACTCGTGGACCACCGCGCGCAGCTGCGGGAGCCCGATCAGCATCGCCACGATGCCGATCACGATCTGGTCGACCAGGTAGGCGCCCACGCGGGCCCACCAGCCGGACAGCGGCTGGCCGTCCGGGGTGGTCGCGTCCCGCCCGGACGCGGCGTACGACGCACCCGGGTGCACGTGCTCGGTCCACTGCCGGCCGTCCCAGTAGCGCTGCCCGAACGCGCCCGAGGGGTCAGCTGGGTCGGGGTACCAACCGGCCGGGATCTGTGTCATGGGCGGGATTGTGCCATCGGACGTGCCGACGGGGCGGCACTTCGCCCAACCGGGCAAGGCCGCCCCGTGTCCCCCCGGGCCGTGCGTCAGAGGTTGCCGCGCAGCTCCTGCTCGCGCTCGATGGCCTCGAACAGCGCCTTGAAGTTGCCCTTGCCGAAGCCGAGCGACCCGTGCCGCTCGATGAACTCGTAGAACACCGTGGGCCGATCGCCGATCGGCTTGGTGAAGATCTGCAGCAGGTAGCCGTCCTCGTCCCGGTCGACCAGGATGCGGCGCCTCTTCAGCTCCTCGATGGGCACCCGCACCTTGCCGATGCGCTCGCGCAGCTCCGGGTCGTCGTAGTAGGAGTCCGGGGTGTCGAGGAACTCCACGCCGTTGTCGCGCAGCAGGTCGACGGTGCGCAGGATGTCGCCGGTAGCCAACGCGATGTGCTGGCAGCCGGCGCCCTCGTAGAACTCGAGGTACTCGTCGATCTGCGACTTCTTCTTGGCGACGGCCGGCTCGTTGAGCGGGAACTTCACCCGGTGGTTGCCGCTGGCGACCACCTTCGACATCAGCGCCGAGTAGTCGGTGGCGATGTCGTCGCCGATGAACTCCGCCATGTTCACGAAGCCCATCACCTTGTTGTAGAACGTGACCCACTCGTCCATCCGGCCGAGCTCCACGTTGCCCACGCAGTGGTCGACGGCCTGGAACAGCCGCTTCGGGTGGCCCTCGGCGCGGGTCACCGTGGTCTCGGCGGCCACGTAGCCGGGCAGGTAGGGACCGTGGTAGCGGGACCGGTCGACGAGGGTGTGCCGCGTCTCGCCGTACGCTGCGATGGCGGCGATCCGGACGGTGCCGTGCTCGTCGGACTCGTCGTGCGGCTCGACCAGCACCGTCGCGCCCACGGACCGGGCGTGCTCGATGCACTTGTCGACGTCGGGCACCTCCATCGGCAGGTCGACGACGCCGTCGCCGTGCTTGCGGTGGTGGTCCAGCAGCGGGCTGTCCGGGGTGACCCCGCCGGAGAACACGAACCGGGCCGACCCGGACCGGAGCACATAGCTCTTGGAGTCGCGGCAGCCGTTCTCCGGGCCGCGGTAGGCCTCCAGGTCCATCCCGAAGGCGAGCTGGTAGAACTGCGCGGTCTGGGTGGCGTTGCCGACCACGAAGCACACCGCGTCCTGCGCAATCACCGGGAACCGGTCCAAGCTCGCGTCGTACTCCACCAGCCCGACCAGCTGGCGCAGCTGCTCGAGGGTGAGATCGGCCTTCAGCTCGTCCTGGGTCAGTGCGTCGGTCATGGTTCCGCATCGTGGCGGTCCAGCGCAGAATGTGCAAGGCTGCAGCACATCTCTGTACAAAGTGTCCAACCTTGCGAGGGGTCATGGATCATCTGGACGTCACTTTGATCCGGCTGTTCGCGGCCGAGCCGCGGATCGGCGTGCTGGAGGCGTCCCGCCGGCTGGGAGTGGCCCGCGGCACCGTGCAGGCCCGGCTCGACAAGCTGGCCGCGCACGGGGTGATCAGCGGGTGGGGGCCTTCGCTGGACCCCGAGGCGCTCGGCCATCCGGTGACCGCGTTCCTGACCCTGGAGATCCGGCAGGGGGCCGGGCACGAGGCGATCGCCGCCCACCTGGCCGGCATCCCCGAGGTGCTCGAGGCCTACACGATCACCGGCGCCGGGGACATGTGGTGCCGGGTGGTGGCCCGCTCGAACGCGGACCTGCAGCGGGTCATCGACGCGGTGCTGTCCGACGCCGGGATCGTCCGTTCCTCGACGGTGATCGCGCTGGCCACCCAGATCCCCTACCGGGTGCTGCCGCTGCTCGACGTGGCCGTCGAGGAGTAGTCAGGAGAGCCGCCGGGCGATGTCCTGGGCGGCCCGGGTGACCGCCGGCTCGACAACCGCCGGGTCGACGTCACCGAGCGTGACGATGCCGACCGACGCTTCGAGCCCGTCCACGCCGATCACCGGCGCGGACATGCCACGCGCCCCGGCCTGCAGCTCGCCTTGGGTCTGCACCGAGCGCTCGTCGACCGGCTCGCCCGCGGCGACCTGCCGGCCGAGCAGGATCGCCTTGCCGGCCGCGCCCTGGTCCAGCGGGTGCCGGGCGCCGACCCGGTAGGCGACGTGGAAGTCGGTCCAGCTCGGCTCCACCACGGCGATCGCCAGGGCCTCCGCGCCGTCGGCGATGGTCAGGTGCGCGGTCGAGCCGAGCTCCTCGGCCAGCGCCCGGAGCACCGGGTTGGCCAGCGAGCGCAGCACCGGCTGCAGGCCGCGGGCCAGCGCCAGCACGCCGAGGCCGATGTGCAGCTTGCCCGAGCTGTCGCGGCGGGCCAGGCCGGCCTGCTCGAGGGTGGTGACCAGCCGGTACACCACGGTCCGGTTCACGCCGACGGTGGCCGCCAGCTCGGTGACGCTCAGCCCGCCCGGCGACTCGGCCAGCACCCCTAGCACCCGCAGACCGCGCTCAAGGGTCTGCGACGTCTCCGGCATGATCCTGAAGGATACTCACGAGGTCCGGCGCGCGGCCCAGTCCCTGATCCGGTCGATGCGCGCCCGCAGCTGGTCGGCGGTGGCGAGCGCGGCGGCCGGTCCGCCACACTCCCGACGCAGCGCGGCGTGCGTGACGCCGTGCGGCTGCCCGGTGCGGTGGTTCCATGCGGCGACCAGGCCGTTCAGCTCCCGGCGCAGCGTCGCGAGCCGCTCGTGGGTGGACACGTCCCGCTCGACGTCCTGCGGTGTGGAGCCGGTACGGCGCTGGCGGCGGGCACGCTCGCTCTGCCGGTGCCGCAGCAGGTTCTTGACCTGGTCGGGCTCGAGGAGCCCGGGGATGCCGAGGAAGTCCATCTCCTCCTCGGAGCCGACGTGCACCTCGCCCTCGTGGCCGAACTCGCCTCCGTCGTACAGCACCCGGTCGAAGCGGGCCTCGGACCCCATCGCCTCGAACGAGCCGAGCTCCTCGGCGCTGGCCGCCTCCGTCTCCTGGGCCCGGCTGAGCAGCTCCTCTTCCGCGGCGAAGACGTCGTCGTCGTTGTCCACCCGCCGGCGGAGCACGTGGTCGCGCTCGGCCTCCATCTCGCCGGCGTACCCGAGCAGGCC
>DASTWW010000095.1:0-2505 GCA_035765755.1 Nocardioidaceae bacterium
GCCGCCGTAGAACAGCAGCGCCAGCGCGACGTCGCCGCTGGTGCGGCCACGCTCGCGGATCACCTCGATCATGATGCCGCCGGCGATCGCCACCAGCACCGCGGTGTAGGTGGGCTCGGTGCCGGTGAGCAGGCCGATCGCGACACCGGTGACGCTGATGTGCCCGATGCCGTCGCCGAGCAGGGCGAGTCGCCGCTGCACCAGGTAGGTGCCGACCGCGGGGGCGGCCAGCCCGGTGAACAGCGCCGCCAGCAGGGCCCGGACGATGAACGCGTAGTCGAACAGCACTATCAGCGGGCCTCCCTGGGGTCGACGGGTGAGCTCACGGTCGGGGTGTGGTCGGGGTGCGCGGTGTCCAGGGTGGCGTGGTGGCCGGCCTCGTGCTCGAGTACGGCGGCGCCGACCGGCGGACCGTCGTACACCACCCGACCGTCGCGCATCACCACGCTGCGCCCGATCAGCCTCTGCACCGGACCGATCTCGTGCGCAACGAGCACGATGGTGGCGCCCTGCTGGACCAGCCCCCCGAGCGTGTTCGCGAACGCCTCCTGGCTGGCCTGGTCCACGCCGGCGGTCGGCTCGTCGAGGACCAGCAGCTCGGGCCGGCCGGCCAGCGCGCGGGCGATGAGCGCGCGCTGCTGCTGGCCCCCGGAGAGGGTGGACACCCCGTCCCCGGCCCGGTCGGTGAGCCCGACCGCGGCGATCGCCTCGTTGACCGCGGCCCGGTCCCTGGCGCGGAGCGGGCTCAGCAGCCGGCGCTGGGCCAGCCGGCCGGCGGCGACCACCTCGCGCACGGATGCGGGCACCCCACCGGCCGCGGTCACCCGCTGCGGCACGAAGCCGACCCGCTTCCAGTCGTGGAACTTCTCCAGCGGAGTGCCGAACAGCCGCACCTCGCCCCGGCAGGTGGGCACCAGGCCCAGCATCGTGCGCACCAGGGTGGACTTGCCGGAGCCGTTGGCGCCCAGCACGACGACGACCTCACCGGCGCCGATGGACAGGTCGATGCCGCGCAGCACCGGGCGGCCGGCGAGCTCGACGGCGCCGTCTCGGATCTCGACGACTGTCTTCATCGGCATCCATTCGCTTTCTTCAGCGCCGCCAGGTTGCGCCGCATCAGGGACAGGTAGGTCTGGTCGCTGGTCGCCGGCGTGAGCCCCTCGAGCGTGTTCAGCACCCCGGTGCGCAGCCCGAGGTCCCCGGCCAGGGTGTGGGCCAGCACGGGGCTGGCCAGCGTCTCGGAGAACACCGTGGTCAGGTGCCGGTCCCGGATCAGCTGCTGCAGCCGGCGCAGGTGCTCCGGCGAGGGTTCGGCGTCAGGGGAGAGGCCGTTGATCGAGAGGAACTGCAGGCCGTAGCGGTGGCCGAGGTAGCCGAACGCCGCGTGCGTGGTCACCACGGTGTGCAGCCGGCAGGTTCGCAGGCCGGTCTCGTAGGCCCGGTCCAGCCGGTGCAGGTCCTGCTCCAGGCCGCGCAGGTTCTGCCGGTAGTCGCTGCGGTGGACCGGGTCGGCCTTCACCATGGTGGCGGTGAAGGCTCGCGCGACGCGGGCCAGCAGCACCGGGTCCAGCCAGAAGTGCGGGTTGTCGTCCTGGATCGGCACGGTGGCGGTGGTGTCCACCAGATGGTCCGGGCCGGTCTGCGCGATCGCCTGGTCCACCGCCGGCTGGAAGCCGCTCTCGTAGAACGCCACCTCGGCATCGGCGATCTCGGCGGTCTGGGTGACATCGAGCTCGAGGTCCTCCGGCTCGACACCCGGCCGGGTCAGGTCGATGACGTGCGCGTGGCCCGCGACGACCCGCTGGGCGACGTACGCCAGCGGGTAGAACGACGCGACCACCGTGCGGCGATTGGCATAAGGGTTGATCGGCGCGCACCCGGCCAGCCCCACGCTCAGCGCGACGGCCAGCGCCACCACCACGCCGACCGCACCACGTCTCATGACAATCATTCTCAACTGGAATGAGAATCGTTGTCAATACGCCGGATGTAGGGTCGGGGCGTGCTCGTGGTGAACCGGTTCCGGGTCGAGGAGGAGGCGGGGCCGGTATTCTTCGCCGAGCTGCAGGCCGCGCTCGAGGCGCTGGCCGCCAAGAGGGGGTACGTCGACGGGCGGATCGGCCGGAACCTCGACGACCCGACGTTGTGGGTGCTGACCACCCGGTGGGAGAACGTGGGGAGCTACCGCCGGGCGCTGTCGAGCTATGACGTGAAGCTGACCGCCGTACCCCTGCTGTCCCGGGCCGTCGACGAGCCGTCGGCCTACGAGCTGGTCGAGGACGCGGCGGCGCTGAACGTCGCGGTGCCGAGGTCGGGATCGAGGCCCGGCGCGGGCCCGGCGCCGGGTTCCGGCCCGCCCGATGCCGATTGACGCCGACAGATAGTCTGTGTGCTTCGCCGGCAGCCAGCCGGCGCACCCGACCGATGGAGCCGAGCGATGTCCGCCAAGTCCGCCACCCGCACCCTCGACAACGTCATCTCGCTGTGCAAGCGGCGGGGCTTCGT
>DASTWW010000096.1:0-7534 GCA_035765755.1 Nocardioidaceae bacterium
ACGACGAGGGAGGTGACCGCCCGGGTCAGGCACACGTACAACCGTCGCAACCCGGTGACCCGGTCGGCCTCACCCGCGATGATCCCCGCAGGCTCGGCCAGCACCACATGGTCGAACTCCAGGCCCTTCGCCAGCGAGGCCGGCACCAGGTCGACCCGGAACTCGAACTCGTTGCCGTCCTCGGGCTCGTCAGCCGGCTCGCCCAGCACGGCGTGACCGATGCCGGCGTTCTCCAGCGCCCGCCGGGTGTCGCGCACCAGCGCGTCGGGGACGATCAGCCCCACCGACCCGACCCGGTCGACCGTCTCGAGGGTCGCCACCAGCGCAGCGACCAGGTCCTCGGCCTTGCGCACGGTCAGCTCGCCGGGAGTGCGCCGCACCGAGGTGGGCGGCTCCAGCCCGGGCGCGATGGCCGGCAGCAGCCGGGCGGCGTAGGCGATCACCTCGCCGGGCACCCGGAACCCCTTGGTGAGCTCTTCCACGTGCGCGTCCGGCTTGCCGAGGTGGGACAGCGCGTCGTCCCAGGACCGGGTGGCCCACGGCGTGGTGGCCTGGGCCAGGTCGCCGAGCACCGTGGTCGAGCCGGTGCTGCATCGCCGGCCGACCGCGCGCAGCATCATGGGGGACAGGTCCTGCGCCTCGTCGGCGACCACATGGCCCAGCGACGGCGTGCGCTCGACCAGGTCGGCGGCCTCGTCGACGAGCACCGCGTCCGCGAGCGACCAGCGCACCGACGCCGGTCCCTTCGGAGGCTTCGCCCACAGCAGCATCCGCTGCTCGTCTGCTGACAGGATCCCATCGGCCGCCTCGGCAAGGAATGTTTCGTCGCCGAGCAGCCGCATCACCAGCCGGGCCGGGTCGACGGTGGGCCACAGCTGCTCGGCGTAGGTCTTCACCGGCCGGCTGCGGGCCACCGCGTCCTGCACCCGGTCATCAGGGGAGTCGCCGGCCAGCTCCATCTTCACCAGCACGGCGTGCGCCAGCCGCCGCGGGAGCATGGCCCGCGCCGCGCCGTACCGCACTCCCCGCTGGCGCAGCGCCGCGACGATCTCCTCGGCCTCGTAGCCGGGAATCCGCCAGCGCCGCGCGCCGCGAGGCACCACCAGCCCCTCGGCCGGCGGTTTCAACGAAGACCACAGCGCCCGGCGCAGCACCTCGGCCAGCCGGGCGTCACCCTTGAGGGTGGCCACCGCCGGCGTGTCCTCGCCGCGGATCGTGTACTTGGCGTTCAGCCGCTCCAGCGTCCGGCCGACCAGCTCCTCGATGGTGGTCTGCTGCGCGTCGATCTCGCCGAGCGCGGGCAGCACGTCGCCGATGTAGCGCAGGAACGACGCGTTCGGGCCGACCACCAGCACGCCCTGCCGGGACAGCTGGTCGCGGTGGGTGTAGAGCAGGTATGCCGCGCGGTGCAGCCCGACTGCGGTCTTGCCGGTGCCCGGCGCGCCTTGCACGCACACCGACTGCTCGAGCTCGGCCCGCACGATCAGGTCCTGCTCGGGCTGGATGGTGGCCACGATGTCGCGCATCGGGCCGACACGCGGCCGCTCGATCTCGGCCTCGAGGATCTCGGAGTACTCGGAGGACGGCTCAGAGTACGGCGCAGCGACGGCCGCCTCAGCGAGCCGCTCGTCCTCGAAGGCGGTCAGCTGGCCGCTCTGGAACCCGAACCGGCGACGCAGCTCGACGCCCATCGGCTCGGCCTTGCTGGCCCGGTAGAACGGCCGGCTGATCCGGGCCCGCCAGTCCACGACCATCGGGTCGCCGACCTCGTCGGTGACGTGCCGCCGGCCGATGTAGAACCGCTCTCCCTGGTCGGCGTAGTCGAGCCGGCCGAAGAACAGCGGCACGGTCGGGTCGTCCTCCAGCGCCTTCATCCGCTGGTAGATCACCGAGGCGAGCACCTGCTCGCTGACCCAGTCGCCGGCCGCGGCGGTATCCAGGGACGCGGTGCGGCGGCGCATCCGGGCGAGGGCGGCCCGAGACCGCGACAGGTGGTCACGCTCCTGGCCGAGCTCGGTGTCGACGGACGGGGACGGGGGCGTGACGGCAGGCACGCGAGGACCTCCGGCGGTCGGGTGGGGGAGCCTGGTGACGCTACCAGCGTCGTACTCCTCACGTCACCCGAATTCCGTTCGTCGGCTATGTCCCGGCTCGTCCCGCGTGGCGCGGACGCCGATCCCTGCCACCTCTGGACAACCGGGACCTCCTGGCCGCACCGTGAGAGCAACGTCGCGCCCGTGCGGCGAAACTGACCTCGGGGGGTCGAGGCATGAAGAAGCTTGCTGCAGGGTTCGCCGCCGCGGGGCTGGCGGTCGCCACCCTCACCGTCACCGCCACCGGGGCCGTCGCGCACCGGGCCCAGCAGGAGACGCGCGCCGGCGGCTACACCCCGCCGCCGATCTCGTGGGGGAAGTGCCAGGACAAGTTCCTGACCGACCACCACGCGCAGTGCGGGTTCCTGACCGTGCCGCTCGACTACGACCATCCGCACGGCACCACGATCCAGCTGGCGGTGTCCCGCGTCCTGCACACCACCAAGCGCTACCAGGGCGTGATGCTGGTCAATCCCGGCGGTCCCGGTGGCAGCGGGCTGATCTACTCGGCGCTGCGGGACTTCGTGCCCGGCCGGTCGGCCAAGACCTACGACTGGATCGGCTTCGACCCGCGAGGCGTCGGCTCCAGCCGCCCCTCGCTCAGCTGCATCAGCGGCTACAACCACCTCGACCGCCCGCCGTACGTGCCGACGACCAACCACCTGATGGACGTCTGGCTGAACCGCTCGCAGCGCTACGCGGACGCCTGCGCGAAGGCGGACGGCAGCGAGCTGCTCGACCACGTGAAGACCGTGGACACCGCCAAGGACATGGACACCCTGCGCAAGGCGCTGGACAGGAAGCGCATCAACTACTACGGGTTCTCCTATGGCACCTACCTCGGCCAGGTCTACGCCACGCTGTACCCGCACCGGGTGCGCCGCTTCGTCCTCGACAGCAACGTCGACCCGCGCACGGTGTGGTACCAGGCCAACCTCGACCAGGACGTCGCCTTCGACCGGAACAGCAGGATCTACTTCCGGTGGCTGGCCGACCACCACGCGGCGTACCACCTCGGCCGGAAGGAGGCGGCGATCCAGCGCCGCTACTACGCGCAGCTGCGGGTGCTCGCGAAGCACCCGGCGGGCGGCAAGGTCGGGCCGGCCGAGCTGACCGACGTGTTCACGCAGGCGGCCTACTACGTCTACGACTGGGACACCATCGCCAAGGCGTACGCAGCCTGGATGCTCCACGGCCGGGCCCGTCCGCTGATCCAGTACGCCCGAGGCATCGACTCGGTCGGTCCCGGGGCGGACAACGGCTACGCGATGTACCTCGCCACCGAGTGCACGGACGCGCACTGGCCGTCGTGGAAGCAGCAGGAGCAGGACAACTGGCGGATCTACAAGCAGCACCCGTTCCTGACCTGGAGCAACGGCTGGTTCAACGCGCCGTGCGCGTTCTGGCACGCGCGGTCGGGCCACCCGGTCAACGTCACGGGGCGTCACGTGTCGGTGCCGATCCTGCTCATCGACGAGACCAAGGACGCCGCGACGCCGTTCGAGGGCAGCCTGGAGGTGCGAGACCTGTTCCCGACCGCCAGCCTGATCGAGGGCGTGGGCGGTACCACGCACGCCGGCTCGCTGTCCGGGGTGGCCTGCGTCGACAACTCGATCGCGCACTACCTGGCGACCGGCGCTGTCCCGGAGCGGCTGCCGGGTCGCGGCTCGGACAAGAAGTGCCCGCCGGTGCCGCCACCGACACCGACGAAGTCCGGTGCGCGGGTGCTCCAGCCGATGTCCCCGTTGCACCTGCCCTGAGCAGCCGGGCGCGTGACCGGTCCTGGCCGGTCCCGCGCCCGACAAGTCGGGCAGACTGGGCGGGTGCGTGACGCCTTCTTCCTCGACCCCACGGTGACCCATCTCAACCACGGCTCGTTCGGCGCGGTGCCGCGCGTGGTCGCCGAGCACCAGCGCCGGATCAAGCAGCGGGCCGACGCCAACCCGCAGCGATTCTTCCGGGTGGAGCTGCCGGAGCTGAAGGCGCGGGCACGCGAGGCGGCCGGGAAGTTCCTCGGTGTGTCCGCCGACGAGCTGGCGCTGGTCCGCAACCCGACCGAGTCGGTGGCCACCGTGCTCTCGTCACTGGCCTGGCAGCGCCGGCTCGGGCCCGGGGACGTGGTGCTCACCACCGAGCAGGGGTACGGCGCGGTGGCGCTTGCCGTCGAGCAGTGGTGCTCGCGGACCGGCGCGTCGTACGACGTCGTACCGCTGGCCGTCGACGCCACGCCGGAGCAGGTCGTCGAGGGGTGCCGGACCGCGATGTCACGGGCCGTTGCACGGGGCGACGCCGTCCGCCTGGTGATCGTCGACCAGATCACCTCACCGACCGGCTCGCTGCTGCCGGTCGAGGCGGTGTGCGCGCTGGCCCACGAGCACGGGGCGCTCGCCTTCGTCGACGGCGCGCACGCGCCCGGGCAGGTCGAGGTGGTGCCACCGGAAACCGGCGCGGACTTCTGGACCGGCACCTGGCACAAGTGGGGGTTCGCACCGCGGGGCACCTCGGCGCTGTGGGTCGGCGAGGCGGAGCGGGACCGCATCACGCCCGTGACCACGAGCTGGAACCACGGCGAGCCGTTCCCGCTGCCGTTCGACACCCACGGCACCGACGACTACAGCGGCTGGCTGTGCCTCGAGGCGGCGGTGACGTTCTGGCGCGAGGCCGGCGGCTTCGGGATCGGCGAGCGGGCCCGCTCCCTGCTCGACGACGGCGCCGCCGTGGTGGCCTCGTCGGTGGCCTCGACCGACCTGGCTGTCTCGCCCGGCGTCCCGCTGTCGCCCGCGCCGTGCCTGCGGCTCGTCGCGCTCCCGGACGGAGTCGCGACCACGGAGGAGACCGCCGGCGCGCTCTACCGGACGCTGAGTGCCCTCGGCGTGGAGACCCAGGTGCTGGCGTACGGCGGGCGGGGCTGGATCCGGCTCAGTGGCGCGGTCTACAACGTGCCCGGCGACTACGCGCGGCTCGCCGACGTGCTGCCGGCCGCGCCCCTGGAGGAGGCGGCCGAGGGGTGAGGCTCAGATCCGGAAGAACAGGTTGAGGAAACGTTCGGCGAGATCCATGTCGCCGCGCACCGTGCCCGCATTGATCCGGCCGAACGCGGTGAGCACCAGGCTGGCGGCGTCGAAGTCGATCACCGTGGGCAGGTCGTCGACCTCTCCCGGCTCGTAGCTCAGCCCGTCCGGCCCGGCCGTGACCCGATAGTCGCCGGCGTTGCGGCCGGTCACCCGGATGCCGATGGCGAACGGCTCGCTGACCAGGCCGGCCCGCGCCGTGCCCTGCCAGATCGCGAACATGTAGGGCACCAGCAGGTCCGCGACGTCACCGGACAGGGCGTGCGCCTGCCCGCTCGTCTGGCGGATGTCCCAGGAGTGCACCCCGTAGTCCATGAGCTGTCCGGCGGCGTAGAAGGAGGCCGGCACCGGACCCATGTACTTGTGGCTGACCATCAGGCCGGTCCACTCGTCGGGGCCGAGCGCGGAGAGGATCTCCTGCATCTTCGCGAAGTCGGTCTTCAACCGGTCCAGCAGCTCCCGCTGCGGCACGCCGCGAAACGCCGTCGCGCCCTCGTCGGCCAGTCGGCTCATCGCCGCCAACCCGTCGGGAGGCGGCACCTCGCCGCCGCCGCGGGCGGCGTCGAAGGCGCGGAAGTACCCCTCCGTAGTGTCCACGATGTGCCCGACGATGTCCCGGGTCGACCAGCGGTCACAGGCGGTGGCCGCGTCCCAGGTCTCCGGCCGTTCGGCCATCGCGAAGAACCGGTCGGCCTCGTGGCGCACCACCCGCAGGATGGTGTCCTTCCCGTCGTACGTCATGGCGTTCCACTCGCTCACTGCCATCACCTCTCCGTCGTGCTGGAGGCGGGCTCGCGGGGTGCGCGCGGGTGCGCCGTTACTCGTCGAGCTGGCGGCCGCCGAAGTACATCAGCGGGTCGCTGAGGATCTCGATCTGGACCCCGTCCGGGTCCTTGAAGTACATCGACTCCTCGATCCCGCGCTGCGGCCCGTCGTACGCCACTCCGGCCTGGTCCAGGCGCTTGCGGATCTCCTCCCAGCGGTCGCGGGGGGTGGAGATCGCGATGTGCTGGACGCTGCCGATCGACTCCACGCCGGGCTGCAGGCCGAGCCCGGGGAAGTCGAAGAAGCCCAGCAAGGTCTGGTTGCCGAGATCGAAGAAGAAGTGCGACGAACCGGGGTAGTCGCGGTTCTCGACCAGCTCGACCAGCGGGAAGCCGAGGAGGTCCTGGTAGAACCGGATCGTCTGCTCCACGTCGGAGCAGATGAGAGCCGCGTGGTGGATGCCCCGGCCGGGGCTGTGGCGCTGCTCCGGCGGCAGGAGGTACTGCTCGCGCAGCTGGCCGCGGCGGGCCTCGAGCTCCTGCTGCTCGGCTTCGGTCGGCTTCATCGGCACGCCCTCCTCGCCCCCGCCTGGTGACAGACCACTCTAGTCGTGCATCCCCGGTAGTGAAGGATCTCCCACTCCCGTCGAGGGCTCGCGCCGCGCCGAGCAACCCATCGGGGCTCCCGACTGGTCATGATGGTCGAAGGGGTGACGCGATGTCCGAGCCGGCCGGCTTCGACGGCTTCGTCGAGGCACGCTCCGGCGTCCTGCTGCGCGCGGCCTGGCTGCTGACCGGTGAGTGGCAGGAGGCCGAGGACCTGCTGCAGACGGCGCTGGCCAAGGCGTACCTCGCCTGGCGGCGCATCGAGCCGGGTCGCGAGGAGGCCTACGTACGACGGGTCATCTTCACCACCTATGCCACCTGGTGGCGGCGGGCCTGGCGGGGGGAACAGCCCGTCGCCGTGCTCGAGGAGCGGGAGGTGCGCGACCTCTCCGGCCAGGTGGAGCTGCGCGAGCTGGTGCTGGTCGCCCTGGGACAGCTGCCGCGGCGGCAGCGCGCCACCGTTGTGCTCCGCTACTACTGCGACCTGTCCGTGGACGAGACCGCCGACGCCCTCGGCTGCTCGGTCGGCACCGTGAAGAGCCAGGCGGCCAAGGGGCTGGTGCGGCTGCGCGCGTCCGGGCTCGCCGACGCCCTGCAGGAAGGGAGCCTGTCATGACGCTGCTCGACGAGCAGAAGCTGGCCCGCGTGCTCCGCGAGTCGGTCCCCGAGCCGCCGCCGCAGACCGATCGTCCGGACCGGGTACGACGGGTGGCCGGCCGGATCCGCCTCCGGAGACGAGCCGGTGTCGTGGGCGGTGCGGCGGCGGTGGCGCTGGCCATCGCGCTGCCGCTCGGGTTGATGGGCTCAGGCCCGTCGTACCGCCACCCGCCCGTCGCCGGCGGCCCCACGAGCAGGCCCCCGACGCCACCGAGCCAGCATGCGTTCTGCGCCTCGGCGAACTGCGTGCCGCAGAACGTGCTCCACGCGATCCGGCGCCCCCTGCACCTCCCGTCGTTGGCCCCGGGCGCCGGCTGCCCGACCAGCCCTGTCCGCCGCTTCC
>DASTWW010000097.1:0-7059 GCA_035765755.1 Nocardioidaceae bacterium
GCTGGTGCCGCCCGCCGAAGGGCTGGTGGTGCCGCGCGGCGCACGCCGCTGGCGGATCCCCGGCTACGAGGCCGAGGAGATCGTCGAGGCGCTGCGCCTGCGAGGCGTGCGGTACGGCGCGGCGCGGGCCATGCTCCCGCAACGGCTGGCGCACGCCGTGCTGGTCAAGATGGAGCTGGCCGGCGACTCCCCCGACGACCGGGTGCAGGACGCGGTGGCCCGCAGCCGGCCGGTGAAGGCCTACGCCGAGCAGCTGTGGCCGACCGTCGACCCGGCCCGGCTGGTGATGCGGCTGCTCGGCGACGAGACGTTCCTGGCCGAGGCGGCCGACGGGATCCTGTCCGCAGACGAGCAGCGGATGCTGCTGTGGGCGAAGCCTCCCAAGGGGCCGGCGTCGGTGCGCTGGTCGCTCGCCGACGCGGTGCTCGTCGACGAGGCGGCCGACCTCGTCGAGCGCACGCCGTCGCTGGGCCACGTGGTCGCCGACGAGGCGCAGGATCTGTCGCCGATGATGCTGCGCGCGGTCGGCCGGCGGTGCAGCACCGGCTCCACCACAGTGCTCGGCGACCTGGCCCAGGCGACCACGCCGTGGGCCTCCCGGTCTTGGGACGACGCGCTGGCCCACCTCGGCAAGCCGGACGCGCACGTGGAGGAGCTCACCAAGGGGTTCCGGGTGCCCGGCGAGGTGATCGCCTACGCCGCCCGGCTGCTGCCGGCCATCGCGCCCGGACTGGAGCCGCCGACCTCGGTGCGGCGCACGCCCGGTGAGCTGACCGTGCGCCGGGTCGAGGACCTCGTGGCCGCGCTGGTGGACACCCTCGAGACGGTCGACCGGGTCGGGTCGGTGGGGCTGATCGTCCCCGACGCACTGGTGCGCGACACCCGGCCGGCGCTGGACAAGGCCGGCATCGGGCACGCCGTGCTCGGCGAGTCGGTGGCCGAGTCCGAGGACGGCAACGAGTTCGAGGTCCGGGTCGATGTGGTGCCGGCCTCGCTCGCCAAGGGTCTGGAGTTCGACCACGTGGTGCTGATCGAGCCGGCGGGGATCATCGCCGGTGAGGCCGACCGGGTCACCGGGTTGCGGCGGTTGTACGTGTGCCTGACCCGGGCGGTCACCTCCCTCGTCGTACTCCATGCCGAAGAGCTGCCCGACGAGCTCGGCAGCCCGCTGTGACGCACACCTGCGAATGACAAACGGTTGTCTCGGGTACGGCCTCGGGTAGTCGACACCGGAGGTGAGCAATGCCCGAGGAGAGCACGTCGGGAGTGCAGTACGTCAAGTACGCCGCGTCGGGACGTAACCGCTTCGTGACCGGCATCGCGCTGCTGGCGGCCCTCGGCGGCTTTCTGTTCGGCTACGACACCGGCATCATCGGCCAGGCGCTGCCGTTCATCCAGAAGGAGTTCAAGCCCAGCACGCTGGCCTCCTCTTGGATCGTGGCGGCGATCCTGATCGGCGCCATCATCGGCGCCGCGGCGTCGGGCTACCTGTCGGAGAAGATCAGCCGGAAGTGGACCAAGTGCATCTCCGGCATCGTCTACGTGATCGGCGCGCTTGCCTCCGCGTTCGCCCAGGACGTCACCTGGCTGATCGCGGCCCGGTTCGTGCTCGGCCTGTCGGTGGGCACCGCGTCGTTCGTCGCCCCCGAGTACATCGCCGAGCAGACCCCGCCGAAGATCCGCGGCGGCACGGTCACCTTCAACCAGATGATGGTCACGCTGGGCATCCTGCTGGCCTACATCGCCGGCTTCGGCCTCTCGCACGTGGTCGACAACTGGCGCTGGATGCTCGGCATCGCGGTGGTCCCGGGCGCCGCGCTGGCGATCAGCATGGCGTTCGTGCCGCACAGCCCGCGGTGGCTGGTGAAGAAGGGCCGGGTCGAGGAGGCCCGCAAGGTGCTGGAGCGCACCCGCGCCGAGGACCACGACATCGACCAGGAGCTGGAGGACATCCAGGACGTCACCGAGAAGGAGAGCGGCTGGCGGATCCGGGACCTGTTCGGCTCCCGGGTGCGGCCGCTGATGATCATCGGCATCGCACTCGCGGTGTTCCAGCAGTTCGTCGGGGTGAACACGGTGATCTACTTCGCGACCACGATCTTGAAGTACACCGGCCAGTCCACCAACTCCTCGGTGCTGCTGGCGGTGTTCGTGGGCGTCACGAACTTCGTGGTCACCATCGCCGCCGTGCTGCTGCTCGACTGGGTCGGCCGGCGCGCGCTGCTGATCAACGGCACCATCATCTTGACCATCGCGCTGTTCCTGCTCGGGTCGTTCTTCTACTTCCCGGCGCTGAGCCAGGGCGCGCCGTGGGTCGGCCTGGTGGCGCTGATCGTGTTCATCATCGGCTTCGCGATCGGGCTCGGCCCGGTGTTCTGGCTGATGATCTCCGAGATCTACCCGTTGCAGTTCCGCAGCCAGGCGATGGCGGTGGCCACCATCTGCAACTGGGCGGCGAACTTCATCGTGTCGTACTTCTTCCTGCAGGAGACCGAGGCGATCGGCAAGGCACCGACGTTCTGGATCTACGGGGTGATCGGCATCATCGCGATCACGTTCTTCTGGTTCAAGGTGCCCGAGACCAAGCACCGGCCGCTGGAGGAGATCGAGCGCGAGGTCGGCGGCGAGGAGCTGGCCGAGGCGGTCGAGGGCGACTCCTGATGCCAGACTCGGGTCCATGACCGACCCGCGCTCCCGCTGGCCGCTGGCCGGGTACGACGAGCTGCGGGACCGGCTGCTCGACGCCTACTCCTCTCCCGACCGCGGCTACCACGACGGGCGGCACCTCGAGGAGGTGCTGGACCGGCTGGACGAGCTGCTGGCGGTGGAGGGCGCCGGCGTGGACCGGGACGCGCTGGTGCTGGCGGCCTGGTTCCACGACGCGGTGTACGACGGGGACGCGGATGACGAGGAGCGCTCCGCCGAGCTGGCCGCCGACGCGCTCGCCGGGTTCGACACCGCCCTGGCCGCTGAGGTGGCCCGGCTGGTGCGGACCACCGCCGCGCACCGGCCCGAGGAGGACGACCTGGCCGGCCGGCTGCTGTGCGACGCCGACCTGGCGATCCTCGCCTCCGACGCGGAGCGCTACGCCGACTACGCCGCCGGGGTGCGCCGTGAGTACGCCGCGGTGTCGGATCCCGAGTTTCGCAAGGGCAGAGCTGCCGTGCTGCGGGGCCTGCTGGCCAAGCCGACGCTGTTCCACAGCCAGCACGCCCGGTCCGCGTGGGAGGAACGAGCCCGGGCGAACGTGGCCCGCGAGCTCGCCGCCCTGGAGAACTGAGCCCGCCTGGGCGCCGTTGCCGGCGGTTGGCGCCACTCGCGCCGAGACATAGGAGCGTTGTAGTCACTATTTGACTACGGCGCTCCCATGTCTCGACGGTTCCGCCGTCTGCCACGTAACCATCGCGGTCTTGTCGGACACTTCTCATGCAGGAGGTGCCCATGGGGAGTGTCTCAGCGTGAGGAGTTCACTCAGGCGGTAATGCCCACGGACGCTGACAACCCAGGCCCGCCAATCCTCTTCGGACTCAACCTGGGAGGATTCGAGCTGCCACACGGCACCCGCCACGTCCGCGTCACCGGTCCGGGACTCGACAAGACAACACCCGCCCGCGCACCGGAGGGCTGGGCGGTCGAGCTGCCGGCGAACGCGCAAGGGTCTACCTACGTCGTCGAGTTTTTGGGCCGCGAAGGCGGAGTCCTCCCTCGAGTCACGGAACCGATCGACAACCGACACAGATGGTGAGCGATTCCGTGCCGGGCGGCCACGCCTGCACGACCACAACCGCGTGATCTACAGCAGCGGGGGCGCGGTCAGGGTGAGCGTGCCCTTGTCCGCGTCCAGCCGCGCCGGGCCGCCGAGCGGGAAGGCCAGGTTGGTCCGGTCGTGGCCGATCGCCGCCTCGCGCACCATCGGCACCCCGAGCGGCACCAGCCGGTCGTGCGCCAGCCGGACGATGTCGTCGGGGTCCCCGCTCTCGGTGAACCGGCCGAGCACGATGCCGCGCACCCCGTCGAACCAGCCCGCGCGCAGCAGCTGGGTGAGCATCCGGTCGATCCGGTAGACCTCCTCGCCGACGTCCTCGAGCACCGCGATCGCGCCGCGCGCCGGGTACCAGTCCCGCGTGCCCGCGGACGTGGCCAGCAGGGCCAGGTTGCCGCCGGCCAACGGGCCCTCCGCGCTGCCGGACACCATCGTCTCGGTCGGCACCGGGGTCAGCGAGCCGAGCGCCTCCGGCTCGAACAACAGGGTGCGCAGGTGCTCGGCGGAGTCGTCGTCGCGGGCCAGGCTGGTCACCACCGGGCCGTGCACGGTGGACATGCCGAGCCGGGCGGCGAACGCCTGGTGCAGCGCGGTGATGTCGGAGAACCCGACCAGCACCTTCGGTCCGGCGGCCGCGATCGCCGACCAGTCCAGCAGGTCGACCATCCGCTGCACGCCGTACCCGCCTCGCGCGCAGAACACCGCCTGCACCTGCGGGTCGGTCCAGGCGGCCATGAAGTCCGCGGCGCGGTCGGCGTCGGCGGCGGCCAGGTAGTCCGTCTCCGGCTGACGTCCGAGCACGTGCGGCCCGACCCGAACCTGCAGGTCCCAGCCGGACAGCGTCGCGAGGCCGGCCCGCACCCGGTCCTCCGGGACAGGACCGGCGGGCGCGACCACGGCGACCGTGTCCCCGGGGTGCAGCCGGTGCGCGCGCAGCAACCCCCTCGGGGTCCGCGCGGTGCGCGGCCGCTTGCGGCGCCGCAGCCCGGCGTCGTGCAGCCGGACGACCAGCTCCCGGCTGGAGATCGGCACCGCGCCCGCGGCGATGACCTCGGCGTACCGCTCGGAGGGGATGTCGTAGTGGTCGTGGTCGAACCCGCGCCCGGGGATGCCCAGCGAGGCGGCGAACCGGTGCAGCTCCTCGAACGAGTCGTCGCTGGCCAGGTGCGACCACATCCGCCCGTGTCCGGCGGCGTTCGGCGGGTCGATGTACAGGCTCATCCCACCGACCTGCCCCGGGCCCGGTCCACCGCGTCGTCGAGGAGCATCCGCCACGCGCGCACGTGCCCCGCGTCGACGTACGCCTTGGTCCAGGAACCGCCCGGGCGTACGACGGACCCGACCCGGAACTGGCGCACGCCGGCCCGCACCAGCCACGGCACGTGCTCAGGTCGCAGGCCGCCTCCGGCAAGGAGCAGCCGGGCAACGTCCGGGTCGACGGAGGCACGGTCGGTCAGCTCGTCGTACCCACTGTCCATGCCGAGCGTCGAGCCGGCGGACAGCACCGCGTCCAGCCCGGGCAGACTGGTGACCCGGCGCCAGGCGCGGTCCGGGTCGAGCGCCGCGTCGAAGGCCTGGTGGAACGTCCACGGCACGCCGGGGAGGCGGTCGGCGAGGTGGTGGCACAGCTCGACGTCGATCTCGTTGTCGGCGTCGAGGAAGCCGAAGGAGACCCCCTCCGCGCCGACGGTGAGGTACTCCTCGCCCAGGCCGGCCAGCCGGGCGAGCTCGCCGCCGGTGGAGCTCAGCCCGTCGTTGAGGCGGAGTATCACCCGGACCGGGACGTCACTCTCGCGGCAGACCGCGGACACCACGGCGGGCTCGGGTGAGCGGCCGCCGGCCTCGACGTCGGCGACCAGGAAGAGCCGGTCCGCGCCGCCGGTGTCGGCGCCCTCGACGTCGCGCGGGTGCACCACCACGACCTCGAGCAGCCCGCGGGTTCTGGAGCAGGACTTTTCTTGCGTGCTCACAATGGACATCGTGACACCCGACGACGCCCGAAGAGATGCACTGCTCGACGCACGCGCCCTCGTGTTGCACGACCTCGAGGCCACCGACGCCGCCGACGCGACCTCCGTGTCGGCGCTCGAGGCGTCCGTGACCACCCGCCGGTGGTGGACCTCGCAGTGGCAGGAGGGGCGGCAGTACGTCGCTGGGCTGATCGCCCAGGACGTGCAGGATGCGCTGCTCGACGAGGTCGGCCGCTGGCCGTTGTGCCCCGTGTGCACCGAGACCGACCCGCACGCGCTCTACATCCACCCCGAGCTCGGCGGCCCCGACCCGACCTGGGTCTGCGAGAGCACCGGCCGGCCCGTCGCCCCGCTCGGCGCGCTCCCGGGATAGCCGTGCAGATCT
Organism: Nocardioidaceae bacterium; assembly: GCA_035765755.1. GTDB lineage: Bacteria > Actinomycetota > Actinomycetes > Propionibacteriales > Nocardioidaceae > DASSKA01. The sequence continues at coordinate 6,119 of DASTWW010000097.1, forward strand.
TCCACGTCACCACGGCGGGCGAGTGGTCCGCTGCCCGCGAGGCGGGGATGTACACGCTGTCCACCCGGGACGTCGGCCTCGCTGAGGAGGGCTTCATCCACTGCTCCTTCCGGGAGCAGGTCGACGGCGTGCGGCAACGGTGGTACTCCGATCTGTCCGACATCGTGGTGCTGGTCATCGAGACCGACCGGCTCACCTCCCCGTGGAAGGCCGAGGAGGTGCTCGACTCCTCCGGTTCGGAGGGGCCGTACCCGCACATCTACGGGCCGCTCAACCTCGACGCCGTGGTGGACGTGCGGGAGCTGTGACCGCCGCTGACTTCTCCCGGGCCGCTCGGCTTCCACCTCTCGGGCACGCCGACGCTATCCCGGGCATGCCGATGCCGGCGGCATGGAGGCGTCGTCGGTTGCTGCGGTTCGGAGGGACTTCGCGGTCGAGGCGTGCTTCGGCCCGTGATCAGCAGGGGCAGGGGGCTTTCGCCTCCGTTGCGGCTCAGCTGGTGTCGAGGTTGGTGGTGCCGGTGTGGTCGACGAGGTAGCGGCGGCCGTGGGGTGAGCGCCACAGGTAGAGGCCGGGTTCGGGCATCGCATAGGTCCAGCCGCCGTGGGTCTTGCAGCGGTGGTGGCGTCGGCACAGGCCGGCCAGGTTGGCCAGGCTGGTCTGCCCGGGTGGGCCGCCCTCATCTTCGGGAATGTATTCCTCGATGTGGTCGTCGTCCTTGACCCTCGACAGGTTCGGGCACCACGGGAACGGGCAGCACGGGTTGCGCAGGAACACGGTCTCGCGCATCTGGTCGGGCACCTCGTGGCCGTCGACCGCGGCGCGGGAGTCCAGGTCCAGCACCCCGGTGACCCGCACGTCGGCGCGGCCCACCCACTCGCGGATCTTCGCCAGCGTGGCCGCGCCGAGGCCTTCGACCCGGCCGATGCCGGCGCCGGCCT
>DASTWW010000098.1:0-4601 GCA_035765755.1 Nocardioidaceae bacterium
CGAGGTCGGAGCGGATCTCCTCGGTGGTGGCCATTGGCTGGTTCTCCTTCTGGTTGGGTGCTGCTGCGTGGGTGCCGTGCGCCGTGGGGGCGCCGGACGTTCCTAGGGGACGCGGACGACCTGGGCGGCGTACGCCAGCCCAGCCCCGAACGCGATGATCAGCGCGAGGTCGCCGCTGTGCGCGTCACCGTCGGCCATCATCCGGTCCAGAGCCAGCGGGACCGAGGCGGCCGAGGTGTTGCCCTGGTCGACGATGTCTCGGGCAATGCGTACCCGTTCGGGCAGCTTCATAGCGCGGGCCATCGCGTCGGTGATCCGGTTGTTGGCCTGGTGCGGGCAGAACACGTCCAGGTCCTCGACGCTCACGCCGGCCGCGTCCAGCGCGGACTGGGCGACCTTGGCCATCTCGTACGACGCCCACCGGAACACCGGGTTGCCCTTCATGGTCAGCGCCGGGATGGCCGCCTCCTGGTCGCGGAGCACGTCGCGCCAGTCGTCGCGCTGGCGGATCAGGTCGAACTGCTCGCCGTCGGAGCCCCACAGCACCGGCCCGATGCCGGGCTCGTCGGACGGGCCCACCACGGCCGCGCCGGCACCGTCGGCGAAGATGAATGCGGTGCCCCGGTCGGTGGGGTCGGTGATGTCCGAGAGCCGCTCCACGCCGATCACCAGCGCGTGCTTGGCGGTGCCGCCGCGGATCAGGTCGTTGGCCAGCGCGATGCCGTGGCAGAACCCGGCGCAGGCCGCGGAGATGTCGAACGCGGCGGGCCGGTTCATGCCCAGCTCGAAGGCGATCGCGGTGGCCACGGCCGGGGTCTGCAGCAGGTGGGAGACGGTGGCCACGATCACCACGTCGATCTGCGCGGGCTCGACACCGGCCCGCTCCATCGCCTGCCGCGCCGCCGACACCGACATCATCTGCACGGTCTCGTCGGGCTCGGCGAACCGGCGGGCCCGGATGCCGGAGCGCTGTTGGATCCACTCGTCGCTGGAGTCGATGGCTTCCACGATCTCCGAGTTCGGCACCACCCGGCGGGGGCGGTAGCTGCCGATGCCCAGGATGGCGGCGTGGCTGCCGGTCGTGGTGTTCAGGGCGACCATCAGGAGACTCCTTCGGGGTGCAGGCGGATCAGCGGCTGCCCGGGGGAGACCAGGTCGCCGTCCTCGACGAGCCACTCGACGATCATGCCGCCGTGCGGGGCGGTCACCGCGGTCTCGTCACGCAGGCTCTGCACCGCGCCGATCGCCGCGTCCGGGGCCAGGGTGCCGCCCTCGGGCAGGTCCGGCGCCCGGTGGAAGGTGCCCTTCAGGGGGGCGACCAGCATCCGCCAGGTCGGCGCGCTGTTGATGGGGGAGGGCACACCGTGCTCCTCGCAGAAGGCGCGGGCCCCGTCGAGCTGGTCCGGCTCCTTGAGCGCGAACGTGGCCACCCCCTTCATCGCCCGCCGGGCGATGCCGGTCAGCGTGCCCGCGGGCGGCATCTCCAGGATCCCGGTCACGCCGAGGTCGAGCATGGTCTCCATGCACAGGTCCCAGCGCACCGGGTTGCGGACCTGGGTGACGATCCGCCTCAGCAGGTCCTGCCCGTCGTGGACGACCTTGCCGTCCCGGTTGGAGATCACCCGTGTGCGCGGGTCGTGGGTGGACACCGACCGGGCCAGCCTGCCGAGCACGTCGACGGCGGGGGCCATGTGCTCGGTGTGGAACGCCCCGGCCACCGACAGCGGCACCAGCCGTGCCTTGGCCGGCGGCTCCTCGGCGAACGCGGCCAGCGCCTCGACGGTGCCCGCGGCCACGATCTGACCGGGGCCGTTGTCGTTGGCGGCAGTCAACCCGTGTGCGGCGATGCTGGCGAGCACCTCGTCCCTGTCCCCCCCGAGCACCGCGGTCATGCTGGTCGGGGCGGCAGCAGCCGCCTCGGCCATCGCACGCCCGCGCTCGCGGACCAGCACCATCGCCTGCTCGGCGGTGATGGCCCGGGCGCCGGCCGCCGCGGTCAGCTCGCCGACGCTGTGCCCGGCCACTGCGCCGATCCGGCCGAACGCGTCCGCCGGGTGCGGGAACAGCTCCAGCGCGGCCAGCAGGCCGGCGGCAACCAGCAGCGGCTGCGCGACGGCCGTGTCGCGGATCGTCTCGGCGTCGGCCTCGGTGCCGTAGTGGGCCAGGTCCATCCCGGCGACCGCGGACAGCCAGTGCAGCCGGTCGGCGAACGTCGGGTCGGCGAGCCAGGGCTTCAAGAACCCGGGGGTCTGGGCGCCCTGCCCGGGCGCGACGATGACGAGCACCCTTCCACTGTGCCGGGAGGTACGGCGCAAACGCGCCCCAGCGGCGTACGAAGATTGGGGCCCGCTTCTTGTGGGAACCCTACAAAGCCCGCGCGTCCGGTGGGTTGAGCCGGCCCAGCGTGAGCGCAACCCGGTAGGTGTAGGCGTGCCGCGGGTCGGCCGGGGACAGCCCGGTCAGGTCGGCGGCCCGGCGCAGCCGGTAGCGCACCGTGTTCGGGTGCACGAACAGCACCCGCCCGGTGCCCTCGATGGAGCCGCCGGTGTCCAGGAACGCGGTGACCGTGTCCAGCACCGCCGAGCCGGCCTCGAGCAGCGGCAGGTACACCTCGGTGACCAGCTGCCGGCGGGCGTGCCCGTCGCCGGCCAGCGCCCGCTCGGGGAGCAGGTCGTCGCTGGTCGCCGGACGGGGTGCCTCCGGCCAGCCGGGGGCGGCGCGCAGCCCGGCGAGCGCGGCGCGGGCCGAGACCGAGGCGGCCGTCAGGTCGGGCACCAGCGGGCCGATCACCACCGGTCCGGGCCCGAAGTGGTCGGCGACCGCAACCGCTGCCTTGTCACGGTTCTGGACGCCGCCGAGCACCACGACCAGCCGGTCGCCCTGCACCGCGCACAGCGCGTCCAGCCCGACCCGGCGGGCGGAGCGACGTACCTCGTCGACGAAGCCCTCGCGGGCCCGGCCGGGGGAGCCGTCGGGCACCAGCCCGAACACCACGGCCACCGCGCCCCGAGACTCCCAGCCGAGCGCGCTCGCCCGCGACAGCACCGTCTCGTCGGTCTCGGCGCGCAGCACGGAGTCGACCACCAGCGCCTCCAGCCGGGCGTCCCAGGCGCCGCGCATCTCCGCAGCGCGCGCGTACACCTCCGCGGTGGCGAACGCGATCTCCCGGGCGTAGCGACCGATCGCCTCCCGCAGCGGTACGGCGTCGTCCTCACCGACCGCCTCGGCGAGGTTCTCCTCGACCACCTCGATGGTCAGCCGGACCATCTCCACGGTTTGGTGAAGGCTCACAACGCCGGCCAACGCCCGCGGCGCCACCCCGAACACCTCGGCGGTGATCGGGGTGCCCGCCTGGCTGTCCCGGTACCAGGTCACGAATGCGTTGATCCCGGCCTGCACGATCAGCCCGATCCAGGACCGGTCCTCGGCGGACAGCTGCCGGAACCACGGCATGTCCCGGTCCATCCGAGCCAGGGCCGCGGTCGTCAGGTCGCCGACCGAGCGGTGCAGCCGCCGGGCGATCTGCGCGCGGCCGCGTGCCCCTGCGCCCCGCTCGCCCGCCGCGGGCCTGGCTGTCATGCGCCGAGCCTAACGGCGGCCGAGGCGGAGGTCAGGCGTCGCCGCCCTCCTGCTTCACGCCGGCGACCGCGGTCGGGTCGTCGATGCGGTAGCGGTCGAAGGCCTCCTGCACGGTCTCCGGCTTCACCTCACCGCGCGCGGCCAGCGCCTGCAGCGCCTGCACCACGACCGACTGCGCGTCGATGTGGAAGAACCGCCGGGCGGCCGGCCGGGTGTCGGCGAACCCGAACCCGTCCGCACCGAGCACGTGGTAGTCGGTGGGCACCCACTTGGCGATCTGGCCGGGCACCGCGCGCATGAAGTCGCTGACCGCGACCACCGGACCCTCGACCTCCTTCAGCTTGTCGCTGACGTAGGGCACCCGGGCCGGCTCCGAGGGGTGCAGCAGGTTCCACTCCTCGGCGTGCTGCGCGTCGCGGGCCAGCTCGTTCCACGACGTCACCGACCAGGTGTCCGCGGCCACGCCCCAGTCCTCGGCGAGCAACCGCTGCGCCTCGGTGATCCAGGGGAACGCGACCCCGGAGGCCAGCAGCTGCACGCGCGGCGGGTGGTCGTTGCCGATCTGAGGAGGTACGGCGTAGTGGTAGATGCCCTTGAGCAGCCCCTGCACGTCGAGGTCCTCGGGAGCCTTCGGCTGCACCGCGGGCTCGTTGTAGACGGTGAGGTAGAAGACCACGTCCTCACCATGCGGGTGCTCGTCGGTCGCGCCGTACATCCTCCGCATGCCGTCTTGGAAGATGTAGCTGATCTCGTGCGCCATCGCCGGGTCGTAGTGCACGACGGCCGGGTTGGTGGCGGCCAGCAGCGGGGAGTGCCCGTCGGCGTGCTGCAGGCCCTCGCCGGTCAGCGTGGTGCGGCCGGCGGTCGCGCCGACCAGGAATCCGCGGCCCATCTGGTCGGCCATCGCCCAGATGAAGTCGCCGGTGCGCTGGAACCCGAACATCGAGTAGAAGATGTAGAACGGGATCATGTGCTCGCCGTGGGTGGCGTACGCCGTCCCGGCCGCGGTCGCCGAGCTCATC
>DASTWW010000099.1:0-27795 GCA_035765755.1 Nocardioidaceae bacterium
GGCTAGTCCCGTCCGCAGAGCGCCGGACGAGGCCCCCGCTGGTTGGCGCAGCAGCCGGCCGGGCAGACGTCCCACGCCGGCGGCAGCGCACCGACGCTGGCCCGCGCGACGTCCTCGCCGCGCTCGACCGCCGCCCGCTCGAGCAGCAGGTCGCGGACCATCCGCACGAAGCGCGGATCCACACCAGCGGTCGCCGCGCGGGCGAACTCCACCCCGGACTCCTCGGCGGTGGCCGCCGCCTCGGTGTCCAGGTCGTAGACGACCTCCATGTGGTCGGACACGAACCCGATCGGCACGACGACCACGGCGTTGGTGCCTTCGGCAGCCAGCCGGGTGATCCGGTCGTTGATGTCCGGCTCCAGCCAGGGCACGTTCGGCGGGCCGGACCGCGAGCAGTAGACCAGCTCGGCCGGGTGGCGGTGGCCGGTCTCCTGGCGGACCCGCTCGGTGATCTCCTCCGCGACGGCGCGGTGCTGGGCGACGTACGCGCCGCCGTCGGGACCGCTCGCGTCGTTCATCGTCAGTGGGATGGAGTGGGTCACGAACAGCAGGTGCGCGTCGTGCCGGAAGCGGTCCCGGATCTCGGCGAGCGCGGCCAGCGTCGCGTCGACCATCGGCTCCACGAAGCCGGGGTGGTTGAAGTAGTGTCGCAGCCGGTCCAGCCGCGGCACCCCGTCGCCGACCTCCGCGACCGCATCGGCGAGGTTCTCGCGGTACTGCCGGCAGCCGGAGTACGACGAGTAGGCGCTCGTGAACAGGCAGGCCACCCGGTTCACGCCGTCGGCCTTCATCTGCTGCAACGTGTCCGGGAGCAGCGGGTGCCAGTTGCGGTTCCCCCAGTACATCGGGATCCGCACCCCGCAGCCGCGCAGGTCCTCCTCGATGGCGGCCAGCAGCGCCCGGTTCTGGTCGTTGATCGGGCTGCGCCCACCGAACCGGTGGTAGTGCTCGCCGACCTCGGTCAGCCTTTCCGGCGGGATGCCGCGGCCCCTTGTCACGTTCTCGAGGAACGGCAGCACGTCGTCCGGCTTCTCCGGTCCGCCGAAGGAGACCAGCAACAAGGCGTCGTACGGAGAGACGTCGGGGGGCATGGGCACATCTTAGGATTGCGACGGTGATCTCCCGTTACCGCCAGGTCCTCGGCCTTCCCGGGGCGCTCGCGTTCTCGCTGAGCGGTCTGGTGGCCCGGCTGCCGATCTCGATGGTCAGTCTGGGAATCGTGCTGCTGGTGTCGGCGCGCACCGGGTCCTACGGCCTGGCCGGCCGCGTCTCCGCGTCGTACATCATCGCCAGCGCGGTGTTCGCGGTCCCGCTGAGCCGGCTGATCGACCGGCGCGGGCAGAGCCGGGTGCTGCCGTGGGCGATCCTCCTGTTCGCGGTCGGGCTGGGGCTGACCATGACGTCGGTCGAGAACGGCTGGCCGAACCCGGTGGCGATGGCCTGCGCCGCGGTGGCCGGGGCGGCGATGCCGCAGATCGGCTCGTGCGTGCGCGCCCGCTGGTCCCAGATCGTGCCGGAGAAACGCCAGCTGCAGACCGCGTTCGCGTTCGAGGCGGCCGTCGACGAGGCGGTGTTCATGATCGGGCCGGCGATGGTCACCTTGCTGGCCACCAAGGTGCACCCGCTGGCCGGCCTGGGCGCGGCGGTCGCCGCAGCGGTGATCGGGACGCTGGCGCTGAGCATGCAGCGCGGCACCGAGCCGAAGCTGAGCCGGCGCCGGCCCGGCGGGAACCGCGGCGAGCCGATGGGCTGGCTGGTGCTGGGCCCGCTGGTCGCGTCGTCGTTCGCGATGGGCGTGCTGTTCGGGGCGACCGAGGTGGCCACCGTGGCCTTCTCCGGCGAGCTGGGCAGCAAGGCGCTGTCCGGCCCGCTGCTGGCGATCTGGGCGCTCGGCAGCCTGCTCGCCGGGCTGATCACCGGCGCGCTGCACATTCGGGCGGCCAACCGGACCAGGTTCCGGTGGGGACTGCTGGCGCTGGCGCTGGCCATGGTCCCGCTGCCGTTCGTGCACGGCTTCGTGCTGATGGCGGTGTTCCTGTTCCTGGCCGGCTTCGCGATCTCCCCGACCCTGATCGCCAGCGTCGCTTGGATCGAGGAGACGGTGCCGGCGGGCCGGCTGACCGAGGGCATCTCGGTGGTGACGACCGGGCTGGCGGCCGGGGTGGCGCCCGGCGCCGCGGTCGTCGGCGAGGTCATCGACGCGCACGGCGCCTCTGTCGGCTACTGGGTCCCGGCGGTTGCCGGACTGGTGGGCGCCGCGATCGCGTTCGGCACCGCGCTGGGGCCGAAGCTCACTGGTCGGGCGCCATCGCCCACCTGATGGTCCGGGTGACCACCTGGCCGGCGGCGCGCACCCCCACCGCCTCGGTCACCGGCAGGTAGGGCACCCGGAGCGGCCAGCGGGCCCACGCCGGCAGCAGGCTGACCGCGGCGGCGCCGAGCACGCCGTACGGCCCTCGGGCCAGCAGCGACAGCGGCGGGGCGAGCAGGATGAAGCGGGCGGTGTCCCTGGCTTCCGGGGTGCTCCGCAGCTCCGGCCGGAACTCGGCGAGCTGCTCGCGCACCTCCTGCACGGTGAGCGGCGGGTCCAGGACGCCCAGCTTCCGGGCGACGAGGGCGGTGTCGGCGACGTATCCGTCCTGCTCGTCGGAGTCGAGCGGCCGGTCGCCGAACCGCTGGTAGGCGGCGAGGAAGCTGTCGACACCGGCCAGGTGCACCCAGCTGAGCAGGTGAGGGTCTGACGCGGCGTACGGCCGCCCGTCGCGCGCGGTGCCGCGAACCCGGTCGTGGATGCCGCGGATGCCGCGGACCATGGACTCGGCGTCGTCGGCGGTGCCGAACGTGGTGACCGCGATGAAGTGGCTGGTGCGTTGCACCCGCCCCCACGGGTCGCCCTTGTAGCCGGAGTGCTGCGCCACACCGGCCATGGCCAGCGGGTGCAGCGACTGCAGCAGCAGCGCCCGCAGACCGCCGATCAGCATGGACGCGTCCCCGTGCACCCGCCGGATCGGCCGGTCCTCGGGGAACCAGCGCGGCCCGGGCCGCAGCAGCCGTTCACGGCGCTGCTCCCCGTCCGGCCCGGCGACCACCGAGAACATCGAGACGCCGAGGCGGCGACGGATCCCTTCCGCGGACAACGTTGTCACCGATCCAGTATTGCCCCTCCCGTAGCCTCCTTGGCATGCGAGGAGCGACGCGGGGATGGACCAACTGGTGCGGTCTGGAGACCGCACGGCCGGCGCAGGTGCTGGCGCCGGCGAGCGTGCCCGAGGTGGTGGACGCCGTGGTGGTGGCGCGGACCCACGGGCTGGGCCTGAAGATGGTCGGCTCCGGGCACTCCTTCACCGGCATCGCGGTCACCGAGGGCATGCTGCTGCTGCCCGACCGGCTGGTCGGCATCCGCTCGGTCGACCGGGACGCGAAGACCGTGACCGTGCTGGCCGGCACCCCGCTGCACGTGCTCAACGAGCGGCTCCGCGGCCTCGGCCTGGCGCTGCACAACATGGGCGACGTGGACCGGCAGACGGTCGCGGGCGCGATCGCGACCGGCACGCACGGCACCGGCGGTCGCTGGGCGTCGCTGTCCGCGCAGGTGGCCGGGCTGGAGCTGGTCACCGCGGACGGCCAGCTCCGGCAGCTGTCCCGTGAGCAGCAGCCCGAGCTGTTCGACGCGGCCCGCGTCGGGCTGGGCGCGCTCGGCGTGGTCACCGCGGTGACCTTCCTGGTGGAGCCGGCGTTCCTGCTCGAGGCGGTCGAGGAGCCGATGAGCTGGCAACGGGCGGTCGGCGGCTTCGACGACCTGGCCGGCGGCAACCACCACTTCGAGATGTACTGGTTCCCGCACACGGACCGGCTGCTGACCAAGCGGAACAACCGCACCCTGGACGAGCCGGAGCCACTGTCGCGGGTGCGCGCCTACGTCGAAGACGAGCTGCTGGCGAACACGGTGTTCGGCCTGGTGAACCGGCTGGGCAACCGGGCGCCCCGGTCCATCCCGGCGACAAACCAGGTGGCCACCCGGGCGTTGACCGCGCGGCGCTACGTGGATGCCTCCGACCGGGTGTTCGTCTCCCGCCGGCGGGTCAGGTTCAAGGAGATGGAGTACGCCGTGCCGCGCGAGCATGGCATGGCCGCGCTCACAGAGGTGCGCCGGCTCCTCGAGAAGTCCGGGTGGCGGATCGGCTTCCCGGTGGAGGTGCGCCACGCTCCCGCGGACGACGTGTGGCTGTCCACCGCGTCCGGCCGGGACACGGTGTACCTCGCCTTCCACGTGAACACCCGGACCGACCACACGTCGTACTTCCGCGGCGCGGAGGAAGTGCTGAAGGGGTACGACGGGCGCCCCCACTGGGGCAAGCTGCACACCCGCACGGCCGCCGACCTGGCGGCCGCGTACCCCCGCTGGGAGGGCTTCCAGAAGATACGCCAGGAGCTGGACCCGGACCGAATGTTCACCAACGCCTACCTGGACCGCGTCCTGGGGGCCTGAAGACACCGCGACCCGCCCGCTCGCTACCCGGAGCGGAACCCCGGCTGAAGTAGGCTCGGGCCCGACGGACAACGCGTCGAGGAGAGGGAACGATGCAGGACCTCACGCTCGTGGGGCTGAGCAAGGACGGCACCAAGCTGCTCCTGGTCAGCGACGCGGGCGAGGAGTTCGCTCTTCCGGCCGATACCAAGCTGCGGGCGGCGCTCCGCGGCGACCACGCCCGACTCGGCCAGTTGGAGATCCAGATGGAAAGCGCACTGCGTCCCCGCGACATCCAAACCCGGATCCGTGCCGGCGAGAGCCCGGAGAAGGTCGCGGCCGCCGCGCAGACCTCCGTCGAGAAGATCATGGGCTTCGCCGGCCCGGTGCTCGCCGAGCGCGCGCACATCGCCGAGCGCGCGCAGCGGTCCTCCGTGCGCCGCAAGGGCGGCGAAGGCCAGAGCCGGATCCTCGGCGACGCGGTCGCCGACCGGCTTCGCGAGCGCAACATCTCGCCCGAGTCGGTGGAGTGGGACGCCTGGCGGCGCGAGGACGGCCGGTGGACGCTGGTCGCCGACTACCGGTCCGGCGAGAGCCCCCGGCACGCGGAGTTCCTCTTCGACGCCCCCGGCCGATACGTGATGGCCGAGGACGAGGAGGCCAAGTGGCTGGTCGGCGAGCAGAGCGGTCACCGCGGGCCGCAGCCGCGCACCGGGTCCGGGCAGCGCCGGCTGACGTCCGTGGCCAGCGCGGACGACGAGCTTCCGCTGGGCAGCGACGCGATCGACATGGTCACTGACGGAGCCGAGGAGGACCACGAGCCCACGGCCGACCTGAGCACGGTGGCCCGCTCCGCCCGCGAGTCGCACCGGCACCCGGAGGTGGACCCGACGTCCGTTGCCGGTGACGCCGACTGGATGGCTACCCAGGCCACCGAGCGGCCGGTGCGACCCCAGCCGGCCAAGGACGTCCCTGACGAGACCGATGACGCGTCCGACCCGGCTGAGCCGGCGACCGCCTCGGACGAGGCGGACACCCCCGACGCCGAGGAGGGCAGCGAGACCACCGAGACCTCGCCGCCACGTGCGCCCCGCAAGGCGGTGCGCAAGAACCGCGGCCGGGCCTCCGTCCCGAGCTGGGACGAGATCATGTTCGGCGGTGGCGGCGGCCGCGCCGACTGACTCGCCGGTCCGTCAGACGGGCGAGCGGTCCCGGCGGCCCTTGCTGACCAACCGCATGACCGAGTAAGCGCCGAAGCCCAGCAGCGCGAGCACGCCGAGGAAGAGCAGCGCCCCGAAGACGGCCGACACGAGCGCGAACACGATCTTGAGCACGATGAACGCGGCAACCACGGCAGCGACAACAAACAGGATCTTCATCACCACACCAGCATCGGTCATTCCCGTGAGCGGCGCCATCAGGGATGTCCCCGATCTTCCACCGGGCGCGCCACGACCCGTCATTGCTGCCCCCAGGGCCAGGCGCCCCCCAACAGGTCGCACGACCCGTTACTGCTGTCCGCGCCGCCGATCCACCACTCCACCAGGTCGCATGACCCGTTGTTGCGCTCGATAGCGAAGTCATGGGTCAGCGGGTCGGCTGACCGGCGACCGCCCAGAACAGCTCGGCGGCTGCGGAGCGACCGAACTCGCCGAGCCGGTACTGCTCCGGACGCCAGTTCAGCTCCCACCAGCTCAGACCGACCCCCAGCCGGTACCACTCCACCCGCAGCCACTCCACGCCCGGCTTCAGGCTGTCCCCGTCCCGGCTGCGCCACGTGTGCGAGAGCAAGGAGGACACCTGCTCGGTGAGCCGCGGCCCGTTCATGGAGGTCTGCCGCAGCAGGCAGACCGCCATCACGGCGAGCGCGTCCTGCTGGAACCCGTCGGGCCAGCGCGGGCCCGGTGTGACCAGCAGCTGCCACAGCAGCGCCGGATCGGTCAGGCAGCGCCGGCCGTCCTCGGTCAGCGCCAGCCGCCCGTCGTGGTCGGTGATCAGCCGCTGCTCGCGCAGGTGCGTGTCCACGAACAGCAGCGCCGGGATGGCCCGCTCGTCGCTCGGCCGGCGGGACGGCAGCTTGTCCGTCCAGCCGAACCGGGCATCCAGCTCGACCACCACCTCGGAGGGCAGGTGTCCCTCGGGGGTCAGCGCCACCCCGGTCGCCGCCTGCTGGAGCAGCACCACGGCCGGGGCGATCGACAGCGTCACGTTCTCGGGCACGCCCGGCTCCTCGCCCAGCCGGTGGAAGACGTCGGTCCAGAACGGACCGATCCCCGGGTCCAGGCGGCGGATCCACGATGCCGCGCGCTCGCGGAGCACGGCCTCGCGGGGCGTCAGCCCGTCATACGCCGGCGACGGCGTGGACAGGAAGGTCTCGGTCGAGGACCGCACCCCGCACTCGCTGGACGGGTCGAGCACACCGCGGGCCACCGCGTCCTCGAGGAACCGGCTGGCGTCGGCGCGCACGCGTCGGTCGAGCCCGGTCAGCTCGGCGCCGAAGGCCAGCAGCCGGGTGTCGGGCGGGTCGACGCCGGACGAGCGCATCAGCGCTGCGGTGGTGCGCGAGCCCAGAGCGGGGTCGCGCGCCCACGCGGAGAGCACCTCGTGCGTGCGCCGGTCACGGCAGAGCGCGGCGTACCGGTCCAGGCCCGCGGCCGCCAGGAAGTCGCCCACCGCCCAGGCCAGCTCGTGCTGCTCGCGCGGCCGGCCCTTCCACTGGCGCGGCAGCGTCTGCCACAGAAACCGTTGCACGTCGAGCTGGGTCAGCGCGGCGAGGTCCTCGGACTCGTCGACCAGGACGGGCAGCGCTGCACGGACGCGTTGCCCGGTGGCCGGGTCCAGCCCGGCGACGACGCCCCTGATGTCCGCCACGCCTCCATTCTCGTCCGGACCGTCCGCCCTACGTAGATCCGCCTCCCGCAGCCCTCCCCCTCCACTCAGCGACGTGGAGACGGTGCGGGTCAGGTTCGAGAAGTGGGGCAGGCGTCCGCACTGGGAGTACGACGCGGTGCGGCTCGGCACGGACGACCACGGCACCTGGCTCGGCCTGCCGACGGGCACTCCGGTCGCCCGCCCCGGAGCACACTTCCTCACCGAGCAGCGACAGGTCGTCCTGGTACCCCGCGCCGCGGCCTTCGTGGCCACGTTCTACGAGCCGGCCGCCGACCCGCCGTGCGCGGTGTACGTCGACATCTCCACTCCGCCGGTGGACACCGGCGACACCATCAGCGCGGTCGACCTCGACCTGGACGTGATCCGCGGCCGGACCGGCCGGGTGTGGGTCGACGACGAGGACGAGTTCGCCGCGCACCAGACCCTGTACGGCTACCCCGACCACGTCGTCGACCTCGCCCTGCGGTCCTGCGCGGAGGTGCGGGACGCCGTCGAGGCCCGCGTGGCGCCCTACGACGACGGCACCGCGCACGGCTGGATCAACCGCCTCGACCCGACGATGATGCAGGCATGAACACCCCGATGAGCACGGACACCGTGGCGCGCGCGGTGGTGGTGCGCGGGCTGGTGCAGGGCGTCTTCTTCCGGGACAGCACCCGCCGGATCGCGCTCGACACCGGAGTCTTCGGCTGGGTCGGCAACGAGCCGGACGGGTCGGTGCGGGCGGTGCTGGAGGGACCCCGCCCGCGCGTGGAAGAGGTAGTCGCCTGGATGCGCGAGGGGCCCCGCGACGCCGTCGTCGAGGACGTGGAGGTCACCGACACCGAGGTGACCGGGCGTCGCCGGTTCGAGGTCCGCTGAGCTACTTCTTCACCGCACGGGCGCGCAGCGGCCCCACCAGCCGCGGGCCGGCCAGCCGGCCCTCGAGACGGCGCGCCTCCCGCTTCAGCGGCTGCGCAACGAACTCGCCGAGGATCACCCCGGACGCGAGCGAGATCGCGATGCCCGCCGCGGTCACCATCGCCAGCACCCCGTAGCTGTCGCCACCGGCCATCAGCGCCAGGCCGCGGTAGATCGACAGCCCCGGCAGCAGCGGGACGATGGCCGAGACCACCACGACCAGCGGCGGCACCCGCACCCGTCCGGCGACCGAGTAGCTGACCACGCCGATCGCCACCGCCGCCCCGGCCGACGCCCACGCCTGCCCGAAGCCGGGCACCCGCAGCACGGCGTACACCAGCTCTCCCCCGGCGCCGATCACCCCGATGGGCAGCAGCGACCGGGTCGGGGCGTAGGAGGAGAACGCGAACGCCGCCGCGGACAGCCCGGAGCCGAACGCCATGACCGGCAGGTACGACCAGCCCGCCGCGCCCGGCTCCAGCGCCACCGACACATCGAGCATCCGGGCCACCGCCAGGCCGCCGCTGACCCCGGCGATGATCCCGCCGGTGGCCAGCATCACCTCGAGCAACCGGGCTCCCGCGGTCACGTAGAACCCGGTCAACGCGTCCTGCACGGCGCCCATGAAGCCGATACCGGACAGCAGCATGATGATGCTCGCGGTCACCACCAGGGAGGGGTCCACCTGGACCCGGGTGGCCGCGACCACCACCGCGATCAGGGTCGCGAGCAGCCCGCCCGCGACCTGCTTGTAGAACGACGGCAGCCGGTGCCGTGACATGGTCCGCTGCAGCAGGTCGACCCCGGCCGCGGCGAAGAACGCGATCGCCATCACGATCCAGTCCCCGCCGAGCATCAGCGCCACCCCGAGACCCATCACGCCCCAGCTCAGGTCGACCGCCCATCGTGGCCGGTGGTGGCCGGAGGAGGTGATGCGGGCCAGCCGGGTGCGCGCCTCCGCGTGGTCGACGTCCCCGGTCAGCAGCTCCCGGACGATAGCGTCGACCTCGGTCAGGTCCTCGTAGTCGATGTCGCGGTGCTTGACGTTGCGCACCACGAAGATCGGCGGCTCGTCGTACCGCGTCTGGTGGGACATCGACAGTGCGGTGAAGGTCACGTCCACGTCCGCGTTGCGCAGCCCGGCGGCCACCGCGATCGAGTGCATGGTGGCCGCGACATCGGCGGCCCCAGCGCCCGAGGACAGCAGCACCTCACCGATCCGGAGCGCCAGGTCCAGGACCTGGTGGATGTCCTTGCTGCTCGGGGCCGACGGTGCCGCGGCCCGCGGGTCGGCGGCCTGCTGGTCTGTGGCCCGGGTCTGGTTGGTTCGGGAGTTTTGGGTCGTCTGCGTCATCGCGGGTCTATTGTCACCCCGCCCCGCGCACGCTGCGACGGTCGTCGGCATGCCGGACCGTCGCGCCGGACCGGTCCAGGAACCCGAGCAGCGGCAGCACCACCCGCCGCGAGGTACCGAGCGCCTGGCGCGCCTCGCTGGTCGTGAACGGCTGTGGCAGGGCGACCAGCCGTTCCAGCGCAAGCCGGTCCGCTCCGGGCATCAGCACCACGCCATCGGCCAGCCGCAGCAACCGCCCGGCCTTCGCGGCGGCAGCCATGGCCTTCGCGTCCAGGCCGAGCTCGCGCAGCCGGTCCGCGGTCGGCGCCCCGAACGGGTCGGGCTCCAGGTCGGCACGCAGCTGGCCCAGTGCCGCCTCCACCGGAGCGGGGAGTACGACGGAAGGGCGACGGGTCACGCGGCCGTCCACCAGTCGCAGCGGGTCGCGCAGCAGCGCGGTCACCAGCGCGGGGTCGGGAAGGCCCACCGCGTTCGCGACCGCGGGCAGCGGCATGCCGTGCTCCAGCGGGCGAGAGTCCTCGAACTCCGCGACCGCGGTGCTCAGCCGCTCCTGCCACCGGGCGAACCTGTCGGCCGAGAACGCCCAGTCACCGACGACCACGAGACCGTGCTCGGGCAGCGGCTCGCTCGGCACCCCGATCCTGCGCAGCTGGGACAGCCTCACACATCCCCGCCGGCGCACCTCGTCCAGCAGGTCCGGCGTGCCCTCGTGACCGGCCAGCTCGGCGGCACGCGCCCGGGCCGCGCCTCGCCGGCGCAGCGTCGGAGGCGTGGAGTCCAGGACCGTGATCCCCCAGACCGTGCGGCTGCCCGGGTCGCGCAGCAGTGCCCGGTCACCGATCCGCAGCGGCAGCCGCCGGTCCAGCTGCAACCGGGCCGCCGTGTCTCCGAGCGGCCGGAGGCGTGCCGCGGTGCTGGTGGCGCCCAGATGCAGCAGCGGACGGTGCGGCAACCGCGATGCGTCCTCGACCCGGACGTCGGCGACGTCGGTAAACAGCCACCGGTCGGGGGTGACGAGCACGCCGCTGTGCCGCAGCTCCTCGTCAGTGGCGCCGGCGAGGTTGAGGGCCACCCGGGCCACACCGGTGGCCGAGCCGACGGGCCGGCCGAGGGACTGGACGCCGCGCACCCGCACGAACCGGCCGCCGCCGCCCTCGGCGGTTGGCGCGAGCACGAGGGTGTCCCCGGCGGTCACCGTCCCGGCCGGCAACGTCCCGGTGACCACGGTGCCCGCACCCTTGACGTGGAAGCAGCGGTCCACCCACAGCCGCACGTCCGAGCCCGGATCCGGCTGGGGCAGGGCGGCGACCAGCGCCACCAGCCGGGAGCGGAGCTCGTCCAGGCCGGCCCCGGTGCGGCCGCTGACCGCCACCGCCGGGATGCCGGCCAGTGAGGTTGCGGCCATCGCGGTCCGGGCCGCGGCGGTGGCGGCAGCGGGGTCGACGAGATCGGACCTGGTGACCGCCAGCACGCCGTGGCGCACCCCGAGCGCGTCCAGAGCGGCCAGGTGCTCGGCGGCCTGGGGCATCCACGGGTCGTCCGCGGCGACCACGAAGAGCACGCCGGGCACCGGACCCAGTCCGGAGAGCGTCGTCGCGATGAAACGCTCGTGGCCCGGCACGTCCACGAAGGCGACCTCGCCGACCTGCTCGAGGCTGGTCCAGCAGTAGCCGAGCGCGATGGACAGCCCCCGCTCGTGCTCCTCCTTGAGCCGGTCGGGATCCATGCCGGTGAGTGCGCGCACCAGGGTGGACTTGCCGTGGTCGACGTGCCCGGCGGTGGCGACGACGTGCACGGGCTACTCCCCCTCCCCCTTCGCGACCGCCTTTGCCGCCCGACGTACCGCCTCGGCCAGCAGCGCGTCGTCGGCGGCCGGCACCGCGATCAGGTCCAGGAGCAGCCGGCCGTGCTCGACGCGACCCACGACCGGCGGCTCGCCCAGGCGCAGTGGTTCGGCGAGCTCCGGCGCGAGCGCCAGCGCGGCGCTCGGCAGCTCGACGTCGGGTGCGCCTCCTCCCCCGACAGCCGCCGTGGTGGTGACCGGCCCGCAGGCGACCATCCCGGCGAGGGCCTCGCACAGCCGGCTCGCCCGGGCCAGCAGCTCCTCGACCGGGGTCTCCAGCGCGCCGCGCGCGGGTGGCACCGGCCCGAGCAGCGTCGCCTCCAGCGCCGCGAGCGTGAGCTTGTCCACGCGCAGGGCCCGCGCCAGCGGGTGCCGTCGCAGGGTGTCCACCAGGTCGGCGCGGCCGAGGAGCAGGCCGCACTGCGGCCCACCGAGCAGCTTGTCGCCGGAGGCGGTGACGAGCGCGGCGCCGGCCCGCAACGCATCCCGGGCGTTGGGCTCGCGCGGCAGCCGTGGGTGCGGGGAAAGCAGCCCGGAGCCGATGTCGGCGACCACCGGCACCGGCAGGCAGGCCAGCCGCTCGACCGGCACCGAGGAGGTGAAGCCGGTCACCACGAAGTTGGACGGGTGCACCTTCAGCACGAACGCGGTCTGCTCGCCGACCACCCGCTCGTAGTCGGCGAGCCGGACGCGGTTGGTGGTGCCCACCTCACGGAGCCGGACGCCGACCGACTCCAGCAGCTCCGGGATGCGGAAGCCGTCCCCGATCTCCACCAGCTCGCCGCGGGCGACCACTACCTCCCGGCCGCCGGCGAGGCAGGCCGCGGCCAGCGCGAGGGCCGCAGCGCCGTTGTTGACCAGGTGCACGGCCTCGGCGTCGGGCACGGCCGCGGCCAGAGCGGCCAACGCTCCGCGTCCGCGGCGGGCCCGGCGGCCGGTGGCCAGGTCGAGCTCCACGTCCGTCGACCCGGCCGCGGCCGTCAACGCCTCCGTCGCGGCGGCGGACAGCGGCGCGCGGCCGAGGTTGGTGTGCACCACCACGCCGGTGGCGTTCAGCACCCGGCGCAGCGAGGATGCCCCGCAGGGCAGCAGGGCCACGGCGGTATCCGCGACGGCGTCGGGGAGGACGTCCCCGGCGCGGCAGCGCTCGAGCGCGGCGCCGACAGCACGCTTCACCAGCAGCGGCCCGAGACGCCGGGCGGCATCCACCAGGCGCGGGTCCGAGAGCACCGCGTCGGTGCGTGGCGTCGCGCGACGCGAGTCGGGCACCAGCGACCTCCCGGCACAGTCGTGTGCGGAGGCAGACTCACACGCCTCCTGCTCACGCACTGTAGCGTCAGGCGGCGCGCCCCCGCGCCTCGGTACAACCGGATTATCGGGCAAGAGATAGCGATAGTAGGGACTTTCGGCCCCTTGGGGGCGGAGCCTGCGATGCGCACAGTTGTACTCGTGCATTCACGTCGGGTCGTGGGCCACGAGCCCCGCGACCTCCTCCCCTGGTTCCGGTCGCGCCCCGAGCTCACCGTCGCGGTGGTCGTGGCGTTGTTCGTCGGCGTGTTCGTGCTCCGGATCACCACGGGCACGGTCATGGATGCCACGAACATGCTCTACACCCTGCCGATCGCCCTGGCTGCGGTCTCGTTCGGGCGCCGGGCCGGGCTGCTGGCCGGTCTGGGCGCGGTGGCGCTCGTGGTCGCGTGGGTACTCATCGACTCCATCGACCTGACCGTGTTCGGCTGGTTCTCCAGAGTGGTGCCGATGCTGCTGCTCGGCCTTCTGCTCGGCGACGCCGCCGACCGGCTCCGGCGCGCCAACGACCGATGGCGCAGGCTCGAATCGGCCACCCAGCGGCACCGGGACGCGGTCGAGATCAACGACACGCTGGTGCAGGGCATGGTGGCGGCCCGCTGGTCGTTCGAAGCCGGACGCCCCGCCGCCGGGCTGCAGACCCTCGACCAGACGATCGCTCTCGGCCAGGACCTGGTCTCGAAGCTGATGCGCGAGTCGAACATGGGTATCAACGGGCACCGCGGGCGGCCCACCGAGGAGCAGACGCGCGCCTGCGCAACGCGCCCGAGAAGGGCGTATGGCGGAGGCGGACGGGAATCGAACCCGCCTGACCCAGCTGCTGGGCCACTACGGTTTTGAGGACCGCGCCCGTCACCAGACGAGATACGCCTCCGGGGACACTGTAGAGGTCCCCGGCCCCAGACCCCCGTCTCGACCTCCCGGTCAGCGGACCCGCGTGCGCCGCTCGACCACCCGCTCGTGAGGCTCGTCGTCGATGCCGGTGACCCCGCGCTCGCGGGCCGCGGCCACCAGCGCCAGCGTGGAGTGCAGCTCCGCTGCCTTGAGCACGTTCTGCACGTGCGTGCGCACCGTGTTGGTGGAGATGAACAGCCGCTGGGCGACCTCGACCCGGGTCATCCCCGACACCAGGCAGCGCAGCACCTCGAGCTCGCGGGAAGAGAGGTCGTCGACGAAGCTGTGCTCCGGCGTCGTAGGACCGTGCGCCTGCTCGACCAGCCGCTCCACCACCGAGCGCAGCGCCTCCGGCGGCAGGTAGAGGTGGCCGCGGAGCACCTCCGCCACCGCGCCGAGCAGCACGTCGAAGCCGGCATCCTTGGGCACCCACGCCTCGGCACCCCGCTCCAGCGCCTCGACGATCAGCCGCGGGTCGTGCCCTGCCGAGACCATCACCACCGGGGGCCGCTTGCCCTGCTCCTCGAGCTGGGCGATCAGGTCGAGGCCCGACTCCCCGGCGAGGTCGTAGTCAAGGAGGACGACGTCCGGGTGGATCCGGTTGGCCATCGCCCGGGCGGTGCCGATCGAGAAGGCGATCTCGACCTCCCCGATGCCCCGCTCACCACGCAGCCGCATCGCAAGCACCTCGGCGAACACCCGGTGGTCGTCCACCAGCAGCACCGCGATCTGCGTTCCCCACGAACCCATCTACTCCACCCACTCCCTCGAGACACTCCCCCGCGTCCGGAGGCGCACCGCTGTCACCGGGCGCCCGGCGCGTCCGTCAGGCCGAGCTCCACGGCCACCCTGATGGCCTTGCTGCGGCGGTCCACACCGAGCTTGGCGAGAACGTGCTGCACGTGCGTGCGCACGGTGTTCGTCGACACGCCGAGCGTCGCCGACATGCGCTGCGTCGACAGCCCGGCCACGATCAGCCTGAGCACGTCCCGCTCCCGATCGGTCAGGTAGTCCAGCGGCGAAGGCCCGGACTGTGTCCCCACCGGACGCGAGCAGCCCTCCACCACGGACTCGCCCTCACCAGCACGGTGGATCGTCTTGTCGAGCGTGGCGATGTCACAGCGCTTGTCCACGATGGCATTGACCGTCCCTGCGTCGAGGGCCGTCCAGGCGCCGTCCGACCCGGTGCCGCACAGCAGCACGATCGCCATCTCCGGATGGCCCGAGCGGATCGCCGCGGCGGCGGCCAGCGCCTCCGTCTCCTGGACGCCCAGCCCGAGCACGCAGACCGTCGGGGACCAGCGGTCGACCAGCTCCGAGATCCGGCCGACGTCGCTCGCCGTTCCGGCGATCTCGTGGCCGCGGTCTGCCAGCGCGACGGCCAGCGCGTCGACGAACATCCCGTGCGGGTCACACAGCGCGAGGCTCATGGCCGCCCCCGTCGTCTCGTACCGGGACCAGCAGGCGCACCGTCGTCCCCGGCCCCGGTCCACTCGTGATCTCCAACCGCCCCTTGCAGGCGCGCAGCGCCATGTCCACGATGGACAGCCCCTGCCCGCTGCCCGGGGCGACATGCCCGAACCCGAGGCCCTCGTCGACGACCTCTACGTACGCCGCCCGGCTGTCGCGCTCGACGGTCACGGTGACCGAGCCGCCGGCACCCGTCGCGCGGGCCGCGTTGTCCAGCACGTTGCCGATCGCCCGGCGCAGCAGCACGGCATCGGCGTGGACGAGCACCGGCCCGGTGTGCACCAGCACCACGGTCACCCCGTGGTTGAGCTCCGCGACCCGGACGCACTCGTCGATCAGGTCGACCAGGTCGACGTTGCTGGTGGTGCGGGTCTCACCGGCGTGCACCGCCACCAGGTCCTGGATGCCGCCGAACAGCTCCCGGATCATGCCGAGCCGCCGGCGTACCCCCTCGTCGAGGCACTCGTCCCCCGGCATGTCGGCGGCGAGGAGTCCGGCGGCGGCGTACTGGCGCAGGTCGTGGCAGAGCCGCTCCATGTCCGTCCCGGGACCAGGCTTCGCCAACGCTGTCATTGCAGGACCCCTCCACATGCTCATGACATCGCAGCGAGGTCTTGACTGCTGGAACCGGTTTCCCGGCGAACGAGGCGCCCGCAGACCCTCCCCGAGCGGGCAATTCTCGTCAGGTTCCTTTCCTAGCACGGGCATCCGGGTGCGGCGATGGTCACTGCGAACTATTTGCCCGTGACGATCGGGGCAGATTACGCAAACACCACTGTGAGCCAGACCACTGAGTACCATATTTGCGGGGCAGTGGGGGGTGGGGACATGGGCGAAGAGAGGGCTTCCGGCGCGTCCAGAAACGCCGCCGGAAACGATGCCCTGCTCGCCCAGCGGCTGGTCTCGCTCGCGGACACGCTCGTCGACGACTACGACGTGGTCGACCTCCTCGACCGCCTGGTGCACACCTGCCTCGAGCTGCTGCCGGTCGAGCAGGCCGGGCTGATGCTGCTCACCTCCGGCCAGGAGCTCCGGCTGGTCGCGTCGTCGGACAAGAGCGTCCGTCGGCTGGAGCGGTTCCAGCTCGACCACGCGGAGGCCGGCCCGTCGGTGGAATGCGTGCACACCGGCGAGGCGGTCGGGGTCGATGACCTGACCGTGCCGAACGAGCGTTGGCCGAAATTCGCCGCCGCGGCCGCCGCCGCGGGCTTCCGGTCGGTCTTCGTGGTCCCGATGCGGCTGCGCGGGGACATCATCGGAGCCCTCACCATGTTCGTGTCGCGTGAGGCTCCGCTGAGCCGGAACGACCGGAGGCTGGCGCGTGCTCTTGCCGACGTGGCCACCATCGGCATCCTCCAGCAGCGGTCGCTGCACCGGGCCTCCTTGCTCGCCGAGCAGCTGCAGACGGCGCTCAACTCCCGCATCGTGATCGAGCAGGCGAAGGGCGTGCTCTCTGAGCACGCCGGGGTGGACATGGACGTCGCCTACGCCGCCCTGCGCACCTTCAGCCGCAACTCCAACCTCAAGCTCAGCGACGTCGCTGCCTCGGTGGTGTCCCGGCAGCGAGACCCGGAAGAGGTGCTCAGCGCGCTGCGCCGCCGCGAGCAGTAGTCCCTTTGCCTTCGCAACGGTTTACTTCCTCCTCCGCAGGGATACGGTGGGACCAGGCGACGGGCGGAGCGGAGGTTTCCTTGGGCGAGAAGACGTTCATCGGATCATGGCCCCTGGTCAGGCAGGTCAGCGGCCGGGACCGGCTCGGCCGCGGAACCGCCTCGATGTCCCAGCGCAGCCAGACGCTCAAGCCCCGCACGTCGGAAGCCGACAAGGTGGTGCACTCCGTCTGCCCGTTCTGCGCGGTCGGCTGCGGGCAGCGAGTCTTCGTCAAGGACGGCCAGGTCACCCAGATCGAGGGCGACCCGGCCAGCCCCATCTCCCGCGGCCGGCTGTGCCCGAAAGGCAGCGCGAGCAAGCAGCTGGTCACCAGCGAGGGGCGCGTGACCAAGGTCCGCTACCGACGTCCGTTCGGGACGGAGTGGGAGGACCTGGACCTCGACACCGCGATGGACATGATCGCGGACCGGGTCATCAAGACCCGCAAGGACTTCTGGGAGTGGGAGAGCGAGGACGGCCGCCGGCTTCGCCGCACCATGGGCATCGCCAGCCTCGGAGGAGCGACCCTCGACAACGAGGAGAACTACCTCATGAAGAAGCTGTACACGGCGATGGGTGCCATCCAGATCGAGAACCAGGCCCGTATTTGACACTCCTCCACCGTCCCCGGTCTGGGGACCTCGTTCGGCCGGGGAGGGGCCACCACCTTCCAGCAGGACCTGCAGAACGCCGACGTCATCGTCATCGAGGGCTCCAACATGGCCGAGTGCCACCCCGTGGGGTTCCAGTGGGTGATGGAGGCCAAGCGGCGTGGAGCCACGATCATCCACGTCGACCCGCGGTTCACCCGCACCTCGGCCGTGGCGGACATCCACGTGCCGATCCGGGCCGGCTCGGACATCGCGTTCCTCGGCGCTCTCGTGAACCACGTGCTGAGCAACGAGCTCGACTTCCGTGAGTACGTCGTCAACTACACCAACGCGGCGGCGATCGTCAGCGAGGACTTCGAGGACACCGAGGACCTCGACGGGCTGTTCTCCGGCTTCCAGGAGGACAAGCGCCAGTACG
The DNA here is from genome assembly GCA_035765755.1 of Nocardioidaceae bacterium. Lineage (GTDB taxonomy): Bacteria > Actinomycetota > Actinomycetes > Propionibacteriales > Nocardioidaceae > DASSKA01. Next base: position 17,809 of record DASTWW010000099.1, read on the forward strand.
ACCCGTCCAGCTGGCAGTACGCCCACGCGCCCCAGTCGCCCGCGGCCGGGCAGCGCGATCCCGGGACACCGGGCGGCTCCGCGGTTCCGGGCGCGGAGAAGCACCAGACCGCCCACGAGGCGGCCCGGTCGGAGACGGCGGGCTCCGGCGGCCCCTCGGTGCACGCCAAGCCCGAGCGCGACGAGACCCTGCAGGACCCGCGCTGCGTCTTCCAGATCCTCAAGCGGCACTTCGCCCGCTACACCCCCGAGGTCGTCGAGCGGGTCTGCGGGATCAGCCAGGAGCAGTTCGGCCAGGTCGCTCGGGCGCTGACGGAGAACAGCGGGCGCGAGCGGACCGGGGCGTTCTGCTACGCGGTGGGCTGGACCCAGCACACCACCGGGGTGCAGAACATCCGGACCGCGGCGATCCTGCAGCTGCTGCTGGGCAACATCGGCCGTCCCGGCGGCGGGATCATGGCGCTGCGCGGGCACGCCAGCATCCAGGGCTCGACGGACATCCCGACCCTGTTCAACATCCTGCCCGGCTACCTGCCGATGCCGCATGCCCACCACCACGAAGACCTCGACGAGTACTGCGCCGAGGACGCCGGCAAGACCGGCTTCTGGGGCAACATGCGCGACTACGCGGTCAGCCTGCTCAAGGCCTACTGGGGCGACGCAGCCACCGCGGAGAACGACTACTGCTTCGACTACCTGCCCCGCCTCACCGGGCACCACGGCACCTACGACACCGTGGTCGGGCAGATCGAGGGCAAGGTCAAGGGCTACTTCATCGTCGGCGAGAACCCGGCCATCGGCTCCGCGAACGGCAAGATGCAGCGGCTGGGGCTGGCGAACCTGGACTGGCTGGTCGTGCGGGACATGGCGATGATCGAGTCGGCGACGTTCTGGAAGGACGGGCCGGAGATCGCCACCGGCGAGCTGGAGACCGGCAAGATCGGCACCGAGGTGTTCTTCCTGCCGGCGGCCTCGCACGTGGAGAAGTCCGGCACCTTCACCAACACCCAGCGGATGCTGCAGTGGCGCGACAAGGCCGTGGAGCCGCCGGGTGACGCGCGCAGCGACCTGCAGTTCTACTTCGAACTGGGCAAGCGGATCCGCGAGAAGCTGAGGGCCGGCTCCGCTGACTCCGACCCGGAGATCGACAAGCCGCTGCTCGACCTGACCTGGGACTACCCCACCGAGGGGCCCCTGCAGGAGCCGGCCGCCGAGGCGGTGCTGCGCGAGATCAACGGCTGGGGCGCGGACGGGAAGGCGCTCTCGTCCTACACCCAGCTCAAGGACGACGGCTCCACGGTCTGCGGGTGCTGGATCTACTGCGGCGTCTACGCCGACGAGGTCAACCAGGCCGCGCGGCGCAAGCCGCACTGGGAGCAGACCTACGTGGCACCGGAGTGGGGCTGGGTGTGGCCGGCGAACCGCCGCATCATCTACAACCGCGCCTCTGCGGACCCCGACGGCAACCCGTGGAGCGAGCGGAAGAAGTACGTCTGGTGGGACGCCGAGGCGGGCAGCTGGACGGGCATCGACGTGCCTGACTTCATCGCCGACCGGCCACCGGACTTCGTGCCCGAGGAGGGCGCGACGGGCCCGGACGCGATCGGCGGCCGCGACCCGTTCGTGATGCAGACCGACGGAAAGGGCTGGCTCTACGCGCCCACGGGACTGGCGGACGGGCCGATGCCGACCTTCTACGAGCCGCCGGAGTCCCCGGTGCGCAACCCGCTCTACGCCCAGCAGAGCAACCCGGCGCGGATCCCGCTGGAGCAGTCCGTCAACCCGCTCAACCCGTCGTTCAGCGACGTGTTCCCGTTCGTGTTCACCAGCTACCGGCTCACCGAGCACCACACGGCCGGCGGGATGAGCCGCACGCTGCCCTACCTGTCGGAGCTGCAGCCGGAGATGTTCTGCGAGGTCTCCCCGCGGCTGGCCGCGCAACGCGGGCTGGTCAACGGCGGCTGGGCGACCATCGTCACCTCCCGGACCGCGATCGAGGCGCGGGTGCTGGTCACCGAGCGGATGCGGTCGCTGCGGGCCGGTGACCGGGTCGTCGAGCAGGTCGGGCTGCCCTACCACTGGGGCGGCAACGGCGTCTCCACCGGCGACCCGACCAACGACCTGGTCAACGTCACCCTGGACCCCAACGTCTACATCCAGGGCAAGGTCGGCACCTGCGACATCCGGCCGGGCCGCCGCCCGCGCGGGGCCGCGTTGACCGACTACGTCGAGGACTACCGGCGCCGGGCCTCCGCAGGAGCCTCCGGGCCGGAGGAAACGGAGCAGAGTCGATGAGCCACTCCCTGTTCGGTCCGCTCACCGACGTGCAGGGCGACGCCGGCTATGAGGACCACCCGCCGCGGATGGGCTTCTTCACCGACACCAGCGTGTGCATCGGCTGCAAGGCCTGCGAGGTCGCCTGCAAGGAGTGGAACGAGGTCCCGGAGGACGGCATCTCGCTGTCCGGGATGTCCTACGACAACAGCAGGGCGCTCGGGGCGGACACCTGGCGGCACGTCGCGTTCATCGAAAAGCCCGTGCACCCGACCACAACGGACCTCGGGCTGCCGGGCATGGGCCCCCCGGGGCACGGCGACCAGGGCGCGGAGTCCGGGGACTCCGGGGTGCGCTGGCTGATGTCCTCCGACGTGTGCAAGCACTGCACGCACGCCGCCTGCCTCGACGTGTGCCCGACCGGGTCGCTGTTCCGGACCGAGTTCGGCACCGTCGTCGTGCAGCCGGACATCTGCAACGGGTGCGGGTACTGCGTGCCCGCCTGTCCGTACGGCGTCATCGACCTGCGCGAGGACGACGGCCGGGCGTTCAAGTGCACGCTGTGCTACGACCGGCTCAAGGACGGCCAGCAGCCAGCGTGCGCGCAGGCCTGCCCGACCGAGTCCATTCAGTACGGCGAGGTGAGCGAGCTTCGCGAGCGGGCCCGGCTCCGGGTCGCCGAGCTGCACGAGCAGGGCGTGGAGGTGGCCCGGCTCTACGGCGCGGACCCCAACGACGGTGTCGGCGGGGACGGCGCGTTCTTCCTGCTGCTCGACGAGCCCGAGGTGTACGGCCTGCCGCCCGACCCCGTGGTGACCACCCGTGACCTCGGGTCGATCTGGCGGTCGGTGGGCGCCGCCGCCGCGACGCTGCTCGCGGTCGGCATCGGCTCGTTCGTCGGCAGTCGCCGATGACGAGGCAGATCCAGGTGAAGGGAAACCAGTGAGAGAACGCGCGATGGTGCCCGAGCCGGACTTCGAGTCCTACTACGGCCGGCAGATCCTCAAGACCCCGACCTGGAAGACCCCCGACGTCCCGCTCTATCTCTTCCTGGGCGGGCTGGCCGGCGCCTCCGCGCTGCTCGCCGAGGGCGCGGCGATCACCGGACGACCCGGGCTGGAGCGGGTCACCCGCGCGGCCGCGGCCACGGGGGCCGGCGCCGGCACGGTGGCGCTGATCCACGACCTCGGCCGCCCGGAGCGGTTCCTGAAGATGTTGCGGGTGCTCAAGGTCACCTCGCCGCTGTCGGTCGGCTCGTTCATCCTGGCGCCGTTCAGCGGGCTGTCCGCCGCGGCGCTGGCCTCCAACCTGACCGGCCGGCTGCCGCGGCTGGGTCGGCTGGCCGGGCTCGGCGCGGCCGCGCTCGGCCCGCCGCTCGCCAGCTACACCGCCGCCCTGCTCAGCAACACCGCGGTGCCCGCCTGGCACGAGGGGCACCGCGAGCTGCCGCTGATCTTCGTGGGCTCCGGCGCCACGGCGGCCGGCGGGCTGGCGCTGGTGGCCACCCCGCTCGCGGAGAACGGGCCGGCCCGGCTGATGGCGGTCGCGGGCGCCGGCATCGAGATCACCGCGGCGGAGCTGCTCAAGCGGCGGCTGGGCATGGTGGCCGAGCCCTACGAGCAGGGCCGTCCCGGTCTGCTGATGAAGACCGCCCGTGCGATGACCGCGGCCTCGGCGGCGCTGACCGTGGTGGCCGGCCGCTCCCGGGCGCTGTGCGTGCTGGCCGGCGCGTCGTACGTCACCGCCTCCGCGCTCACCCGCTTCGGCATCTTCGAGGCGGGCCGGGAGTCGGCGAAGGACCCGAGGTACACCGTGGTCCCGCAGCGGCAACGGCTCGAGCAGCGCAAGGCGGAGGCAGCCGCGTCGGCATGACCCGTGCCCTCGCGGGTAGTTTGACGGCGTGAGCAGCCCTGCCGACGCCCTGCCGCGCCTGACCCAGTACGCCGCCGGTGGTGGCTGCGCCTGCAAGGTGCCGCCGGGCGAGCTCGAGCGGGTGCTGTCCCAGGTGCGGACCGGCCTGGAGGGCGGCGACCTGCTGGTCGGCCTGGACCACGGCGACGACGCGGCCGTGGTCCGGCTCGACGACGAGCGGGCGGTGATCTCCACCGCGGACTTCTTCACCCCCGTCGTCGACGACCCCTACGACTGGGGCCGGATAGCGGCGGCGAACGCCCTCTCCGACGTCTACGCGATGGGCGGGCGGCCGCTGGTGGCGGTCAACCTGCTGGCCTGGCCGCGGGACCGGCTGCCTTTCGACCTGGCCGCCGACGTGCTGCGCGGCGGGGCCGAGGTGTGCGCCGCGGCCGGCACCTACCTCGCCGGGGGACACAGCATCGACGACCGGGAGCCGAAGTACGGTCTGGCCGTCACGGGCGTGGGCGACCCGGCCCGGCTGCTGCGCAACGACGCAGGCAAGGCCGGGCTGCCGCTGACCCTGACCAAGCCGCTCGGCCTGGGCATCCTGAACAACCGGCACAAGGCCACCGGGGAACGCTTCCCTGAGGCGGTCGAGGTGATGACCACCCTGAACGGCCCGGCCGCCGAGGCCGCGCTGGCGCAGGGCCTGGTGTGTGCCACCGACGTGACCGGGTTCGGGCTGCTGGGCCACCTGCTGAAGCTGGTGCGGGCCAGCGGCGTCTCGGCGGTGCTCGAGGCCGCAGCGGTGCCCTACCTGGAGCCGGCCCGCGCCTCGCTGGCCGACGGGTACGTGCCCGGCGGCAGCCGCCGCAACCTGGACTGGGTGCGTCCCCACGTGTCCGCTGCCGTGCCGGAGGACGAGCTGGTGCTGCTCGCGGACGCCCAGACCTCCGGCGGCCTGCTGGTGGCCGGCGAGGTGCCGGGCTACCCGGTCGTCGGCGAGCTGGCCCCGGCCGCGGAGGCGGAGGCGCTGATCAGCGTGCGCTGACCGGCACTCCCCCGCGGGCCCGCCACATCCGGCACCCCCGGTCGGCGCGCTCGAGCAGCGCGTTGGCGACCACGGGTGCCAGCTGTCCCGACCGCGCGAGCGCATTCACCCGGTCCAGCCAGTCGCCGTCCACGCCCGCGTTCGGGAACATGCCGCGCACCAGTGCGTGCGCCCACAGCAGGCCGGTGGCCTGCACGCCGGGAAGCACCTCGAGGAACTGCTCGGCGAACGGCGCCACCAGAGCGTCCTGCTCCGGACGCCAGAACTGCTGGCCGAGGGAGAAGAACGCGTGGGCCGGGATGCCGTGGCCCTCGAACATGTCCTGCCAGATCTGCTGGCGCGCCTCCCCGTCGGGCAGCCCCGCCCGGACACGCACCGCCCGCAGCCAGGCGTCGGGCGCGGTGTCCTCGTGCTCGAAGGCGTCGATGTCCTTCCTGTCCACCTCGCCGAGCACGGCCAGCCTCTCGAGCCGGCGCCAGCGCAGGTCCCGGGTGGTGGCCCGCCGCTTCAGCTCGGCGAGCTGCTCGTCGGTGATGGCCACCTTGGCGAAGTCACGCAGCCCGACGGCCTCCCGGTCGGCCGCGACCCGGAGGCACAGGTCTGCGACCTCCGTGCAGAGCCGGTCCCGGTCTTCCCTCGGCGTCCAGTAGTCGGCGGCCTGCACGGCCAGGTGCAGCAGCGGCTCCACCACGCTGTCCGCGGTCTCCGTCCTCAAGGCGGCCGCCGCGGTCTCGACGAACGTAGGGGCATCGGTCTCGCCGCGGACGAGCATGTCCCACACGGTGCTGACCGCCACCGTCCGGCCGATCGCGGTGGGCAGGTCCCCGGCCCGGGCACGCAGCACGTGGAACGACTCGGGGTCGGTGCGCACGCAGGCGAACGTCAGGTCGTCGTCGTTGACTAGCAGCACCCCGGTCCGTGCCTCGTCGGGGAGCTGGGTCACCGGACCGTCCACCTCGACGGACAGCGTCTCGCGGAGCCCGAGCCGGTCCCCCGCCTCGTCGTACACCCCGACGTGCAGGCGGTGCGGCCGCGGGGACCCGTCGGCCGGTCCCTCCGCGCGCAGTACGGCACCCTCGGCGCCGCGCTCCACGACCAGCCGGTCGGTGCCGGCCGTGCCCAGCCAGCCCTCGGTCCAGGCGGCCAGGTCGCGCCCGCTGGCCCGCTCCAGTTCGCCGACCAGGTCGGCCATCACGGCGTTATCCCACGCGTGCTTGGCGAAGTACTCCCGCAGCCCGGCGAGGAACACGTCCTCGCCGAGGTAGGCGACCAGCTGCTTGAGCGCGGCCTGTCCCTTGGAGTAGGTGATCGCGTCGAAGGTGCCGGTGGCGGCCGCCACGTCCGGCAGGTGCGCGGCGATCGGGTGGCTGATCGGTGAGTCGTCCGCGGCGTAGCCGGCCAGCTTCTGGGTGGCCAGCACGCCGGCCCACGCGTCGGTGAACGGCGTCGCCCCCTCCGCGGCCCATGAGCAGGCCCAGTCCGCGAAGGACTCGTTGAGCCACAGGTCGTCCCACCAGCGCATGGTGACGATGTCGCCGAACCACATGTGCGCCATCTCGTGCAACAGCACGCGGGCGCGGACCTCGCGCTCGGCGAACGTCGGCGGGTCGCGGAAGATCACGCTGTCGGTCCAGGTGACGCAGCCGTAGTTCTCCATGGCGCCGCTCAGCTCGGGCATGAACGCTTGGTCGTAGCGGGCCTGCGGGAACGGCATCCCGAACCGGTCGCCGTAGAACTGAAGGCCGCGGGCGGTCAGGTCGAACAGCTCCTCCGCGTCGCGCTCGAGCATCGGGGCGAGGCTGCGGCTGGCGTACAGGCCGAGGTCGAATCCGGCGCGCTGGCTGCGGATCTCGTGCAGCGGTCCGGCGTTCACGACCAGGTTGTACGACGAGAGCCGCGGCGTGTCGGGGAACCGCCAGACCCGGTTCTCGCCGGTCTCGGCGACCGCCGCCGTGCCCGCGTTGGACAGCACCGTCCACCCGCCGGGGGCGGTCACGGTGAACGCCCAGGTGGCCTTGAGGTCGGGCTGGTCGAAGCAGGCCCAGACCCGGCGGGCGTCGTCCGGCTCGAAGCTGGTCCAGACGTAGACGTTGCCGTCGCTGCGGTCCACGGACCGGTGCACGCCCTGGCCGCGGCCGGTGTCGCGCTGCACCGAGCGGACCACCAGCACGTTCTCGGCCTCGAGGTCGGTCAGCTCGATCCGGCCCTCGCGCACCGCGTCCTGCCCGAGGACGAGCCCGTTCAGCACCGCCTCCTCGACCTCGGCCACGCAGTCGACGAAGGTGCCCTCCCCCGGGCGAGTGCAGCCGAACCGGACGGTCGAGGTGGAGCGCAGATCCGCACCGTCGAGCAGTCCGGTCAGGTCCACCTCGACGTCGTAGCGGTCCACCTCCACGAGACCGGCCCTGTGCACCGCCTCGTCGAAGGCGAGCGACCTCTCGGCGTTGGTCATCGGCTCCCTCTCTCCTCAGACGTTCGCGCACACGTTACTTGGCCCGTCACGCCGACGTGACCCAGGCCACGTGGCGACTCCCCGGGTGGACGTGCTGCGGGCCGTCGCCGTCGCGGGATCGGGTGGCGCCCACCCAGGATCCGGGTTAGCCTCACGTGTCGCTGCGTTCCCTTGCGTCACAGCGTGCGGGCCGCAAGCGTTGCCAGCACAGTCGTACCTGAACGGGGAAGTTGCACGTGACCGAGGCCCGACGCACGAGCACCCCGTTGACCATCCTGGCCAGCCTGCTGGCCGCGCTGCTCGTCGTACTCGGGCCGGCCGCGGCGGCGCATGCGCAGGCGCTGGGCGGCTCCCCGCAGACGCACCGGGTCCGGCACTTCCAGAACGGCGGGTTCCAGCACCTGCGCTGGTCGGCCGTGGACGGCGCCACGTCGTACCAGATCTTCGTGAAGTCCGCCGGTTACGACCGTCGGCTGCCGCGGGAGTGGACGCTGCTGAAGAGCGTGCCCGGCACCCGGACCACGATCTACGTGCGCCGTGGCCAGACCAGGCAGTTCGGGGTGCGGGCGGTCGGCAGCCCGGCGGGCAGTGCCTACGAGGTCACCAGCGTCTCGAGCTTCGGCACCATCTCTCGTCCCCCGCGGGTGGACACGCTGCGCGGCGTGCGGCGGTGGCAGGTGATCCGCAACGACCGGCTCTACCGCGGCATGGCGATGCAGACCCGGACGCCTGGCGCCAGCCTCCGGCTGGGCCGGGCGAAGGGCACCTCCGCGGTGCGGTTCGTCGCCGAGACTGGGCGTCGGTTCGGCTCCGTGGACGTGTACGTCGGACGGACGCTGCTGCGCAGCATCGACCTCGGCCACCGGCGGCACCGCTACCGCACCCAGTTCCGCGTGCCGGTGCGCCCGTCCGGCAACGGCACGGTCCGGGTGACCACCACCTCGAGCCGGCCGGTCCGGATCAGCGCGCTCGGCCAGACCCGCCGGCCCACCCAGGCGACCAGCGAGCCGGCGGCACCCGCGGCGTACCCGGCCGCCACGTCGTTCACGTTCAGCGGCGCCGGTTGGGGGCACGGCGTGGGCCTGTCGCAGTACGGCGCGCAGGCGATGGCTGCCAGCGGGGCCAGCACGACGGAGATCCTGCAGCACTACTACACCGGGACCCAGGTCGCCCCCGGTGGCCGGAACCCAGTGCTCGACGTGAACGTCGGCTACCACCGCGCGTCCACGACGGCCCGGCTGCTCGGGCTCGGCAGCGGCGCGACCCTCGAGGTGTGCGCGATGTCGCGGGACCGCTGTGTTCGACGGGCCATGGTCCACGACCCGACCGCCGACCAGAGCACCGCCGGGCGAGTCACCCTGTTCCGCCACAACGGCAGGGTGCGGGCCCGGGTCCGCGACGAGAACGGCGCGGTCAGCCGGGTCACCGGTGCCCGGGTCCGGCTGCGGTGGAGCGGCACGTCGTACCTCCAGGGCTCCGGTGCGGCGTCGGTGCTGCGGCTCGGCGACGGGCACGCGTACCGGCACGGCGAGCTGCTGGTCTTCCCCTACGGCAGCAGCCGGGTCAACGACGTGGTGCGCCAGCACCTGGAGAGCTACCTGCTCGGGGTCGCCGAGATGCCGTCCTCGTGGGAGCCGGCCGCGCTGCAGGCGCAGGCGATCATCGCGCGCACCTACGCCCTCAAGGACGGCGCGGCGCTGCGCGACGGGTGTCACTGCAACCTGCGCAACTCGGTGATCGACCAGAACTACACCGGCTGGGCCAAGGAGAGCGAGGGCAGCGGCGCCTACTACGGGCAGCGGTGGGTCTCCGCGGTCCGCGGCACGACCGGCCAGGTGGTGACCTACGACGGTCAGCTCGCGTCGACGTACTACTTCTCCTCCTCTGGCGGGCACACGCTCAACAGCCAGGACGTCTGGTCGGCGACGGTGCCCTACCTGCAGTCGGTGAACGACCCGTGGTCACTCGCGTCGAACAACCCGAACGCCTCCTGGACGACGACGCTGTCCCAGGCCCGGGTCCGACGGGTCTTCGGCTTCCCGGTGCACGCGCTGCGCATCAGCGCGTCGTACGACGGCGGGGCGATGGAGTCGGTGACGGCGATCTCCGTGGACGGCCAGGCGGACACCATCACGCACAAGTCCGACCAGATGCGCGCTCTGTTCGGGCTGAAGTCGGACTGGGTGAGCTCGATCAACGAGAGCTACTAGTGCTCCCCTGACAGCACCCCGGTGCCCTCGACCACGGCCAGGGTGGTCGGTGGGCCGTCGACGGTGACGGTGCCGGGGATCTGCTGCCAGGCCCCGCCGCCGACCCGGAACCGGGCGGTGTAGGTCACCTGCACCGACGGCGCCACG
>DASTWW010000100.1:0-19824 GCA_035765755.1 Nocardioidaceae bacterium
CTGCCCGTCGAGGCCGGAGAGCACCCGGCGAAGCTTCCAGATGATGGAGAGCTCCTCCTTGTTGATGAGCAGCTCCTCGCGCCGGGTGCCCGACTGCACCGCGTCGATGGCCGGGAAGATCCGCTTGTCCGCGAAGTCGCGGCGCAGCCGGATCTCCATGTTGCCGGTGCCCTTGAACTCCTCGAAGATCACCTCGTCCATCTTCGAGCCGCTCTCGATCAGCGCGGTGGCCAGGATGGTCAGCGAACCGCCGTCCTCGATGTTGCGGGCCGCCCCGAAGAACCGCTTCGGCGGGTAGAGCGCCGCGGAGTCCACTCCACCGGAGAGGATGCGGCCGCTGGCCGGAGCGGCCAGGTTGTAGGCACGCCCCAGGCGGGTGATGCCGTCGAGCAGCACGACCACGTCGTGGCCGAGCTCGACCAGCCGCTTGGCCCGCTCGATCGCGAGCTCCGCGACCGCGGTGTGGTCGCTGGCCGGTCGGTCGAACGTCGAGGAGATGACCTCGCCCTTGACCGAGCGCTGGAAGTCGGTGACCTCCTCAGGGCGCTCGTCCACCAGCACCACCATCAGGTGGCACTCGGGGTTGTTGGTGGTGATCGAGTTGGCGATGGACTGCATGATCATCGTCTTGCCGGCCTTGGCGGGCGAGACGATCAGACCACGCTGGCCCTTGCCGATCGGCGCGGCGATGTCGATGACCCGGCCGATCAGGTTGGTCGACTCGGTCTCCAGGCGCAGCCGCTCGGAGGGGTACAGCGGGGTGAGCTTGGAGAACTCCACCCGGTGCCGGGCGGCCTCGAGGTCCGCGCCGTTCACGGTGTCGAGGCGCACCAGCGGGTTGAACTTCTCCTTGCGCTCGCCCTCACGGGGCTGGCGCACCTGGCCGGTGATCGCGTCCCCGCGGCGCAGGGCGTACTTACGGACCATGGAAAGCGACACGTAGACGTCGTCCGGTCCGGGCAGGTAGCCGGTGGTGCGGACGAACGCGTAGTTGTCCAGCACGTCCAAGATGCCCGCCGTGGGCACCAGGACGTCGTCCTCGTTGATCTGCGGCTCGCCGTCGTCGCGGTCCCGGCGCCGGTCGCGGTAGTTGCTGGTGCTGCCGCTGCGGTCGCGGTCCCGGCCCCGGCGGCGCCGGTTGCGGCGGCTGCTGCCGCTGCCGCCACGGTCGTCGTCGTGGTTGCGGTTGTCCCGGCCGTCGCCGCCCCGGTTGGTGTCACCCCGGTTGTCGCGGTTGTCCCGGTCACCGGCTTCGCGGCTCTCGCCCCGGTTCCCGTCGTCGCGGCTCTCGCGGTTGCTGTCCCGGTTGTTCTCGCGGCGGTCCTCCCGGCTCTCCCGGTCCCCGCGGCTCTCGCCCTGCTGGCGGTCCTGCCCGCTCTCCGCCGGCTGCGCGGCCCGGCCGTTGCTGCGGGCCTCCTCCTGGCGCGGCGCCGCCGGTGCGGCGGCCTGGTCCTGGGACTGCGGGGTGCGACCGTTGGAGCGCTGCTCCTGCGCGGCGCCCTGCTGGTTGCCCCCCTGGCTCCCCGACTGGCTTCCTGACTGGGCTGCCTTGATCGCGTCGATGAGCTGGCTCTTGCGCATGCCCCCGACCCCCTTGATACCCAGGCCGCCGGCCAGCTGCTTCAGCTCGGGCAGCAGCATCCCGCTGAGCCCGGAGCCTCCACGGCGCCTGGTCCCGCCGGTGCCACCCTCAGCGGGGCTCTCGGCGGGGATTGCTTCGATTGCTTCCGACACGTGAGGTCCTTCCCACGTCCAGGCCGGGACGAATGAGTCCGACGGCCTTTCTCATTGCGGTTTCCCCGAACCGGCTCGATGCGTACCGGCGAACGACGCCGGGACGCTCAACTGAAGGGTTCTAGGAAGAAGGTCACACCCTGTGTGGGTCTCGCCGGACCCGTCGTATGCGAGTCCCGGCCCCGACCAAGGGCGCAACTGAAGACTAGCACCATTGCCGGTCCGGTGAGTCTTAAGGGCAGAACCGGCGGGCCGCGTCAGTTATTCCGCGCCGAGGACCTGCGTGCGCGCACCGTCCCGGTCGATCGGCAGCGCCAGCGCCTGCCACCCGGCCGGCGCTTTCGCGCGTACGACGTCGCGGTCCGCGCCGTCCACGAACGCCAGCACCGTCGGGCCTGCGCCGGACACCACGGCCGGGATCCGGTCCGCGCGCAGCGTGTGCAGCAGCGCGAGGCTCTCCGGCATCGCGGGCTCCCGGTAGCCCTGGTGCAGCCGGTCCTCCGTCGCGTCGAGCAGCAGCTCCGGCTGACCGCTGAGCGCCGCCACGAGGAGCGCAGCGCGGCCGGCGTTGCAGGCCGCGTCGGCGTGCGGCACCGCGCCCGGGAGCATCGCACGGGCCGCGGCCGTCTCGACCGGGTACGGCGGCACGAAGAGCGTGACCTCGATCCGCGGGTCGACGGCCACCCCGGCGACCCGGAACCGCTCGCTGTCGCGGTAGGCGATGGTGAACCCGCCGAACAACGCCGGCGCGACGTTGTCGGGGTGGCCCTCCAGCTCCGCGGCCTGCGCGTAGACCGCGTCGTCGTCCATGAGCAGGGTTCCGCCCGCGACCAGGGCACGCGCGGCGAGCACGCCGGCCACGATCGCCGCCGACGAGGAGCCCATCCCCCGTGCCTGCGGGATGGTGTTCTCGCACCGCAGCCAGAGGCCGTCGGGCTGCACGCCCATCGCCTCGAACCCGAGCCGCATGGCGCGCACGACGAGGTGGCTGTCGTCCAGCGGCAGCGAGCCCTCGCCCTCACCGCACACCTCGACGCGCGTCCCGTCCCCGGTGACCTCAACGGTCACCGTGTCCCACCGGCCCAGCGCGAGCCCGAGCGCGTCGTACCCGGGCCCGAGGTTGGCGCTCGTGGCAGGCACCGTGACCTGCACCGGCCCCTCGACGAACGGGGTCCTCATGCCAGGTCGGCGGCGCGGGCCGCCGCGTCGACGTCGGCCTCCACGACGGTGTCGACGATGTCGGTGAAGGTGGACAGCGCGGTGTCGATGTCCTTGAGTCCGTGGCCGGTGACGGTGACCACGATCTGCCTGCCCCGGTGGTCGACGCCGGAGGCGACGTCCTTGAGCAGACCGGCAACCCCGGCGGCCGAGGCCGGCTCGACGAACACCCCGTCGGAGGAGGCCAGCTCCCGCTGCGCGGCCAGGATCTCCTCGTCCGTGACGGCCTGGAACCGGCCGCCGGACTCCTCGGCGGCGGCGACGGCCAGGTGCCAGGAGGCGGGATTGCCGATCCGGATCGCCGAGGCCACCGTCTCCGGGTCCGCGACGGGCGAGCCTCCCACCAACGGGGCGGCGCCGGCCGCCTGCCAGCCCAGCATCCGCGGGAGCCGGGTGCTGCGGCCGGCCTTGTGGTGCTCGACGTACCCCTTCCAGTACGCCGAGACGTTGCCGGCGTTCCCGACCGGGAGCACGTGCACCTCCGGTGCGTCGCCGAGGAAGTCCACGATCTCGAACGCCGCGGTCTTCTGCCCCTCCAGCCGCATCGGGTTCACCGAGTTCACCAGCGCGACCGGGTAGCGCTCGGACAGCTCGCGGCAGATCCGCAGGCAGTCGTCGAAGTTGCCGCGGACCATGATCACCCGGGCCCCGTGCACGATGGCTTGGGCGAGCTTGCCCGCGGCGATCTTGCCCTGCGGCACGAGCACGAGCGGCTGCACCCGGGCGCGGGCGGCGTAGGCGGCCATCGACGCCGAGGTGTTGCCCGTCGACGCGCACACCACCGCCTCGGCGCCCTGGCCCACCGCGACCGACAGGGCCACGGTCATGCCGCGGTCCTTGAACGAGCCGGTCGGGTTGTCGCCCTCGACCTTGAGCCAGACCTCCGCGCCGGTGACCTCCGAGAGCCACCGGCTCTCCACGAGCGGGGTGCCGCCCTCGCGTAGGGTGACCACGGGGGTGCCGTCGGGCACCCGGAGCCAGTCGGCGTACTCCTCCATCACGCCGCGCCACTGGTGCGCCGGTGCGCTCACTCGCCGTCCCCCTCGACCCGGAGCACCGACGAGACGTCGTGCACGAAGTCCATGGTCTGCAGCTCCTCGACAGTCGCGGCGAGCGCGGCGTCGGTGGCCCGGTGCGACACGACCACCAGCTGCGCCTCGTCGCCGCGTCCCTCCTGGCGGACCGTCTGGATGGACACGCCGTGCTGGGCGTAGGCGTGCGCGACCGCCTCGAGGACACCGGCGCGGTCGTCGACGTCGAGGGCGACGTGGTAGCGGGTGCGGGTCTCCCCCATCGGCAGCACCTCGCACTGGGCGTACGTCGACTCGCCCACGCCGCGCACGTCCGCGCGACGGTTCCGCGCCACCGTGACCAGGTCGCCGAGCACGGCGCTGGCCGTGGGCGCGCCGCCGGCGCCCGGCCCGTAGAACATCAGCTCTCCGGCGGCGTCGCTCTCGACGAACACGGCGTTGTAGGCCTCGCGGACGCTGGCCAGCGGGTGCGAGCGCGGGATCATCGCCGGATGCACCCGGGCCGCGACGGCCGGTCCGGCCGATCCTTCGAGGAGCTCGCAGATCGCGAGCAGCTTGACGACGTAGCCCATCTCGCGCGCCGACGCCACGTCGGCCGCGGTGATCTCGGCGATGCCCTCCCGGTAGACGTCCGAGGCGGTGACCCGGGTGTGGAAGGCCAGGCTGGCCAGGATCGCCGCCTTGGCCGCGGCGTCGAAGCCCTCCACGTCCGCGGTCGGGTCGGCCTCGGCGTAGCCGAGCTCCTGGGCCTCCTCGAGTGCCTCGGCGAAGCCACTGCCCGAGGTGTCCATCCTGTCGAGGATGAAGTTGGTGGTGCCGTTGACGATGCCCAGCACCCGGCGCACCTTGTCGCCGGCCAGCGACTCACGCAGCGGGCGCAGGATCGGGATCGCGCCAGCGACGGCCGCCTCGAAGTACAGGTCCCGGTTGGCCTTCTCCGCTGCCGCGAACAGCGTGCTGCCGTCCTCGGCGAGCAGCGCCTTGTTGGCGGTCACCACCGAGGCGCCGTTCTCCAGGCCGGCGAGGATCAGCGACCGGGCCGGCTCGATCCCGCCGATCACCTCGACAACGAGGTCGACACCGGAGCGGACCAGCCCCTCCGCGTCGGTGGTGAGCAAGTCGGCGGGCACCTCCGCGCCGCGATGCAGCTCCGGCCGTCGTACCGCCACCCCGGCCAGCTCGATCGGGGCGCCGGCGCGCGCGGCGAGGTCGTCCGCGTGCTCGTGGAGCAGGCGGACCACCTGGCTGCCCACCGACCCACACCCGAGCAGCGCGAGCCGGAGCGGCGCCGTGTCGCTGGTCATGGCCTCACCTTTCCGGGCCGGCGTCGTCGTGGCCATCTTCTGGCATCGTCCCCGGGGCTGTCCGACCAACCGGCCTCGCGTCCGGCTCCTGAGATGAGCGGCACCGGCACGGTCACATCCGCTCTGGCGCCGAGACCCCGAGCAGCTCCAGCCCGTTGGCTAGCACGATGCGCGTGGCGGCCACCAGCAGCAGCCGGGCGGTGTGGATCGGCTCCGTGGTCTCGTCGCCCTGCGGCAGTACCCGGCAGGAGTCGTAGAACTTGTGGAAAGCGGCGGCGGTCTCCTCCAGGTAGCGGGCCACTCGGTGCGGCTCGCGCAGATCGGCAGCGCGGCCGACTACGCGCGGGAACTCCGCCAGCGCGCGCAGCAGCACGCCCTCGGTCTCGTGCGACAGCAGCCCGGGGTCGAAGTCGGCACCTGCCGGCGCGACGCCCAGGTCGGCGGCGTTGCGCAGGATCGAGGCGAGCCGGGCGTGGGCGTACTGCACGTAGAAGACCGGGTTGTCGCTGGCCTGCTTGGTGACCTGCTCGACGTCGAGCGTCAGCGGGGAGTCCGACGGGTAGCGCGCCAGCGTGTAGCGCAGCGCGTCCACGCCGATCATCTCCATCAGCTCGCCGAGGGTGACCAGGGCGCCGGCCCGCTTGCTGAGCCGCACCTCCTCGCCACCGCGCATGATCTTGACCAGCTGCCCGATGAGCACCTCGATGTTCTGCTCGGGGTCGTCGCCGGCGCAGGCCGCCATCGCCTTGAGCCGGCCGACGTAGCCGTGGTGGTCGGCGCCGAGCAGGTACAGGCAGACGTCGAAGCCGCGCTCGCGCTTGTCGACGTAGTAGGCAGTGTCGGAGGCGAAGTAGGTCAGCTCCCCGTTGCTGCGCACCAGCACCCGGTCCTTGTCGTCGCCGAAGTCCGTGGTGCGCATCCACAGCGCGCCGTCCGCGTCGTACAGGTGTCCCTGCTCCCGCAGCTTGTCGAGCCCGTGCTGCACCTTGCCCTTGTCGTGCAGGTCGCGCTCGGAGAACCAGACGTCGAAGTGGGTGCGGAACTCGTCGAGCTGGTGCCGCTGCTCGGCCAGCTGGTCTGCGTAGCCGGCCTCCCGGAACGCGACGGTGCGGTCCGCGCCCTCGAGGTCCAGGATGCCCGGACTCTCCGCGATGATCTGCTTCGCGAGGTCTGCGATGTAGTCGCCGTGGTAGCCGTCCTCCGGCACCGGCTGTCCGAGCGCGGCGGCCTCGATGGAGGCGCCGAACTTGTCCATCTGGCTGCCTCGGTCGTTGACGTAGAACTCCCGGGTCACGTCGGCTCCGGCGGCTTCCAGCACCCTGGCGATGGCGTCGCCCACCACCGCCCAGCGGGTGTGGCCGAGGTGGATCGGCCCGGTCGGGTTGGCGGAGATGAACTCCACGTTGAACCGCCGGCCGGCGAGCGCCTCGCCGCGGCCGTACGACGGGCCGGCGGCGACGATCTGCGCGGCGACCATGCCCTGCGCCCCCGCCTCCACGGTGATGTTGAGGAAGCCCGGGCCCGCGACCTGGACCTCGGCAACCCCGTCCAGCTGCTCCAGGCGGGTCGCGAGGAGCCCGGCGAGATCGCGCGGGGCCATGCCGGCTCCCTTGCCCAGCTGCAGCGCGACGTTGGTCGCGTAGTCCCCGTGCGCCCGGTTCTTGGGGCGCTCCACCGTCACTCTGGTCGGCACCTCGCCGGGCAGCGCGAGCGCGCCCTCCTCGACGAGGCCGTGCAGCACGTGGACGATGGAGTCGGAGAGCTCTTCTGGGGTCACCGCGCCAGCCTATCGGCGCCGTTCTGCCCGTTTCACCCGGCGCTCACCCGCGGGCTCACCCGGGGCTCACCCCGGGCTTCGGTCGTCATGTACGCTCTGTCGCGCACCCCGTGAGCCCCCGTAGCTCAGGGGATAGAGCACCGCCCTCCGGAGGCGGGTGCGTAGGTTCGAATCCTACCGGGGGCGCTTTGCAAAAGCCCAGGTCAGAGGCCGTTTCCCGGCCTCTGAGGCATGGCCCTGGCGCTGGGGTCGAACGGCTTGGCCCCCATTTGGCCCCCGGACTCAGCAGAACGAGGCCCCGAGGTGGGGCCTCGCCGAGGCTGGCCCTCCCTCGGAGGGCGGTATCAGCCAGTCCGGTCACAGCTCCAGGGTCGGGTCGGAGCGGCCACGGTGGCGCGACGCGAAGTCGATGACGGTGGCGTCAGGCTGTTGGCGTGCAGCCGATCGCGCCGCCGTACGCCCGGCGTCCAGGGCTGCGCCGACCTCGTCCAACCGGTCGTCGAACAGGTGGCCGTAGGTGTCGAGCGTCATCGTCGCCGAGGAGTGACCCAGCATCTGCTGGACAACCTTGACATCGGCCCCCGCCGCGATCGCCAGCGATGCCGCAGTGTGGCGCAGCTCGTGCGGATGGAGTCCGGGAAGACCAATGGCTGCGGCGGCCGAGTCGAAGCCGCCGCGCCGGAAGATCGCCGCGCGCAGGGGGCCTCCGCCGCGCACGCCGGTGAACACGAGGTCACCCGCAGACTTGCCCTCGACATGCCGGGCGAGGTCGTCGACCAGGAACGCCGGGATGGGCACTTCTCGGCGTTCGTGGGTCTTCGGCGTTCCCCAGACCAGGCCAAACCCCTGGACGACGGTCACCGAGGCGACGACGCGGGCGCGCCGTCGAGCCAGGTCGAGATGCTGCACGCGGAGCGCGGCGAGCTCTCCGAACCGGACGCCGGTGTAGGCGAGGAACAGCACGACGAGGCGGTAGGTCTCGTTCTCGCGCTCATCGTGGCGCCGATGCTTGCTCACATGGGCCGGCTGTCCGCACTCGTTGGCGAGGGCCTCGACCTGATCATGGGTGAGGTAGCGCTGCGCCTCCTTGCTGGGCCGCGGCAGGTTCACGCCCCGAGCGACGTTGCGTGCCAGCCTGCCGTCCTTGACGGCCATGTCCAGGATCAGCGACAGCACCCGGTGCACCTTGCGCACTGTGGCCGGCGAGCGTTTCTTCGACAGGGCAGTCACCCATGCCTGGACGTCGGAGTGGGTCACGTCACCGAGTCGAACCGATTTCCAGGTGGGCACGACGTGTTGACGCAGGATGCCGGCGTAGCGCTCGCGGGTCGAGGGCTTGAGGTGAGCCTGATGGTCCAGCCATCGGACCGCCCACTCCCCCACGGTGAGCTTGGATTTGGTCGGGTCGACGTACGACCCCAAGTTCTTCGACGACTCGATCGCGGCCAGGAACCGCTCGGCGTCCACCCGTCGCGTGAACGTCTTGTTCCGCTCCACTCCGGACGGAGTGCGGTAGCGGGCCCGCCACGCGATCGTGTCCTTGCCGACCCGTTTCTGGATGTTGGCCATCACTCATGCTCCTTCATGTCGGGCACGTGATGCTCGGTTCAGCCGAAGGCTTCTGGATCAGCGAGATTGTTCTTCGAGCCAGAGGGCGACCTCGGTGCGCCAGTAGCGGACGGAGCGTCCGATGCGGAAGCCGCGGGGTCCGGTGCCGAGGTGGCGCCAGTAGCGCAGGGTGGCGATCGGTACGCGGACGAGTGCGGCGACCTCGGCCATGGTCAGTAGTTCGTCGTGGGCGTGTGGGGTGTCGGTCTCCTCGATTCTGCGGGTGCTGCTCATCGGTTTCCTCCGTACGGTCGGTGTTGGCGGCGTCTGGTGCCGTCCAGCGGTGTTGCTCGTCGTTCAGCGTGCCCGGGCATCGTTACCGCCTTCGTTCCCCCTACCGGCCGGTAGCCAGGGGGAACGTCGGCCGCGGAGTGGTGTTTGCGCAGGTCAGCGGCTCTGTCGGCAACGTTCCCCCAATAGGGTCGCGCGGCCTGCTGCGCGCAGGGCCTCTGCGCCGTGGCGCGGGCCGGGCTGGGGGCCTTCTGGGTGTTGGTCATGGTGGTTCTCTTGGATGCGGGCCGGACCGGTCGGGTCCGGCGGACTTCGTTTCTTCTCCACAAGGTCCAAAGTTGGCGCCGAGTGGCCACCTTCGATTCTCCGCAGGGGGCGCACCAATTCCCGCCCGTCCTGAGCTCGCCCGTCCCCCCGGATTCGGGGACGGGCGCACCCCGGGCGGTCACGTTTGCGCAGGTCAGGCCCGCCCGGCCGAAAGTTCGTAAAGATTCCAGGCACGGTCATCGCGGACGGGGTCAGAAGCCGATTCCGGGGGCTCGCCCGGGGTCACGGGCGGGGGCGGGCGTCGGGAGGGGCGACCCGCCCCGGGCGGCGCCCGGGGCGGGACGGGCGGAGGCCGGGCGACGGCTGCGGGACACGTACCGGCTGCGGCCGAGGGGACGGCCGTTGGCGTATTTCGCCGACTCCCGGGCGGCGAGCTTGGCGGCGTGGGCGGGGCCGAGGTCGGCCCGGTCCCGGGTGAACGTCTGGATCCACTGACCGCGTGCGTCCTGGAGGCTGTCGGCGACCAGGTGGGCGGTGTTGGTCTCGCGGCCGCGGGTCATCGCCACGTAGGCCGCTGCGGCGCCGGTGTGCTCCCCAAGCACCAGATGCGCGGTGGGCACGGTTTCGCCTTGGGCGCCGTAGCAGGTGGTGGCGTAGGCGAGCTCGATGTACTGGGCGGCGTAGCCGACCGGGACGACCCTGGTGCCGGCCTGGCCGGTCAGGTGCAGCGTGCCGTCGTCGTCGAGGGCGGTGACGGTCCAGGTGTCGCGGTTGGCCACGCCGAGGTCGTAGTCGTTGCGTCGCGTGGCCACCTTGTCGCCGACACAGAGCCGCTCGCCGGCCGCGGTGAGGAGCCCCCTGGCTGCGTCGACCTGCCCGGCGGCGATGAGTCGGTCGTGGATGGCGGCGTTCAGGTCGGCGACCTGCTCGCGGGTGTCGGCCACCACCAGCGCACCGGTCTCCGCGGCCTGGTCGACCAACGCGGCGGCCAGCGCGGCGGTGCGGGCCGCCTCGTCGGCATGGATCACGATCTGGCCGCGGTCGGCGAGCTGGTCGAACACCGCGTCGGGGTGGTCGCCGGTGCGCATCGCCAGCGACAGGCGCGCGTAGGTGGGGTCGGTGAACCGGTGCACCGCCCCCAACGTCAGGTAGGCGTCGGGGTGGGTCCAGCGGGCGGCCAGGTCGAGCACGCCGCCGCGGCCGACCGCGGGCAGCTGGTGTCGGTCTCCGACCAGCGCCAGGCGGGCGCCGGCCTGGTCGGCGATGGTGAGCAGGGCGCGGGTGGTGTCCTGGTCCAGCATGCCCGCTTCGTCGACCAGCAGCAGGTCACCCGGTCCGAGCAGCGCCTCGGCGCGTGGGTCGGTGGCCACCCGGGTCCACTGACCGTCCTCGTTCCACCGGAACCCGTGCTGGCGTGCCAGCCAGGCCGCGGAGAACGCCCGCGACCCGACCTGGCCGGCGGCGACCTGGGCTGCCCTCAGCGTCGGCGTGACGACCACCAGCCGGTGGCCGGTCTGGGCGAGCAGCGTTCGGGTGGCCGCCAGGGTGGCGGTCTTGCCCGCACCCGCCGCCCCCTCCACCACGACGAGCCGGTGTGTCCCGGCGAGTGCTTCGACGGCCCGCAGCTGGGTCGCGTCGAGCTGTCCGCCGCGGATCCGCGCGGATCGGGCCGGGGCCGAGGCGCGGGCGGCGAACGCGGCGGTCAGGTGAGCCTCGACGGCCAGTACCTCCCGAGACGTCAAGGCGCGGATGTGCTCCGGGGCGCCGTCCTCGGCCAGCAGCCGCACGCAGGCGGCCACCGTGCGGGCGGTGAGGTCTTCGGCCAGCTCGGTCCGCACCGCCGGCTCGGCGACCACGTTGGCGCCGGCGATCAGCAGCTCGACCTGGCCGCGGATGTCGGCGGCGTTCCAGGCCGACCGCCGCGCACCCAGCCGCGCCAGCACCACCGTCACTGCGGCGTCCCGGTCCAGCGACCCCGGCTTCAAAGCATTCGGATGTGCGGGTCGGGTGGGGTCGCGGAACCCGAGCCGGTGCAGCTCGGCGACCCACCGGTCGGTCAGCTCGCCCCCGTCGGTCGGTACGACCTTGTCGGGTCGGGCCTGCGCCCACGCCCGGCGGTCCCAGGCCCGCAGCAGCTCCGGTCCCGGCACCCCGCCCGGGTGCGCTTGCCGCCAGTCCGTCTCGTAGCGGTCGAGGTTGGCGCCGATCTGCCGGGCCCGCGCCGAGAACACCCCGACGTACCCGGCCAGCTCGGCGACCTCGCCGGTGGCCGGGTCCAGGCTGAACCCGCGCGCGGCGAGAACGCTGCGGAACTGCGGGTCACACATCACCGCGGCATGGCCGATCCCGTTGATCGCGTCGATGAAGTCGCGGACCCCGAACGTGTGCAGCCCCCGCCACTTCCCCTCCGCGAACACCCGGGCGTTGACCTGCAAGTGCAAATGCCGGTGCGGGTCCCCGGCCCGAGACGTGTAGTGCCGCACGACCGCGGCCTCGATCCGTTCCACCGGCACCTGCAGCTGCCCACCCCGCGGCCCCACCCGGGTGGTCGCATGCCCGGCCAGCCAGCCGACGATCTCCCGCGCGGCTCCTTCCTGCGCCGCGTCATACGCCGCGGCGATCTCCGGATCCAGCGCTGCGGCCAGCGACCAGGTCTTCGGCCCGTTGACCACCACCTCCACGAACCGCACCGCACTCGGGTCCGTCCGCAGCCGACCCCGCGGCTCGCCACTGGCGGGGTCCAGGCCAGCGACCCACGCCTCATAGCCATCCCCATCCAGGGCGCCGGCGGCCACGACGCCGCCCTCGGGGGTGGCGACCAACCGTTCGGCCAGACCGGTGCCCTCGGCCAGGTAGTAGTCGTCCACCCGAGCGTGGTCGGCCTCCACATAGCTACGCGCGGCGGCCGGGTTGCCTCGGTAGACCTTCAACCCACCATGCACGCCCCACCGCCCCCAATCGTTTCCAACAGCGCCCCCGAAAACGCGTCGAGGGCCGCCCCAGCAGGGGCGACCCATCCACGTCATTCGTAGCATGCGTGCCGCAAAAAGTGAACGAATGGAAACGACGAGTTCAGGCCGACAGTCGTTGGCATGACGAATCGGTCGAATGTCAGTCGGCGTCAAGCGAAACTCAACGAGTCGACGATCGTCGGCGCCGGAGAAGCTGACCGGGGTCTCATCGATGCATGTCGACGAGCAGTGTGTCGTTGCTGTCGTCAGACCACCCATGACCGGACCGCTGACGCCGACATGTCCCGTCCCGCCCACCCTGGCGACAGCAGGCGTCTTGCAGCGGACCCTGCCACAGGGCCGGTGCCACACGGGTGCCGAGCACCGAGCCGAAACTTTCACGGACATGCCGATGACAGAGTGAGTGCTCATCAAGTGAGTGCTCATCAGGCTTACCCGCATGAGCCGCGATGTCGGATTCACGGTGCCCGTCCCGATCTCTGGTGCCGCGGCCGCGGCCTATCCCGCGCGCGACTCACAGACACGACGATGTGATTGTGGCCGACCAGACCGGGTGTGTGCAGGTGTGAGCACAGCGCCGGCCTGTTCGGGAGTCAAGGCTTTCGACTCCCGGCAGGCTTGTCCGACCGGGAGCCTCACACAGCTCGACAACGTTCCGCCACTCATCCGGAGTTCATCACCGCGGCGGGCGACTCATGAAGAGACCCGACCCCACGAAGAGCGAGGGTCGGGCCCTTCACGAGCTGTTAGCGGTTCGCGGATCCCTGAGTGTAGTGACCTACCACTGATCCAGTGGATCCAGGAGACAGCAGCGCAGCCAACGTGAAGCCGATAGCGGCCGCGGCAACGATGCCGATCATGATGTTGCGCACATGAGGTGGCAACGGCGCACCCGTCCTGGTGGAGAACGCCAGGGCGATCAGCCACACGACGATAAGCCCGAGCCAGATGCCAGTTTCGACAGCTCCAGATCCACCGAGCAGTCCCACCAGGTACGGGAACAGCACAAGGGGGACCAGAAGCCACAAGACGGTGGAACGACGAAGAGCCATTGCTCTCTCCTAACTGGTGAACCAGTACATGGTGCCGTCGCTGTGACCGTTCATGATGTTGGTCGGGTAGTTCATCCCCGTGCATCCGTAGTGGAACACGCAGTTCTCGACCATACCCACCCACTTTGCGTGGTACATAGCGCCCGCATAGCCATTCCAGCTCTGATAGCCAAAGTCACGGTCCTGGAAGCCGCGCCAATAGAACTCCGGGTCCACGTTCGTCAGGTCCCAGTCGTGCGTGACGTTCGAGACATCATGATTGGCACGGTTGTAGCACCAGTTGAGATACGTGACGAACTTGAAAGCGGTGAAGCCAAGCAACGTGTGGTAGGTGTTGGTCGTCTTAACGTTGGCACAACCGCTGGCGTTAGAAGTCCCCCAGGTACCCGAGTCAGCAGGGCTGACTTGGTTCGGGTTGCCGGTTGACTTGCCATCAGTAGACGATGCGATAGGCAACTGAATGTCCCCCATCTGCGAGTCGTCGTAGGTCTGCGTTCCGACCAGGTTGCCGTTGTCGTCGTAGACCGTTGCAGTCAGCTCCGATGACCAGTAGCCGGCCGGGTCTGGAGCAACATCAGGGTAGCTCGTCTGCACCGCAGAGGCACTACCCATCGTGAACGAGCTGATAGCCACGACCATGGCGACCAACACGGAGAGGAGCGCTGGCAGGCGCAATTTCTTCATGACATTCCCCCTTGCGTGAACGATTCCCGCATGCGTAACCTTGCATACGCCTGTACGGGTATTGCGGCCCGAGATTCAGCGAGCCCTCGTTGCGGCCGGGCCCACGACAACACCTAATGGCCGAGTGCGGTGGCAGCGCCATCAGGAGATCTGAAGAGGCATGGACAGCGTGGCTTCAATCCGGATTCCGCTGTCCACTCCGGATGGTTTCCAGGAGGACCGGTCCGCCCCGGGCTTCCGGCGCCGAATGGGCGTGGCGGAGATGAGAACGCCCAGATCCTGGCTTGATGGCGCGTGGCTGATTTCGCAATGCGCTCTTGTGCTTGCGTAAACTGCAGATCCCGCATCCCCCGTCCTTATCGTGCGAAGAGCCCCACAATCGGCCATATCGAGTTCCTCTGTACATAGCCCAACTGGCTCATTTCGTTCATGGTCTGAAGAAGCGTCCCGAATCGACTGCCCACCTCTACCCAGCGCTGTACGGACTTTCACGCACATGCCGCCGACAGGGAAAGCGCGGTGGCGCGATGAGGGCGATTGTCGCAGTGTCCTCCCTCCAGGCTTTCCGGACGGTAAAATGCGCGCCGTGAACCGATTTGGACGCAGTATTGGTGCTGCCGCTGACTGGGCAGTCCGTATGCGTCCGCGCTGGCCGGCTATCGAAACCGGCCCGGAGCACCCGCCGTGGGTCGCCCGCGCGTTGAATGACTGCTTGCCCCTGCTGGCGATGTTGTCGGTAGCAGCCGTCCTACGCCTCTTGAACATGGATTGGGCGTGGCTCGCGTTCGCAATCGTGTACGGGGCATACCTGCTCTTCTTCGACGCGCTTCCCTGGCTGGTGAACATCGCCCGCAATTTCGCCGCGGGCTACGGTGGCCGCTAGCAGGCGCACGGTCATCCCCTCGGGGGCTCAAGTCCCGGTAGCCGTGGCAGTGGAGCGGGCGTGTCCCGGCCACCAGACCCCCGCCCGGGACTCGACTCAATGCGCACCACGCGAGACTATGCGGACTCGGTGCCACGCGTCCGGATGTCTGCCGCGCAGAGTGAAAGCGCAGTCATGGGATGGTGCGCTCCCGTAGGTGTCTTGCGCCGCGGCAACGCCGCTGCGGGGCAACCCGGACGGCACGATCGCACCTGGAAGCAGACTGTGCAGAACCGCCACTCGGCCGGCTTCCGCACGGTTCTGCCCAAAGCTCGGCCCGCGGGCGGCTGCCGCTAACGTGGTTGTTCGGCGACCCCGACCCCGAAGGGCCGGCGCTCGCCAGTCGAGCCGGCTCAACTGGTCGAGACCCCTGGCCTCGCACCCCAAATGACTCGCGCAGGGAGATTCACTGCATGTCACAGCCCGACCCCACCAGCATCGGGGCGGATGACTGCCGGTACGCGTGCAGCTGGACACGCGGAGGCGTCACCGTCCATCGCATCGACGAGACATCTCTTCCGGCCGAGACCGGCTCGTGGCTGCTGCCCGACGCCTCCGCGGACCTCATCCGGGAGACGACCTGGCTTTTCCCGCAGTTCGCCGACCCGGTGGACGGGTCGCTGCGGCTGTCCAGCCACTCCTTCGCCTTCGAGCTCGACGGTCGCCGCATCCTGGTCGATACCGGCATCGGCAACCACAAGCCACGCACCAACCCGGCCTGGAACCAGCTCAGCACGGACTACCTGAAGCGGCTAACCGCGGTCGGGTTCGCGCCAGAGACCGTGGATCTGGTGATCCTCACCCACCTGCACACCGACCACGTCGGCTGGAACACCCGGCTGCTCGACGGTGACTGGGTTCCGACATTCCCCACCGCCCGCTACCTCACCACCGAGGCCGAGTGGGACTTCTGGACCGGCCAGGACCTCGATCCGCCGCGACGCCAACTGTTCGCCGACTCCGTCTACCCGGTCCGCGACAGTGGGCAGCTCGACGTTCTGCCCTACCGCGACCAGGTTGAGGTACTGCCGGGGATCCGCCTACTAGCGATGCCGGGACACACGCCCGGTCAGGTGGCCGTGGAACTGGCAGACGGGGCGCTCATCATCACCGGCGACGCGATCCACCACCCCATCCAGATCGCGCACCCCGACCTGACCAGTGGCGTCGATGTCGACCCGGCCATGGCCGTTTCCAGTCGCCGCCGATTGCTCGACGCGGCAGCCGCAAGCTCGGCCACCCTCCTCGGCAGCCACTTCCCGCCACCCACGGCCGGCATCCCGCGTCACCGCTCGACCGGGTATCAACTCCAAACAACCCGCGGCTAGCTCGAAGCCCACGCAGGCAAACCGCTACCAACGGCGTGCCGCTGTCCTCGGCCACTGATGGCGCCGCGGCGTCCCAGCGATCTTTCGAGACCTTTCTGGGCTTCCTTCGCCACTGAACTAGTAGCCGCAGATAGCGTGCGCTGCGGCCAACCGGATCTGCCGCCGTGCGTGCGCTCGCAGACGCACTACTGCCGCAGGCCATCTGGAGCGGCGGACACGTTCGCAGGCTGGCCACGGAACCTCTCGGCGAGCCCGGTCAGTTTCGCGACGTACGCCGGCCAGTCGTACCCGTCCGGCACGTTGTCGCCCGGCTGCCGCCACCCCACGCTGCCGTCGACCTGTTCGCGCAGGATGTCCGCCTGGCCGTTGTGCTGCGCGAGGTCGTTGAAGTTGTGCACAAGCATCCAGTGCAGTGTGACCTCCCTGCCACCCCAGTGCCGGACGTGGCCGACGGTGTCGAGATCGAGCAGGTCGACGGTCTGCTCGCAGTGGGCGATGACCCGGCGATAGAGGTCGATGATGCCGGCGGTGGTCTCGTCGGCGGTGGCGTACCAGTCGGCCTGCGGATCGACTTCGTACGTCGATTCGGCGACCAGCTCCTCCACGTGAGGGAACGGGCGTCCGAAGGTGGCGCCGAGGTACACCGCCTCCACATTGAGGACGTGCTTGATGATGCCGATCAGGCTGGTTCCGGTCGGTGTGCGGGGCTTCCGGGCCTCGTACTCCGACAGGCCCTCGACCTTGGAGATCAGCGCGTCGCGGCGTTCCTTGTAGTACTGCTGCCAGATGGCCTTCTGGTCGGTGGACATGTTCCAAGCCTAGGACGTGTCGCTTCAGTGCTGGCGTCGAGTACAGCGAGCGCACGGTCAGCCGCAGATGGTGGATCTCCTACGGCGTTGACTGACGGGCGTCGCGGCGCGGCACTGAGGCGATGGAGATCTCTCAACCGGGCCCGGCCGTCTCCGGTGTCGTCGTCACCACTTCGCACGTGCGGCGTTTGGCCGTGGCCGCCTATCTGGCGCGGTTCAAGGGCCAGTCCCGCGTCCACACGGAGTCTGATCTGCGAAGCTACCTGGCCTGGTGTGAGGCCCGCGGCCTGGACCCGCTGGCAGCCACCCGCCCGCACATCGAGCTCTACCTCCGCTGGCTCCAAGAAGTCCGACGCTTCCGGCCTTCCACGGTCTCACGCCGCATGTCCGTGGTCGCCGGCTTCTACCGCACCTGCGTCATCGACGCGGTCCTCGAGCACTCCCCGGCCGAGTACGTCCGCAGGCCAAACGTGCCCGCCGAGTCCCCGACCCTGGGCTTGACCCACCTCCAGTTCGAGGCGCTGTTGACCACCGCGAAGCAGTC
This sequence comes from Nocardioidaceae bacterium, assembly GCA_035765755.1. Taxonomy (GTDB): domain Bacteria; phylum Actinomycetota; class Actinomycetes; order Propionibacteriales; family Nocardioidaceae; genus DASSKA01. The sequence continues at coordinate 17,482 of DASTWW010000100.1, forward strand.
GGCAAACCGCTGCGACTTCGCGCTCGTCACCATGCTCGGCCTGCTCGGCCTGCGCATCTTCGAGGCCACCGGCAGCAACATCGAGGACCTCGGCGAGGAACACGGCCACCGCGTGCTGCGCGTACGCGGCAAGGGCGACAAGATCGTGCTCGTCCCGCTGCCGCCCGCCGTGGGCCGCGCGGTGGAGCGAGCCATTGACGACCGGACCACCGGCCCGATCCTGCTCACCTCCCGCGGCACCCGGATGGACCGGCACTGCGCCACCCGCCGACTACGCCGACTCGCCGAGGCCGCCGGCGTGAAACTGCCTCGGATGCATCCCCACATGCTCCGGCACACCTTCGTCACCACCATGCTCGACGCCGGCGTCGACCTACGCGACGTGCAGATCGCCGCCCGCCACGCCGACCCACGCACCACCATGCGCTACGACCGCGCCCGCAAGAACCTCGACCGACACCCCAACTACATCCTCGCCGCCTACATGGCCTCCAGGACCTGACTCGCCGATCGGTCGAGCCAATGTGCGCATTCCGTTCACCGGCATAGTGCCGCTGGGCGTGCACCAAACCGCGGGTCATACAGCGCGCACTGCCGCTCGGGAACGCCTATTGAGTGCGCTGGGGAACCACCCGGAAGTCGATTTCATAGCTGAAGTTCCGACCATCGACCTGCCAGGCGTAGCAGCCCGGCGCGCTAACACGAGTAAGGGAAGGCCAGTTCCGCCAACCATCCCGGATTGTCCAAGCACTGTCGGCTCCCTGCGGAGGAAGCTGCATGGCCGCGTATGGGTGGATCGCTGCGCCGAAGCGGACCTGGTGCCGAGAGCCGTCGATGGCGTAGCCGCGAATGAGCACGGGTCCCCGGTAGGCGGGAGCACCAACCCAGAGAATCTTCTGCCCACTGAAGGCGCTGTTGGCGAAGCCGCTGTCCGCAGGTGGAGGGAATTGGACAGGCACCACGCCATCCTTCGTGCCAACAACTGGGTAAATAGGACCGCGGCCAAGTCCGGGACCGAAGGCAGGGTCCACGGGGTGGTTACGGCCAGTTGCGCACCCCGTCGCCAGCGGGTGCGGATGGATGGGTCTCAGCAATGCGGACGGGACGGTGTAGAGCGTGTCGGGATCCTGCCGAAGCGTCCGCGCCGCGGTCGCCGACGAAGACGGAGCCGATGCCGGAGAAGTACGGGCCGGGCCAGCATGGTGGGATGCCTTCCCCGTGCAAGCCGCCACAACGACGACCAACCCGAGGACTTGCATCCGCAAGGCCGCTGAACGAAGCGGCATGGTGGCCTCCCCTCAGTCAACGCCAGAGTAAGTCCCCACCGCCCCGTAATCAGCGGTTCATATGGTTTCTGTAAGTTTTCGCCCCTTCGAATAGCTTGCGCCAACGCCCTGTCATGCCGCAGATAGCGTGCGCTGCGGCCAACCGGATCTGCCGCCGAGAGGGAAGCTCTGCCACGTCCGAAGTCGGTGGTCCAAGCTCGCGATCTAAGGGCAAGACGAGCGAAGGTGACGCGGCGTTTCCGGCGCGGGCGTCAGCCACTCTCCCAGGAGACGAGGAAGCCACCAATCAACACCATGGCCAAACCCAGCATGAGCGTGGGTGTTTTCAACGACTGGCGAAGGCGCTCGGCCGCGGATCCGCCCACTGCTCCCCGGGCGCGGAAGCCCGCGTAAGTGACCGCCCCACCGCTGGCGCAGAGGAGAGCTCCGATGTACGAGACGACCACGGCATCCCCCCTCCACTGCACCGTGCGCCTTAGCAGTTTCGCATAAGAACGTCTTCATCTGGCGCAGATAGCGTGCGCTGCGGCCAACCGGATCTGCTTGTTATGCACGTGATCTTTCAGCACATTTCAATCAGCCGTTGGGGCTGCCTGTCGATGGTGCTGGAGGGTTCGTGATGTCGTTGCTCGATCCGTGTCTGATCCGCTCTCGAGGGCCAGCCGGGGAGCCGGTCGTCCGGCTCGGAATGCCGTTGGTCGATGACTATCTGGAGTTCCTGCAGGGCCGGTGTCGCCCGAACACGGTGTTGGCCGCGGCCTATGACTTGCGGGTGTTCTTCGCCGTGGTCGACAAGCCGCCGGCAGCGGTCACCTCGGCCGACGTGCTGGGGTTCATCACCGCCCAGCGCACCGGCCGCGACAGCCTCGATGCGGTGCAGCTGGTCCCGGGGGGCCAGGAACCGGCCGGGGTGGCGACCAGCACGGTGGCGCGCCGGTTGTCGACGATCTCGGGGTTCTTCGGCTATCTGCAGGCCCGCGGTGACGTGGCCGCGAACCCGGTCCCGCGCGGACTGCCCACCCGGCGCGAACGCAGCCGCCCCGGGCAAGGGGTGCCG